>NZ_JBFEFH010000003.1:0-369451 GCF_040717455.1 Tautonia sp. JC769
TTCCTGAAATGATCGTGAAAATCGGCAGGCTTAATTGCGGAAATCCGGGAGAACTTCCCAAAACGGTGCGGGGCGAGGGTGGGGACGGGACGGAGAGTCGTCGGGCCTGATCGAGGACGGGAGGTGACGGGGACGGCGGATCTGGGTCGTGATGCGTCGGGCGGGATCGGCCCGGGTGCTTCGGTCGAAAACGGTGAGCTAGGGTTGGGGGTGCGTGCCTCGGGGCGAGTGCGCCGCGAGCGGGCTTCGAGGCGCGGTGCTCGATCGCGAGGCCCCGTGCCGGTCTTGCCCGGCGGGCGATGGCCACCGATTTTCGACAGGAATAGCGCCACGATGACCTCCCTTTCTTGCTCCCGGCGATGGCTGGGGATCGGCCGACCGACGACGATGGCCCCGTGGTCGAGGCTCCCCTCGCGGCCCCGATGGCGGGACCGGGGGCGGCTTGGGCGACGGCGTCGCGGGAAAGGGTGGACGCCGGGGATGGAGGGGCTGGAGCGGCGCGAGGTCCCGGCGACCTTCCAGGTCCAGGACGTCGCCGATTTGATCGCCAGCATCAACGCCGCGAACGCGAACGGGGACGAGCGGAACGTCATCGAGCTGGGGCCGGGGACGTACACGTTGACCGAGGCGCAGGACAACTGGTTCGGGCCGAACGGCCTGCCGACGATCACCAGCGACCTGACGATCGTCGGGAATGGGGCCGTGATCACCTGTGCCCCGACGCAATATGACGAGTTCTTCCGGATCTTCTGCGTCTCGGGCGGTCCGGGGCTGGGCGGGCTGCCCCTGGGGTCGCTGACGCTGGAGGGCCTGACGCTCAGCGGGGGAGTCGCCCAGGGGGGCGACAGCGGCACCGGGGGGGGAGGCATGGGGGCCGGCGGGGCGATCTTCAACATGGGGACGGTCAACCTCGTCGGGGTGACGATCGCGGGGAACTCGGCGATCGGGGGGAGCAGCGACGGCTCGGTCTCGACCTCCGGCGGCGGGATCGGCGAGGATTCGCAGTCGGACGGCGGGGGAGGGTTCGGTCCGCTGTTCACCCCCGGCTCGAACGGCGGCGCGGGCGGCCTGAACGGGCCCGACGGCGCGGGGGGCGGGGGTGGGTTCTCGGCCGCGGGAGGGTCGGCGCCCGGGGAGAGCGGCGGGGGGGGAGGCGCGGGGGGCGGGCTGAGCCAGCTCGGCGGGGCGGGGGGTAACAGCCCGCGATACAACGACCCGGGCGGGGCGGGGGGCGACGGCGGCGGGGGAGGCGCCGGAGCGTTTCCGTACTCGTTGTCGTACGGGGGGGACTTCGGCCAGGGGGGGATGTACTCGGGGCCCTTCTACACGGGGGTCAACCGGATCTTCTTCTACGGCGGGGGCGGCGGGGGGGTCGGCGGCGGAGGCGCGGGGGGCGGTGTCTTCACCGACATGCACAAGGGGAAGGACACCGGGGGCGGCGGCGGCGGGTTCGGCGGCGGCGGGGGCGCCGGCAATGGGGCCGGGGGTTGGGGAGGGTTCGGCGGCGGCGGCGGGGGCGGATACGGGCACGGCGGCTACGGCGGCGGATCCGGATCGGGCACGACCGGCGGCGGGGGGGCCGGCATGGGCGGGGCCATCTTCAACCTGTACGGCAGCGTCAGCATGGTCAACAGCACCCTGACGCAGAACTCGGCCGTCGGCGGGGGGGGCATGGGGTATTCCGGCAGCGGGCTCGGCGGCGCGGTGTTCAACCTGAACGGGACGTTGACCATCGTGAACTCGACGCTGGCGAACAATGCCCTCGGATTCTATGGGTCCTCCTCGGGGGATGGGCAGTTGAACGGCGCCGCGGTCTACAGCCTGACCTTCGGCTTCCTGCCGACGGGTGAGCCGACCAGCTCGGCCGTGAACGTCGGCAACAGCATCCTGGCCGCGACGAGCACGAGCGCGATCGCCCCGATCGTGTCGTACGGCATCACCGGTCCGTCGACCATCAACGCGATCGGCCCGAACCTGGCGACGAAGGTTCCGGACCTCTCGGCGATGGACCTCTCGGCGAGGAGGGCGGCGCGATCGGCCGCCGTGGGGGGATCGACCCTGTTCTCGACCGGATCGGCGGCCGGGAGCTTCGTCGGGGTCCCATTCACGATCGGCAGGCCATGGCTGGCCCCCCTGCGGTCGAACGGCGGTCTGGTCCCGACGATGCGATTGCTGCGGGGGAGCCGGGCCATCGACGCCGGCGACCCGGGCCTCACCGCGCGGGACGGATTGGCCCTCGACGCTCGGGGGGACGGATTCCAACGCTGGATCGGCCGGTCGGTCGACCTGGGGGCGTTCGAGTACCAGCCGCCGACCACCTCGACCACCCTCGCGATCGGCCCCGACGCCGGCCCGACCGGGGCGGGTGCCGGCGATCGGCTGACGGCCCGGGTGATCGGGGTCGCGCCGGGGTCGAATATCCCCCGGGGCTTCGTGATCTTCCGGGCCGGCCGGGCCCTGCTCGGCCGAGCACCGCTGGTCGACGGCGTGGCGAGCCTCTCGGTTCCGACCCGGCATATCCAGGGTCGCCCGGTCATCGCGCGGTACGTGGGGGCGATCGAGGGGCGATTCGACTTCGCGCCGAGCGTCTCGGACGTCGTCTGGCGGCATCGGGTCGGGGCGAGGGGCCGATGATCGATGATTGGTCCGGCACGCGGACGCCAGGGTGAAGGAGAAGGGGACGATCGAGATCCTCGGTTCACGGGCGGGAGCGGGCCGAGGTAGGCCGCCGAGGGGGATGACCGGGCTGAGCCGAGGGATCGCGGAACATGTAGGCCTTGGGGATGCTCGACGCGGGGGGAGGGGCGGCGCGGTCGGTGAGGAAGCGGCCGAGGATGAAGTGGCGGACGGCGCGATACGGGCGGCGGACGAGGCTGTGGAGGATGAGGATGGCCCCCTTGCGTCGGGCGGAGGAGAGCTCGGCGTCGGTGAAGTCCTCGGGGCGCTGGCGGCGGTGGAGCTTGCGGAGGTGGTAGCGGTCGACGCGCTGGAGGTAGGAGACGATCGGGCGGCCGAGCCATCGGGGGAACAGTTCGAGGGCGATCTGCAGGTCGATGATGGCGGGGGAGCCGTCGGGGAGGACCAGGACGTTCTCGGGCTTCGAGAGGTCGTTGTGCGAGACGCCGCGGCGGTGGATGGCGTCGAGGATCCGGAAGAGGCGGGGGAAGTAGTCGGCGTCGACGCGGCGGCGCTGGCCGCGGAAGAACTCGCGGAGGTTGACGCCGTCGAGGTACTCGCGGACCAGGCCGTTCGGGCCGAACGATTCGAGGAACGCGGGGACGCCGTCGACCCCGGCGAGGCGTCGGAGGTAGTGGCGCTCGCGGTGGGCGAGATAGCGGCCGAGCAGGGAGAGCGGGGGGAGCCACCAGGGGTCGGTGTGGTAGATCTTCAGGAGGATCTGGGCCGGATTCGGGGAGTCGTCGGCGACGCGGCGGTAGAGGCCGGTGACGGCGTAGAAGTCGGACTTGAGGGTTTTTTCCAGGGCGTAGGCCTCGCCGCCCAGGAGCGTCGCCGAGTCGGGCAAGGCCTGTCCGCGGAGTGATCGGTAGCGGACCCAGTCGGCGTCGGGCATGGGATTCGGCCTCTCCTTCGGCTCGGTCAGACTCCTTCTGTTGAGGAATATCGTCCGACCGGGCAAAAAGGTCCAGAGAACGTGGGGGAGATTCCGGGCGAGAGGGGGGGGAACGGTGGGGGATGGGAGGGGCATTGTGCGCAGGGACGCGGAGGTGCGGAAGAGAGGATGGGAGGAGTGGGGAGGGGCGTCGGGATCGGACGACCTGTCCGGGTTCTCCGCGACTCGACGTCTCCGCGGGAGGTCGCTTCCCCCGCCGTCGGGGGTTGGATTCCGCGTCGAGGGCTGGATTGACGGTCGGGGGGGCGGGTGTTAGGGTCTGGGGACCTCTCTCAGCCCTTAGAAGGCGGCGATGATCGCCCATGAATCGCAGAGTGACCGACGCGGGACCGTTTGATCGGTATGAGCGGAACGGATTCGACGAGATGTTCGCCGAAGACGGTCGGCCGCGCTTGCATTACGATGCGCTTTACAATCGCCTGGCGACCCTGAGCGCCGAGGACATGGAGTCGCGGCACCACATGGCCGACCTGGTCATGAGGCGCCAGGGGATCACCTTCACGGTCTACGGCCGGGGCGAGGGGCTGGAGCAGATCATCCCGTTCGACCCGATCCCCCGATTGATTTCGAGCGAGGAGTGGGAGACCCTGGAGCGCGGGCTGGAGCAGCGGGTCCGGGCGCTCAACGCGTTCGTGCACGACGTGTATCACGACCGCCTGATCTTGAAGGATCGGGTGGTGCCGGCCGAGCTGGTGGTGGGGGCGTCGGGGTATCAGCGGGAATGCGTCGGGTTGCGTGTGCCGCGCGACATTTATATTCATATCAGCGGGATCGACCTGATCCGTGACGAGTCCGGCCGCTTTTTGGTGCTGGAGGACAACGCGAGGACGCCGTCGGGCGTCAGCTATGTGTTGAACAACCGGCACGTGATGAAGCAGGTCTTCCCGTTCCTGTTCCAGCAATACAACGTCCGGCCGATCGACGACTACCCGGCGAATTTGCTGGCGACCTTGCGGGCGATCGACCCGAGCGGCCGGGACGACCCGACCGTCGCGGTGATGACGCCGGGGGTGTACAACTCGGCCTACTTCGAGCACAGCTTCCTGGCCCGGCAGATGGGGGTCGAGCTGGTCGAGGGGCGCGACCTGTTCTTCGACGGCGGGTTCGTGTACATGAGGACGACCCGGGGGCCGAGGCGGGTGGACGTGCTCTATCGCCGGGTGGACGATCGGTCGCTCGACCCCTTGGCGTTCGACCGGAACAGCGTGCTGGGGGTGCCGGGGCTATATGGGGCCTTGCGGGCCGGGAATCTGGGCCTGGCCAATGCGCTCGGCACGGGGGTCTGCGACGACAAGGCGATCTACCCGTTCGTGCCCGAGTTCGTGCGGTATTACTTGCGGGAGGAGCCGATCCTGGCGAACGTGGAGACGTTCCGCCTGACCGAGCCGTCGCAGCGGCAGCACGTGCTGGCGAACCTGGAGAAGCTGGTGGTCAAGGCGGTGGACGGGTCGGGGGGTTACGGCATGCTGATCGGCCCGAACTCGACGAAGGCGCAACGCGACGAGTTCGCCCGGAAGATCGAGGCCGACCCGAGGCGGTTCATCGCCCAGCCGACGATCAGCCTGAGCCAGCACCCGACCTTCGTCGACGGTCGGCTGGAGGGGCGGCACATCGACCTGCGGCCGTTCGTACTCTTCGGCGACCAGGTGAGGGTCCTGCCCGGCGGCCTGACGCGGGTGGCCTTGCCGAAGGGGAGCCTGGTGGTGAACAGCTCGCAGGGAGGCGGGACGAAGGATACGTGGGTCTTGCGGGGGGAACCTCCGGAATCGATCAAGGGTCCCGCTGAGCTTCAAGGGGACGAACGCTAATGCTCAGCCGGGTTGCCGAGAACTTGTACTGGATCAGCCGCTATCTGGAGCGGGTCGAGAGCGTCGCGCGCTTGCTCGACGACAGCTTCCAACTGGAGCTGGACGCCGCGGGTTTGCATGCGGCGGCGCTGGGAGAGCGGCCGGTGGAGAGCGTGCTCTCGATCCTCGGCTGCAAGGAGCTGTTTCGCCAGCGGCACCCGAACGGGGGCCGGGCCGAGGTCCTGAAGTTCCTGACGTTCGAGCGCGAGCACGCCGACTCGATGCTGTCGATGATCGGCCGGGCCCGCGAGAACGCGAGGGGGACGCAGGAGACGTTGAGCGCGGAGGTCTGGGGACAAATCAATCGTTTGTATCTGTACCTTTGTGGAAGGCCGGCGCGCAGGAGGTATCGGACCAGCCCGTCGCGGTTCTTCGAGGGGATCAAGCGGTCGTGCATCCTGTACACGGGGCTGGTGGAATCGACCCTGCCGAGGTCGGAGGTCTATCACTTCCTCCAGTTCGGCCGGTATCTGGAGCGGGTGATGCAGTTGAGCCGGATCCTGGGGGTGAAGGTCCAGGCGCTCCGGCAGGTGGAACCCCTCGCGGCGGGGTCGCTGCGAGTCGTATACTCGACCAGTCTCCTGCAAAGTTGCTCGGCGTACGACGCATACATCCGGCAGGCGCATGAGCAGATCGATCCGTTGGGGGCGGTCGGCTACCTGATGCTTGACCCCGATTTCCCCAGGTCGATGCGGTTCGGGGTCGATCGGGCCTGCGGGGCGCTCCGGGCGATCTCGGGGGGGGATGAGCACGGGTTCGCGACCGAGGCGGAACGCCTGCTCGGCCGATTGGGGAGCGACCTGAGGTTCCTCGACCTGGACGAGGTGGTTCATCGCGGGCTGGATTCGTTCTTGAACGAGGTGCTGACGACCTGTCATCGGGTGGCGCACGAGGTCCACCAGACCTATTTCCTGGCGTGAGTGCGGGCGATTGGGGCGATCGCGGGCGCCGGGCGACGGCACGCGATCGGGTTCGACGCGTCGATCATTGTGCGGAGGCGGTTGGCGATGTTGCTGCGGATCAATCACGAGACGCGCCTGACCTACTCCGAGCCGGTGTCGGAGACGATCTTCGAGGTGCGGATGGCGCCGCAGTCGGACGAGGACCAGACGGTGCTCGGCTACCGCTTGCGGATCAGCCCGAGGGGCCCGGTGACGACCTTCCGGGACGGGTTCGGCAACCGGGTCGATCTGTTCAACCTGACGGCGCCGTATCGCGAGCTGGTCCTGCACGCGACGAGCTACGTGAGGACGCACCGGAGGCTCGGCGTGGCCGGCTTGGCGGGGGTGCCCTGGCCCGGCCGCGGGCCGATGCCCTCCGAGGCGTTGGAGTTCCTATTGCCGAGCCAGCAGGTGGCGCACACGCCGGAGGTTGACGCCTTCGTCCGAGGATTGCCCGAACCGCAAGGGACGCTGGCGGACGTGACCCGGATGGTGATGGAGGCGGTCGATCGGCGGATGGCCTACCAGAAGGAGGCCACGACGGCGTTGACGAGCGTGGAGGAGGCGCTCTTGCTCGGCCGGGGGGTCTGCCAGGACTTCGCCCATTTGTACATCGCCGCGTGCCGAGGATTGGGATTGCCCGCGCGTTACGTGAGCGGATATGTGCATCAGACGGGGGAAATGGCCACGCATGCCTGGTGCCAGGTCTGGGCCGGGGAGCCGTCGGGCTGGGTGGACGTGGACCCGACGCACGGGGTATATCCGGAAGATGATCATGTGGTCACGGCGATCGGCCGCGATTACGCCGACGTGCCGCCGAACCGGGGGATCTTCCGGGGGCAGGCCGAGGAGTCGATCCACGTGATGGTGACGGTCGAGCCGGTCCACCGGATCCCGCCGCAGTGGCAGGAGTGGGGCACCCCCCTGCCCTTGAACGACGGGTCGAAGGGCTCGGGGGGCGGGGAAGGGTCGTCGTCGCGGTCGTCCCCCCGGCGTGGGAAGTCGCTGGGGCTGGGGCATCGGCCCGACATGCCGCCGGGCCTGCGTCAGCAGCAAGGCCAGCAGCAGCAGTGACGCCTCGGCCTGGGCGGCGCCGGATCGACGGCCGAGCGACGCGGACGTATTGAGTATTGAGCATCGAGTATTGAGTGAGGAGCCCCGATCGTGCCGAGCCGACACGCCGAGTTCACCCGGACCACGAAGGAGACCGACATCCGGCTGGGCCTGGACCTGGACGGGACCGGGCAGGCGACGATCGCGACGGGGATCGGGTTCCTCGACCACATGCTGGAGGGCTTCGCGCGGCACGGGGCGTGTGACCTGACGGTCTCGTGTGCCGGCGACCTGCACGTCGACGACCACCACTCGGCCGAGGACGTGGGGATTTGCCTGGGGATGGCGATCGACCGGGCGCTCGGCGACCGCTCGGGCATCCGGCGCTACGGGCACGCGATCTTGCCGATGGATGAAGCCCTGGTGCTGTGTGCCATCGACCTGGGGGGCCGCCCGTATTTCGCCTGGGAGGCGGCGATGCCGACGGCCAAGGTCGGGACGTTCGACACGGAGCTGGTGCCCGAGTTCTGGCGGTCGGTGGCGACGCTCGGGCGCATGAATCTGCACGTGAGGGTGCTAGCAGGTTCGAATACGCATCACGTGATCGAGGCGATCTTCAAGGGGCTCGCCCGGGCGCTCCGCGACGCCTGGGAGGCGGACCCGAGGTGCGGCGGGGTGCCGTCGACGAAGGGGAGCCTCTGACGCAAGGCGAACCGCACGCTCCCCCGTCTCGGATGAGCGGGACTCAGGGCCGGGCTGGGCGTCGAACGCGAGGACCCCTCACCCCGACGTCGGGGAGAGGGTGGCAGAGTTCGCTCGTCCGAAGGGGGACGGAACGGTCAATCTGAGAGCGCTCAGGAGAGTTGCTTGACGATGATCCGGGAGCCCTGGACGTCGACGACCTGGATCAGGCTGTCCTGCTCGATGAAGTTGCGCTCGGCGGTGACCTCGGCGATGATCTCGCCGAAGCGGGCGCGGCCACTCGGGCGGAGGACGGTGGTGGTGCGGCCGGTCTCGCCCAGGAGGAAGGCGAAGGGGGACTCGGGCTCGAAGACGTCCTTCTCGACGTCGGTGCCGGAGAAGCTGAAGGGGTCGGACTTGAGGATCAGCTTGTCGAACAGCGGCAACGACGGGAAGAAGCGGCCGAGCAGGACCGCGCCGACGACGACCGCGGCGATCGAGACCATCAGCAAAATGAGGGTCCGGCTGAGCTGGCGGTACTGGAAGTCCTCGGTCGGGATGATGAAGCTGTGGCTGGCCATCACCACGCTGAAGAGGATGAGGAAGACGCCGCTCATGCCGAAGACGCCGAACCCGGGGAAGACGAAGAGTTCGAGCGCCAGGCAGAGCAGGCCGACCATGAAGAGGATGATCTCCAGGCCGTCGGCCGTGCCGCCAAGGTAGCGGCTCCAGAAGAAGAGGAGGAAGGCGAGGCAGGCCGTGATCGCGGGCAGGCCGATGCCGGGCAGCTTCATCTCGACGACGAGCATGAAGAAGCCGACGAAGAGCAGGAGGCCGCTCATGAACGGGGTGTTGAGCACGCCGACGAGCGAGTCGACCCAGGACGGGCCGCGGAGGCGGACCAGGTCGTCCCCCAGGCCGTAGAGCGCGGAGAACTCCTCGTCGCTGGCCAGGACGGTGCGGGCGAGGTCGAATTTCTGGGCGTTGGCGGCGGTGACGGTCAGCAGCTCGTCGCCGAGCACGAGGGTCCCCTGCTCGATGTAGCGGTCGGGGTCGGCCTGGATCGCCTCGCGGTCGACGAGGGTGACGGCGGCGGTCTGGGTGTCGATCGCCTCGACCACCTCGACATCGGGCCTGACGAGCGCCCGGGCGACGGCGGTGGGGTAGCCCTTCTGGTCGGCGAGGGCGGCGAGCCGGTCGGCCAGGACCTCGCGGTCGCGGTCGCCGAGCGGCTCGACCTTGCCGCCGCCGGTGACCGTGGCGTCGATCTTGCCGAGCTTGCCGTCGTCGTGGAAGACGATCTCGTCGCAGGCGAGGGCCAGGAGCGAGCCGACGCCGAGGGCGCGGTCGCGGACGTAGGCGACGGTCTTGACGGTCTCGAGGCGGAGGATGCGCTGGGCGAGCTCGTCGGCCGGCTGGATCTGGCCGCCGGGGGTGTCGAGCTGGAAGACGATCAGATTGGCGCCTGATTTCTCGGCCCGGGCGATCTGGCGGCTGATGAACGACTCCTGGATGCCGTCGATGGGCCGGGCGACCTGGATCCAGACGGGTCGGAGCGTGTCGGCCCCGAGGGCGGTGGAATCGGTGATGCGGTCGAGGTCGTAGATGCGGGCGAGCTGGCCGCGATCGGCGGCGAAGCTGCGGACGATCCCCTCGCTCCGGGCGGCCTCGGCGGCGAGCTTGCCCCGGGCGCCGGCCTGCCAGACCGGCTCGGTCGAGAGGACGGCGTTCTCGGTCTCGAACTGGGGGAGGCGCGAGCGGAGGACGTAGTCGGTCCGGCCGTCGGCGGTACGCACCCGGAGCAACTCGTTGGACGGGTCGAGCATGCCGACGATGAGGTCGGGGGGGCGGCCCTTGGTCCTGGCGAGGGTCTCGGCGAAGCCGATGAGCCCCTGGTTCACCTCCTCGCCGGCGGGGGTGATCGGCCCGAGCGAGGCGGAGGGGCCGAGGACGATCTCGTCGCAGGCGAGGGCGACGAAGAGGGCGTAGCCGGAGAGCGGCTCGGGCACGTAGGCGACCGTCTTCTCGGCCCGTGAGAGTTTCTGGGCGATGAAGTCGGCGACCTGGATGCAGATTCCGTAGTCGCTGGTGCCGGGGCGGATCTCGAAGACGAGGATCGGCTCCGCGCCCCGGGCGGTCGCCGATCGGACCACGGTCTCGACGGCGCTCCTGAGGCGATCGGCCCGGGCGGTGTCGATCGGCTGCTCGACCTGGAAGAAATGCCCGGGCGTCTGCTCGCGATCGACCGCCTGGCCGATCGCGGCCGAGGCGACGCCGAGGACGCCAGCGACCAGGGCGATCGGCAGGGTCATCCGGGAGGACCGCGACCGATCAGGCGAGAGCACTCTCATAGACGCCGGACTCCCCCGATGCTCAGGCTCCATCGACACGATCGGGCGACCGATCCGACCCGGCCCATCCCGTCCGAGACGGGCCGCCCCCGACGAGGGCCGAGCGGGCAGCGATCGGGTCGATTGAGCGAGCGAGCGAACCACGGGTCACCCGCCAAGGGCGAAGACGATCCGTCACGATTGACGCCGTTCGGAAGTCCAGGGCGTCTCGGTTGAGGTGATTATAGGCCGCCCGTCGAGGGGGAGTCAAACCTGCAACGCCCGGCGGACGGGCCTCGGGATCCGGTCGCAAGCCGGGAGGATTCTCGCGCATCGATCGCAAGGGGGCGAGAGGGCGCCGCGTGGCGACGCCCCGATCGTTCGGACGGTGCGCCTTTGCTGCGTCGCGGGAGGTCACCGGTGCGACAAACGGGGCCGGGCGGGGACTGAGGACTTTCGGGGAGGGTTCGGGCATCGTATTCTGACCCGCGATCGCGTGGCGAATGGTCGGGATCGGCGGCGCCGGGATCGGATCGAGTCGGATTGAATGGAGATGGGACGGCCGGTGCGGGCTGCCTCGGTCCTGGACGCTTCGGGCCGGGCCGAGCGGGCCGCGATCGGGTCCTTTCCGGGGGAGACGGCGTGATGGATCGTCGCCAGTGGCTTCAATGCTCCGCAGCGATGGCGGGGGTCTCGGTGACCGGCGGGGCCGTCGGGATCGGCCGGAGCGATGATCGGCCCGAAGGGGCCCTGGAGATCGGGTCGCGTCGAGAGTTGTTCATCGATCGATTTCTGGTCGACCGGCTGGGGGGGGCCGCCTCGTTCGCACTGGCCAGGCCGCGAGACGAGGGGGTCGCGCTGGCCTTCGATCGCCCCTGGGAAGGGGCCTTCTGCGGCTATGCGACGGTCTTGCAGGACGACGGGCGGTATCGCCTGTATTACCGGGGGCTGCCGAAGTCGGGGAGGGACGGCAGCGCCGACGAGGTGACCTGCTACGCGGAATCGACCGACGGCCGGTCCTGGGATCGGCCGGAGCTGGGGCTGTTCGCGTACGAAGGGAGCCGGGCGAACAACCTGGTGCTGGCCGACCAGGCCCCCTTCTCGCACAATTTCTGCCCGATGATCGACCCGAGGCCGGGGGTCGCCGCCGACGCCCGCTACAAGGCCCTGGCCGGGACCGGCAGGACGGGGCTCTGGGCGTTTACTTCGCCCGATGGCCTGCGGTGGGATCGGGTCGGCGAGGGGCCGGTGATCTCGGACGGGGCGTTCGACTCGCAGAACGTGCCCTGCTGGTCGGAGCACGAGGGGCGATATCTGTGCTACTTCCGGGTCTTCAAGGACGGATTCCGGAGGGTCGCGCGGACGACCTCGGCGGATTTCCTGGACTGGAACGGGCCGGAGTTGATGACGTACGACGACGACCGGCCGATTGAACATCTCTACACAAATCAGACAAGCCCCTACTTCCGCGCCCCGCACCTGAACGTGGGGATCGCGGCGCGGTTCATGCCGGGGCGTCGGGTGATCTCGGCGGAACAGGCCGAGGAGATCGGGGTCGACCCCGGATACTTCAACGACTGCTCGGATGCGGTTTTGCTGACCACTCGGGGCGGATCGGTGTACGACCGGACGTTCATGGAGGGGTTCCTGGTGCCGGGGATCGGGCCGGAGAACTGGGTGTCACGGACGAACTACCCGGCCCTGAACGTGGTGCAGACGGGCGAGGACGAGATGTCCTTCTACGCCAATCAGAACTACGGGCAGCCGACGGCGCACCTGAGGCGCTATTCCCTGCGGCTCGACGGGTTCGCGAGCATCCGGGCGGGCTACGACGGCGGCGAGGTGATCACGAGGCCGATGATCGCGGACGGGGACGCGCTGCTCCTGAACTTCGAGACGTCGGCCGCCGGCGGGATCCGGGTCGAGGTGCAGGACGCCGAGGGGGCCCCCCTGCCCGGCTTCGCGCTCGACGACGCGGTGGAGACGATCGGCAACGAGATCGAGCGGCCGGTCTTCTGGGAGGGCGGTTCCGACGTGTCGTCGCTGGCAGGCCGGCCGATCCGGCTGCGATTCGTGTTGAAGGACGCGGCGGTGTACGCCTTGCGATTCCGAGGGCGGGCCTGAGGGACGAGGAGACGACCGTGACGATTGTCGAGCTTGAGGTCTGCCCGCTGGTGGGCGCGACCGTGGACGGGGGCTGGCCGCAAGGGCACGAGCCGCAGGAGAACCTGCATACCCTGGTGATTCTCCGGGCCGAGGGCGGGCTGGAGGGGGTCGGGAGCTGTTTCACGTCGGGGGCATTGGTGTCGGGGGCGGTCGAATTGCTCTGGCCGATGCTCAAGGGGCAGTCGGCGGCGGAGCCGGAGCGGGTGTCGGAGACGCTCCGGCAGTCGAGCTTCTGGCAGGGGCGGGGCGGGTCGGTCGAGCACGCGATCAGCGGGATCGACCTGGCCCTGTGGGACCTGATGGGGAAGATCTGCGGCCAGCCGGTGTCTCGGCTGCTGGGGGGAGACTACCGGCGTTCGATCAAGCCGTATGGATCGATCCTGTTTGATGAGCCGGAGCCCTTGCGGAAGACGCTGGCCGACGTGGTGGGCCGGGGATTCCGGGCCATCAAGCTGGGATGGCGCCCGTTCGGGCGTCGGGACCGGGGCTTCGACGAGCTGCTCGTGAAGACGGCCCGCAAGGAGGTCGGGGACGAGGTTGACCTGATGGTCGACGCGGGGGGGAGCGAGCAGTTCTGGCCGCACGGCGTGAACTGGGCGCGGAACACGGCGGAGATGCTGGCCGACTACAACATCGTCTGGTTCGAGGAACCGCTGCCGCCGGACGACATCGACGGGTATGCCGAATTGACGAGGGTCTCGCCGGTGCCGATCGCCGGGGGGGAGGTGCTGACGAGGCGGCAGGCGTTCGTCCCCTGGATCGAGCGGCGGGCGGTCGACATCCTCCAGCCCGACTGCACGAAGAATGGGGGCCTGACCGAGTCGAGGCGGATTGCCTGGCTGGCGAGCGAGCACAACGTGCAGGTGGTGCCGCACGGCTGGAACACGGCCGTGGGCCTGGCGGCGGACCTGCAATTCTCGGCCTCGATCCCGGTGGCGCGTTACGTCGAATATCTGACGCCGTGCGCTTATCTGGATGCGATCACGGTCGAGCCGTTCCGGATCGACGACCGGGGCCACCTGGAGATCCCGACGGCGCCGGGGCTGGGGATCGAGCTGGACCCGGATGCCTTGAAGCGGTTCTCGCCGACGAGGAAGGTGTTCCGATGACGGCGTCGCGGTCGCCGGAAAGGGCAAACGCATGAGTACCCGATCGGTCGTGATGCCGGAGGCGCTGGACCTGGAATCGCCGGGGCGCCGAGATTACTGGGTGGCGCTGGAACACGACACGATGTGGGGGGTGCAGATGATCCCCCTGACCGTGTTCGTGGGGCCCCGCGCGGAGGCGGTCAAGGGGCTGGTGGCGTTCGGGTCGACGCACGGGAATGAGTACGAGGGGCCCTCGGCGATCAAGGGGTTGCTGGGGGAGATCGACCCGAAGCGGGTGCAGGGGCGGATCATCCTGGTGCCGGTGCTCAACCCCGAGGCGTTCCGGACGGGGACGAGGGACAGCGTCGGGGCCGACGGGGTGAACCTGAACCGGGCCTTCGTGGAGGGGGCGGGGCATGGCGCGCCGCTCGGGGGGATCACCCACCGGATCGCGAAGTTCGTCCGGGATCGAATCTGGCCCCATGTGCATGTGGTGCTCGATTTGCATTCGGGGGGCCAGCAGATTCGGTTCGACCCGTGCGCGAGCTTCCACCCGATCGACGACCCGGAGCAGGCGAGGGCGACGGCCGAGACGGCCCGTTGGTTCGGGACGCCGCTGATCATGGTCTATCAGAACCGGACGCCGGGCTTGCTGACGAGCGAGGCGGAGCGGCTCGGGAAGATCACGGTGGGGACGGAACTGGGCTGGGGCGAGGCGGTGCTGTCGCAGGGGGTCCGCTACGGACGGCAGGGGGTGCTGGCGGCGGCGATCCACCACGGGCAGCTTGAAGGGGAGATCGAGCCGATCGACCACCACGCGAGCGGGGCGCAGAAGTGCGCGGCGATCGTGGACTTCGAGTGCTACGTGCCCGCGCCGTTCTCGGGCCATTATGAAGAAGTGTTGCGGTGTGGGACCCGGGTGAGACGCGGGGATCTGGTGGGTCGGCTGCACGACTTCGCCCGGATCGACGAGCCGGCCTGGCCGGTCGAGGCGCCTCTGGACGGGATCGTGGTGGGGCAGGCGTGGGGTGCTCGGGTGCGGCAGGGGCAATTCATCTGCTGCGTGGGCGTCGAGCAGCCCTGGTGACGGGGAGGGGTCGGTCCATGAGCACTGACGATCGGATGCGTCCCACGAATGTGCGCTGGGGCGTGTTCGCGATGGCGTGCGGGATGTCGTTCCTCCTGTACCTGCACCGCTATACCTGGAACATCATCGGGCCGGAGTTGCAGGAGTCGTACGGGTTCTCGAACACGCAGGCGGGGTTCCTGTTCTCGTTGTTCTATTACACGTACGCGGCGGGGCAGATCCCGAGCGGAGTGATCGTGGATCGGTTCGGCCCGCACCGGTTCCTGGTGGCGAGCGTGGTGGGCTGGTCGATCTCGCTGGCGGCGCTGGGGCAGACCGGGTGGCTCTGGCTCCTGGGGGGCTGGCGATTGCTGTTCGGGGCGACGCAGGCGGGGTGCTATCCGGCGTTGACGAAGGTGACGCGCAACTGGTTCCCGGCCGCCCGCCGGACGGTCTTGCAGGGGTGGATCGCCACCACGTTCGGGCGGTCGGGGGGCGCGCTCTCGCCGATCCTGCTGGGGACGGTGTTGATGGGCTGGTGGGGCCTGTCGTGGCAGTCGGCCTTGCTGGTGCTGGGGGGGATCGGGGTCGTCTATGCGGTGGTCTTCGCCGCGTTCTTCCGGAATACGCCGGAGGAGCACCCCGGGGTCAACGACGCCGAGCGCGCGTTGATCGAGGCGGGGCCGCGCGGCCGGGCGTCGACCGATCGGGCGGTCCTGCCCGCGGGCCGGGCGCTCCGGAGCCGGAGCATGCGATTCTTCGTGCTCCAGCAGTTCCTCGACGCCGGGTCGGACGTGGTGTTCGTGGCGTTGATCGGGACGTACTTCCTGCGGGCGCGCGGCTTCGACATCGGCCAGACGGGGTGGCTGGCGAGCCTGCCGCTCTGGGGAGGTGCGCTGGGCGGGATCGCCGGGGGATGGCTCAACGACCGCTTGATCGCCCAGACGGGCAATCGCCGATGGTCGCGGAGCGGGGTCGGCTTCTCGGGCAAGGTGATCGGCTGCGTGATGCTGGCCCTGGTGGTCGGGCAGTCGAGCGGGGTGGCGGCGGCCTGGGTCCTGATGGTGGCCAAGTTCTTCAGCGACTGGAGCCAGCCGACGGTCTGGGGGACCTGCACCGACCTGGGGGGGCGGTTCAGCGCGACCGTCTTCAGCATCATCAACACGGCCGGCACGCTGGGGGGGGTGGTCATGCCGATCGTCTTCGGCCTCGTGCTCGACGCCTTCACCACCGAGGCGACGGGGCCGGAGGGGGCGGCCGTGACCACCGACTGGGGCCCGTTGTTCTTCGTGCTGGCGGCCATGTATCTCGGCAGCGGCCTCTGCTGGCTCCTGATCGACTGCACGCAGTCGCTCGATCCGGAGGAGTGAACCCGTTTTTTCCCACAACCGTCCACACGGACGACGGAGATGAAACACGATGTCCCGATCGGCGACGGAATACCGCTACAACCGCCTGACCTGGCCGGAGATCAACGAGGCGATCGCGCAGGAGAAGCTGATCATCCTGCCCACCGGGTCGACCGAGCAGCACGGCCATCATCTGCCCCTGGACGTGGATCTGTTCCTGTGCGAATCGGTCTGCCTGGAGGTCGGCAAGCGGGCGGCCGATCGGGTCCTGGTCTTGCCGCCGATCTCCTACGGCCTGAACCTGCACCACATCGACTTCCCGGGGACGATCCACATCGAGCCGGATGTGTTCATCAACTTCTGCCTCAATATCACCAAGAGCGTGGCGTATCACGGATTCAAGAAGATCCTGATCGTCAATGGGCACGGGTCGAACGCCCCGCTGATCGACCTGATCGCGCGGAAGACGGTGCTGGAGACGGAGTCGCTCTGCTTCGCGACCACGTATTTCTGGTTCCTGATGGAGGCGTTCGAGAAGGTCAGGGAGTCGAAGGTGGTGGCGCATGCCGACGAATTCGAGACGTCGCTCTACTTGCACCTGGCGGGGGACCGGGTGCAGATGGACAAGGCGGTCGAGGACAATGACCGGATGGGCCGATATGTGAGCAGCGACAGCACGATGAATTACTTCGTGCGGTTCAACGACTACTGGGGCCGCTGGACGAAGACCGGGGTGCACGGCGACCCGACCAAGGCGACCGCGGAGAAGGGGAAGATCATCTTCGAGGCCGCGGTGGACGGGCTGGTCGGCCTGGTGGACGAGCTGCGCGCGTGGCCGATCGAGCGGAGGGCCGACATGCACACCCACCCCGTCCAGTCGCAGATCCGCTGGACCTGACCGGAACCAGGCGGTTCGGATGGGTTCCCGTCGCGAAGTCTGGTACAATCAATGTTGAATCTCTCCGGCTTGTGTTCGCGCGTGCCCCCGATCACCGGTTCGCCCAGCGGAAGAACTCGCGATGGATATCCTGAGAACGATTGCCTGGGTCTGCCTCCTGGTGCTGTGCGGCCGGCAGGCGCACGCGGGGCTCGATGACCGGGCGGGGGCCGACTTCTTCGAGTCGACCATCCGCCCGATGCTGGTCGAGCATTGCCTTTCCTGCCACGGGGAGGAGAAGCCGAAGGGGGGGCTGTCGCTGACGAGCCGGCAGGCGATGCTGATGGGGGGGCATTCGGGGCCGGCGGCGGAGCCGGGGAAACCGGGCGAGAGTTTCCTGATCGAGGTGCTCCGGTACGATTCGGAACCGAGGATGCCGCCGAAGGGGAAGCTCTCGGACCGCGAGATCGAGGCGATGACGCGATGGGTCGAGCTGGGCATGCCCTGGCCCGAGAGCCCGGAGCCGACGACCACCGCGACGCCCGGTCAGGCACCTTCCGAATCGCTCGGATCCCTGGAAGACGCCGTGGCGGCCCACTGGGCATTCCAGCCGGTCCGGGCGGTGACGCCCCCCGAGATCCGCAACCCGGGGCTGGCCCGCACGCCGATCGATCACTTCATCCTGAAGCGGCTCGAGGACGAGGGGTTGGCGCCGGCCCCCGAGGCGGACCGGCGGACGTTGATCCGGCGGCTCTCGGTCCACCTGACCGGGCTCCCGCCGAGTGCGGCGGAGGTCGAGGCGTTCGAGCGGGACGACGCGCCCGGGGCGTACGACCGCCTGGTCGACCGGCTGCTCGATTCTCCCCGGTTCGGCGAGCACTGGGCGAGGCAGTGGCTCGACCTCGCGCGCTACTCCGACACGAAAGGGTATGTGTATGCCCGCGAGGAGGCGTCGTGGATTCATGCCCGGACGTATCGGGACTGGGTGATCCGGGCGATCAACGAGGACTTGCCGTACGACCGGTTCCTGACGCTTCAGGTCGCCGCCGATCAGGTGGCCGACGACCCGAGCGACCTGGCGGCGATGGGATTCCTGACCCTGGGGCGGCGGTTCCTCGGGGTCAAGCACGACATCATCGACGACCGGATCGACGTGGTGACGCGGGGCATGCTGGGGATGACCGTGGCGTGTGCTCGCTGTCACGATCACAAGTATGATCCGATCCCGACGGCCGACTATTACGCGCTCTACGGCGTCTTCCGCAACAGCGCCGAGGCGGTCGTCCCGGCGTTCGACGCATCGGCACACCCGGGCTCGAGCAATGCGTTCGAGGAGGGGTTGCGGGAGCGTCGGGCCGCGCTCGAAGATCGGCTGGCGGGCGAGCGGGCGGAGGCGGCGGATCGGGTCCGGGCACGGGTGACGGAGTACCTGCTCGCGCAGCTGGCGCTGGGAAAGTACCCGGACGAGGCGTTCAGTCAGATCCTGACGGCGGAGGATCTCATCCCGGCATCGGTCCATCGGTGGCAGGAGACCCTCGATCGGGCGGCGATCACGGGGGATCCGATCTTCAAGCCCTGGCATGACTATATGAACCTGCCCGCGGCCGAATTCGAGGGGCGTGCCCGGGCGATTTCCGGGGCACTCGCCGAGGGCGGGGCTGGTCGGGTGAATGGGAGGGTCGCCCGGGCGTTCGAGACGGGCCCCGCCGATCGGGCCGAGGTGGCCAGGCGTTACGGGGAGCTGTTCGAGGGCGTGATCGCGGACTGGGAGGAGCGACTGGCCAGGGCGGAGGAGCGAGGATCGGCGCGGCCGGCGGGGCTGGACGACCCCGACTCGGAGGCGATCCGGCGGGTGCTCTACGGCCCCGACTCTCCCTGCGAGGTGCCCGACGAGTCGCTGGTGAATATCGAGTTCTTCTTCCCGACGCAGACGACCTCGGAGCTGTGGAACCTGCAAGGGGAGGTCGATCGCTGGTTGCTGCGATCGGACAAGGCGCCCCCGTTCGCGACGATCCTGGAGGACCGGGACGCGATGATCGAGCCCCGGATCTTCCGGAGGGGGAACTCGGCGAGCCCGGGAGAGGTGGTCCCCAGGCGGTTCCTGCAGGCGATCGCGGGGACGGATGCCGAGCCGTTCGTGCATGGCAGCGGTCGGCGGGAGCTGGCTCAAGCGATCGTCGACCCGTCGAATCCGTTGACGGCGAGGGTCGCGGTCAATCGGGTCTGGATGGGCTACTTCGGCGAGGGCCTGGTCCGATCGCCGGGAGACTTCGGCACCCGGGCCGAGCCGCCCAGTCATCCCGAGTTGCTCGACTGGCTCGCGTCGCGATTCGTGGCAGGGGGCTGGAACGTGAAGGATTTGCATCGGCAGATCGTCCGGTCGGCGACGTTCCGGCAGT
Source organism: Tautonia sp. JC769 (assembly GCF_040717455.1). Classification (NCBI taxonomy): domain Bacteria; kingdom Pseudomonadati; phylum Planctomycetota; class Planctomycetia; order Isosphaerales; family Isosphaeraceae; genus Tautonia; species Tautonia sp. JC769. Next base: position 19,429 of record NZ_JBFEFH010000003.1, read on the forward strand.
CGGCGAGGGGGCCGAGCGATCCCGAGTTGGCGGCCCGGGCCGAGCGGGTCGATCCCGAGAACCGGCTCCTCTGGAAGATGCCGCTGCACCGCCTGACGTTCGAGGAGTTGCGCGACGCCATGCTGAGCGTCTCGGGGGCGCTGGACGATCGGATCGGGGGGGCGGCCGAACCCTTGTTCTCGCCGCCGTTCTCGACCCGGAGGACGGTGTACGGCAGGGTCGATCGGGAGGACTTGCCGAGCATCCTCCGGGTGTTCGACTTCGCCAATCCGGATCTGCTCATCCCCCAACGCTCGGAGACGACGGTGCCCCAGCAGGCGCTCTTCTTCCTGAACCATCCGTTCCTGCTGGATCGGGCGAGGGAGTTGGCCCATCACCCGGACGTGCTGGGGGCCGGCGGCGGGGCGGAGCGGGTGCGACGACTGTACCGCAGGATCTATCAGCGCGACCCGACGGCGGCGCAGGTCGAGGCCGCCCTGGCCCTGGTGCGGGCGGCCGAGGCGGGGGAGGCGGCGGAGGATCGGTCGCGCACCTCGGACGATTGGCAATACGGGTACGGGACGCTCGACGAGGAGTCGGGGCGGGTGGCGGGGTTCCGGCCGCTCCCCTTCTTCTCCGGAGGCGCGTGGCAAGGGGGTTCGTCGTGGCCGGACGGCGAGCTGGGATGGCTCCAGCTCACGGCGGAGGGGGGCCATCCGGGGAACGACCGTGATCATGCCGTGATCCGTCGATGGGTCGCCCCGAGAGGGATGAACGTCCGGGTCGAGTCGACCTTGATCCACGAGGTGGCGCAGGGCGACGGGATTCGGGGGTTCGTCACGGGCAGTCGCGCGGGGCTGCTGGCGAGGGCCGAGGTCCTGAACGACCGTGCCCGGCTCGACGCGGAGGACGTCTCGGTCGGGCCCGGCGATACGATTGACTTCGTGGTGGATCTGCGGGATTCGCTCAACAGCAACCAGTTCCTCTGGTCTCCCGTCGTGACCGAAGTGTCGGGCCTGGAGCCGACGACCTGGGACGCGCAGGATGATTTTTCCGGGAGGGGTGTCGAGCGCCTCGGACCCTGGGAACAATTGGCGCAGGTGCTGTTGATGGCCAACGAATTCTCGTTCGTGGAATGATCGTGCTCGGCCGCGAACCCTGGGAGCGAGTCTGATGAATCATCCGGAGCAGGATCGACCGCAACTGACCCGACGCGCCCTGCTGGCCCGATCGGGCCTGGGGCTGGGGGCACTCGGGGCGCTGGGGGTGCTGGCGGATTCGGGGTCGCTGGGCGCCGCGCCTCGCGGCGCGGAGTCGGGGAGCCTGGCGCCCAGGCCGCCGCATTTCGCGGGCAAGGCGAAGCGGGTGATCCACTTCTTCCTGAACGGCGGCCCCTCGCATGTGGATACGTTTGACCCGAAGCCGAGTCTGAGGAAATATGCCGGGCAGGCGCTCCCGGAGACGCTCCTGACCGAGCGGAAGACGGGGGCGGCGTTCCCCTCCCCCTTCCGGTTCCGGCGCCATGGCGAGAGCGGGATCGAGGTGAGCGAGCTGTTCTCCGAGACGGCGAGGCACATCGACGACATCGCCGTGATCCGATCGATGTACGCCCAGGTGCCGAACCATGAACCGTCGCTGATGCTGATGAACTGCGGCGATTCGGTCCAGTCGCGGCCGAGCGTCGGCTCGTGGGTGATGTACGGCCTGGGGACCGAGAATCAGAACCTGCCCGGATTCCTCGCCCTCTGCCCCGGGGGCTACCCGATCAAGGGGGTCGAGAACTGGCAGGCGGGGTTCCTGCCGGGCGGGTATCAAGGGACCTACATCGACTCGAAGCACCAGACGATCGACCGATTGATCGAGAACATCGAGCACCCGCACGTCGCGACCGAGGCCCAGCGGAGGCAGCTCGATCTGCTCGGATTGCTCAACGCCGAGCATCAGCAGACGCTGGATGACAGCCGGCTCGATGCGCGGATCCAGTCGTTCGAGCTCGCCTTCCGGATGCAGATGGAGGCGGCCGAGGCGTTCGACCTGTCGAGCGAGCCGACGCACATCCGGGCCCTCTACGGGGAGGGGGTGCACGGCCGGCAGACGCTGATCGCCCGGCGGTTGGTCGAGCGCGGCGTTCGGTACGTGCAGCTCTGGCACGGCGCAGGCCAGCCCTGGGACAATCACGACCAGATCGAGGCCAACCACCGCCGGCTCGCGGGCGAGATCGACCGCCCGATCGCCGCGCTGCTGACCGACCTGAAGGCCCGGGGACTCCTGGACGAGACGCTCGTGCTCTGGGGTGGGGAGTTCGGCCGGACCCCGACCGTGGAGTTGACGGCCGACGGGAAGTCGATGCAAGGGCGCGACCACAACCACTACGGGTTCAGCGTCTGGATGGCCGGCGGGGGGATCAAGGGGGGGACGACCTTCGGGTCGACCGATGAGTTCGGGTTCCGGGCCGAGCGTGACCCGGTGAGCGTCCACGACCTGCACGCGACGATGCTGCACCTGCTCGGGTTCGATCACGAGCGGCTGACCTTCCGCTACGCCGGTCGGGACTTCCGGCTGACGGACGTCCACGGGCGCGTGCTGCACGAGATCGTCGCCTGACCGGGGGCCCGTCGCCGGCGAGGGGGCTCGAAGGCAAGGACGCGAGCGTCGAGGCGCGACCGGGCGGGACGTCCCCGAGGGGGTGTCGTCTCGTCGCGATGCGTCGCTGCGCGATGTTCAGGCGTGCGGCGCACGCGGACACCCCGCAGACTCACGCAAGGGGAGGGCGAGCGGGGCGGTTGCGAAGGGGCTTGAATGGGAGTGAAGCGGAGAGGGTGGGATTCGAACCCACGGTACGGTTTGACCCGTACACGGCATTTCCAGTGCCGCACCTTCGACCACTCGGTCACCTCTCCCTGATCTAACTGCTTCGGAACAGGTTACTTGCGTTGGATGGATTTGTAAAGACGTCCTGCGGCCGATTCCGCAAAAATCGCGGCCCCTCGGGCCGGTCCCGGTCGGCGATGGGCACGAGTGTACGATACGCGGGCGATCGGGGGCAAGGGGAAGGGCTCGAATCGAACGGGCCGGGTGGGCGGGGGGCGTCCCGCCCGGTTCCCTCGCTTTTCCGGGCAGTTCATGTATCCTGGAAGCAGAGGACGAATTGGACGACTGGTCAACGTCCAGATCGGCCCGTCGGCGTGGGTCGGCCGGTCTGCCGTCGGAAGAGACCTCCCCATGTTTCGAGAGGCGCGTTCTCGGTCCCGGAGTTACGGGATCGCGGTGGGAGCCGCACTGGTCGCCCTGCTGGTGAGCCTGGCGTTGAGGCCGGTGACAGGGGCGTATCAGGTGACCGGCCTGTTCCTGCTGGCGGTCGCCGGGGTGTCTCGGCTCGGGGGCGTCGGGCCCTCGATGCTGACCCTGGTGCTGGGGGCGGTGGCGAGCGTCGGCGTCGCGCTCGGCGCCGGTGTGCCACCCGGGGCGAGCGGGGCGGCGTTCGGGGTCGACCTGCTCGTTTATGGGGCGGTCGGGTCCTCGCTGGTGCTCCTGGGCGGCGGCCGGGCGCGGAGGAGGTCGCGGGACCGATCGCCCGATCGGATCGACCTGGACTGGGAGGGGCGTGAGCAGCGGGGCGAGGCCTCGGCCCCCCAGGTCAGCGCCCGGCGCTTCCGGCTGCTGGCCGACACGATGCCGCAGATCCTCTGGGCCGCCCGGTCGGACGGCGTGGTCGAGTCGTTCAACGGGCGCTGGTACGAGTATACGGGGATGAATGCCGAGGAGGCGCTCTCGCGCGAGGGATGGCTCACGGCGGTCCATCCGGAGGACGAGCCCCGGATTCGGTCGCTCCGAGAGCGGGCGTTCGGCCAGGGGGATCTGCTCGAGGCGGAGGTCCGGCTGCGACGACACGACGCGACGTACCGCTGGCATTTGGTCCGCTCGGTGCCGGTCCGGGACGAGTCGGGGAGGTTGATGCAACGGTTCGGCACGGCCACCGACATCGACGACCGCAAGCAGACCGAGGAGCGGCTGCGGGGCAGCGAGGAGCGGCTCCGGCTGGCGCTCCAGGCGGCCAGGATGGGGACCTGGTCCCTGGAGATCGGCGGCGATCGAATCGAGTGGTCCGAGAACGTGGATGAGGTGCTGGGTGTCCCCCGGGGGGCGGTCGGCGGCTCGGTCGAGGGGTTCTGCCGCCTGATCCACCCGGAGGACCGGGAACGGGTCGAGTCGGCCGTGGACCGGGCCGTCGTCGAGCGATCGGGGGACGAGATCGAGTTCCGGGTGATCCGGCCGGACGGCTCGGTCGGCTGGCTGCTCGGCAAGGGGAATGTCGAGTCGGAGGCGGCCGGCGGGCCGGCCCGGCTGCTCGGGCTGGTGATGGACATCACGGGGCGGAAGGAGGCGGAGCGGGAGCGATCGGCCTTGCTCTCGAGGCTGACGACGCTGGTCGACAACACGCCGCTGGGCGTGATCGAGTGGGATGCGCGGTTCGTCGTGACCCGGTGGTCGGGGCAGGCGGAGAAGCTGTTCGGCTGGACCGCGGCCGAGGTCCTCGGCAAGCGGATCGACGAGATCCCGCTCCTGTTCGAGGACCGCGAGCAGGTCGAGGGGATCCGGGACCGGCTGCTCGACCCGGCCAGCCGGTTCGTCGTGGCCCAGAACCGCAACCGGAGCCGAGCGGGCGACGAGCGGTCGTGCGAGTGGTACAACTCGGTGCTGCACGACGAGTCGGGCCGGATGGTGGCGGTGCTCTCGCTGGTGCTCGACGTGACCGAACGCCGCCGGATCGAGGAGCGGCTGCGATCGGAGCGGGAGCGGGTGCAGCTGGTGGCCGACGCGGTCCCGGCGCTGATGTCTTATATTGACAAATATGCATACTATGCGATGAACAACCGCTCCTACGAGACCTGGTTCGCGGTCCGCAGGGAGGATGCCCTCGGGAAGCACATGAGGGACGTGCTGGGCGAGAACGCCTGGGAGACGCTCATTCCCCATGTCGAGGCGGTGCTGACGGGGAAGGTGGTCAATTACGAGGCGGAGGTCCCGTACCGGGAGGGCGGGACGCGCTGGATCAACGCCACCTATATCCCGGACGTGGGGGAGGGAGGAGAGGTCCGGGGATTCGTGGCGCACGTGACCGACATCACCGAGCGGCACCAGCGCGAGGAGCAGTTGCGCGAGAGCGAGGCGCGGTTTCGGCAACTGGCCGAGGCCATGCCCCAGATCGTCTGGGTCACCGACCGGGAGGGGAAGGTCACCTACCTGAGCCGACATTGGGAGGCCTACACGGGGACCTCGATCGAACAGGGGATGGGGGACCGATGGATCGATTGCGTCCACCCGGACGACCGCCCGGCATTGCTCCGGACGTGGCACGCATCGATCCGGGAGGGGTCGCCCTATCGGGCGGAATATCGCCTGAGGGACCGGGACGGGGTCGACCGATGGCACATGGATCTCGGGGTCCCGGTCTACGACGCGACGGGCCGGGTACTGCGCTGGTATGGCAGCATCACGGACATCGACGAGCCGAAGCGGCTGGCCGAGGCGCTGCAGGACGCCGACCGGCGCAAGGATGAGTTCCTGGCGACCCTGGCGCACGAGCTCCGCAATCCCCTCGCCCCGATCCGGCACGCGGTCGCCTTGCTGAGGAGGCAAGGGCCTCCCGATCCGGAATTGATGGCCCACCGCGACGTGATCGACCGCCAGATCGCCAACATGGCCCGGCTGCTCGACGACCTGCTCGACGTGTCCCGGATCACCCGGAACAAGCTGGAACTCCGCCGCGAACGCATCGACTTGCAGGCGATCGTCCGGATGGCCGTGGAGACGAGCCGGCCGCTGATCGAGGTGGGCGGTCATGCCCTGGTCGTCGACGTGCCGCCCGGGCCGATCATGCTGGACGCCGACCCGACCCGGCTGTCGCAGGTGATCGCGAACCTGCTGAACAACGCCGCGAAGTACTCGGACTCGTCCGGGACGATCACGCTGAGCGCCCGAGAGGGGGACGGGGGGGTGGAGGTTTCCGTCCGGGACACGGGCATCGGGATCGACGAGGAACACCTGGGCCGGATCTTCGAGATCTTCTCGCAGGTCGAGCCGGCCTTGCACCGGTCGCAGGGGGGGCTCGGCATCGGCCTGGCCCTGGTGAAGGGCCTGGTCCACCTGCACGGCGGCTCGGTCGAGGCGAGGAGCGACGGGGTGGGGACCGGCAGCGAGTTCCTCATCCATCTGCCGGTCGCCGGCCCCCTGGAATCGCCCCGTCCCGCGGTCGCCCCCGAGGAGCCGGGGGACTTCGCGTTCGCCCGCCTGCTGCTGGTGGATGACCATCAGGATGCGGCCCGGACGCTCGGGAAGTTGCTCACGCTGTCAGGGCTCGAGGTGCAACTGGCGTACGATGGGGCGTCGGCGATCGAGCGCGTCGCGACATTCCAGCCGGAAGTCGTCGTCCTCGACATCGGGCTGCCCGACATGGATGGTTACGAGGTGGCCCGCCGGATCCGCAAGCAGCCGGGGGGACCGGCCCGGACGTTGATCGCCCTGACGGGATGGGGGCAGGAGTCTGACCGCCTCCGGTCGCTCGAAGCCGGGTTCGACACCCACCTGGTCAAGCCCGTGGACCCGGAGGAGCTGATCGCCCTGCTGCATCGGGTGAGCCCGAAGCCCCTCTCCGCGTGACGAGGGCCCGGGATCGAAGACTCCCGGGGACGAGGCGGCGGTTCGTGCTCGACCATGCCGAGGGGAGGACGGGCGTCAGGCCGGCTCGCGCCTGGACAGTCCTCGGGCCGGGCGTTACGCTCCGATGCGATCGCGAGCGAGGGATCGCCCGGCCGACGCGGTCGGGGAGAACGGGCTCGCGGCCTCGCAAGGCTCCTGGCCCGGACATCGGAATCGGGCGACCCGGCCCGATCGACCTGAGAAAGCACGAAGAGATGATGATGGCACTTGAGCGATCGCGTCGGGCGTTCCTTCGGCTCTCCTGCGCGGCGGCGGCGGCGACGAGCACGGCCCTGCTGGCGCGATCGGGGGGGGCGAGCGTGGGGGACGACGAGGGGGGGGAACTGCTGGCCTACGTCGGCACGTTCAGCTCACCGCTGCGGGATGTCTTGCCGACGCAGGTGGATTTGCCGCCGGGCAACGGCCGGGGGATCCACCTGTTCCGCGTCGATCGGCAGACCGGGGCGTTGACCCCCGCCGGCCTGTTCGAGATGGGGACCAGCCCGAGCCACCTGGCCATCAATGCCGACGGGACCCGGCTCTACTCCGCGAACGAGACGGACCGGATCGACGAGGCCAATCAGGGCACCGTGAGCGCCTTCGCGATCGACCCGGCCGACGGGCAGCTGGCGATGCTCAACACCGAGGCGTCGGGCGGGGCCGGGCCGACCTACGTGAGCATCCATCCGTCGGGGCGGTTCCTGCTGGTGGCGAACTACTTCGGCGGCTCGGTCGCGGTGCTGCCGATCCTGGAAGACGGTCGACTTGGGCCGGCGACCGACATCAAGGTGGACGAGGGGGAGATCGGCCCGACACGGGCTACGCACGCCCCGCCGGGCAGCTTCGCCATCAGCGGCCACGATCGGACCCATGCGCATATGATCGAGGCGCATCCTTCGGGAAGGTTCGTCCTGCACGTGGATCTTGGGCTGGATCGGATCTTCATCTGGGACTTCGACGATCAGGACGGCACGCTCAGCCCGACTGATCCGGGGGGCGTCTCGCTTCCCCCGGGAGACGGCCCCCGTCACTTTCATTTCCATCCGAACGGCCGGTGGTTCTACTCGATCCAGGAGGAAGGGTCGACGATCGTCCTGTTCGACTTCGACGGCGAGACGGGGGCGTTGAGCCCGAGGCAAACGATCTCGACCCTGCCGCCGGGGTTTGCGGGCAGTAACTTCTGCTCCGAGATCCTGGTGTCGACGGACGGGAAGTTCGTCTATGCCGGGAATCGGCTGCACGACAGCATCGGGATCTTCGCGATCGGGCCGGACGGCACGTTGTCGATGGTCGGCGACGAATGGACGCGGGGGAATTACCCGAGGAGCTTCGCCTTCGACCCGACCGGCAGCTTCCTCTACTGCTGCAACCAGCGGGCGGACCACGTGACCGTGTTCGAGGTGGATCGGGACGGGGGCGGATTGACCTTCACCGGCCAGTACACGCCGGTCGGCAATCCGTCGTGCGTGGTGTTCCTCGACCTGGCCGCCGCGCGGCCCGGAAAGTAAGGGAGGCCGGGCGACACGCTCCGATCGTCGGCTCGGAGCGTGTCAAGGCGAGCCAATCGTGGACCACGGCCCGGAGCCCGGGGGCCGGGGCGGCCTCCGAGGGTCTCGGCCGCATCCGTCATCGGCCGGCCCAGTAGGCGACCTCGGGGGTGTACCGGTCGCCGGAGGCGATGCCGGGCGGGAAGGACGCGTTGAGGCGTACGAGTTCTTCGGCGTTGAGGGTGACCGAGACGGCCCGGATGTTGGCGTCGAGGTGGGTCCGGCACTTCATGCCGGGGATGGGGATGACCTGGTCTCCCTGGGCGAGGACCCAGGCCAGGGCGACTTGGGCCGGCTCGACGCCGTGAGCCAGGGCGATCTCCTTGAGAGGCTGGAGCAGGGCGAGGTTGCGGGCGAGATTCTCGTCGGTGAAGCGGGGGTTGGCGGCGCGCCAGTCGCTGGCGGTGATGGCCTCGCGGGTGGTGAGGGCGCCGGTCAGGAAGCCGCGCCCGAGGGGGCTGAAGGGGACGAAGGCGATCCCCAGCTCTCGGCAGGCGGGCATGACGTCGGCCTCCGGCTCGCGGGTCCAGAGGGAGTACTCCGACTGCAGGGCGGCGATGGGATGCACGGCGTGGGCGCGCCGGAGAGTCGACTCGGCGATCTCGGAGAGGCCGATGGCCCGGATCTTCCCCTGGGCGACGAGCTCGGCCATGCCGCCGACGGACTCCTCGACCGGGACGTCGGGGTCGATCCGGTGGAGGTAGTAGAGGTCGATGACGTCGGTCTTGAGTCGGGTGAGGCTGGCCTCGCAGGCGGCCCGGATCCGTTCGGGGCGGCCGTCGACGCCGACGACTTCGGTGCCGTCGGGGCCGGGGCGTTTGACCCAGCCAGTCTTGGTGGCCAGGACGAACTCGGAGCGGCGGCTGGAGAGGACCCGGCCGACGAGGGACTCGTTGTGCCCGTTCTCGCCGTAGGAGTCGGCGGTGTCGATCAGGGTGATCCCCCGGTCGAGGGCCGCGAGCAGGGTCGCCTCGGACTCGGCCTCATCCGCGGGGCCGTACGAGCCGGACATCCCCCAGCACCCGAGGCCGATGGCCGAGGCACGCAGGCCGCTGGATCCAAGATCGCGGTGTTGCATCAAGACAGTCCCCCAGGTTGATCGCGAGACGGTTGCTGAATTCGGGCCGGTTCGAGCAACGCATTCGAACACACGTGCTCAGGATTGATCAAGGGCCGGAGGATTCGGGAGGCCGACGGCGGGCCCGGCGCGTGACGAACAGTTCGAGGCTGCGGCCCGCCCGCGAGAGGATGACGAAGGTGAGCAGGGCGATCAAGACGGCGGTCGCCGGGCGACCGAGCCCGACGGCCATGCCGAGCGACGCCGTGAGCCAGATGCCGGCGGCGGTGGTGATTCCCCGCGTCCGGGTCGCCTCGCCCGATCGGAAGATCACCCCGGCGCCGAGGAACCCGACGCCGGTCAGGAGCCCCTGGATCACCCGGCTCAGGTCCCCTTCCCGGATGCCGAGTTGTTCGGAGACGAGCACGAAGGCGGCCGAGCCGACCGCCACGAGCATGAACGTGCGCAGGCCGGCCGGCCGCGCATGGATCGAGCGTTCCAGGCCGATGATGCCCCCGAGGAGGGCGGCGAGCGAGAGTCGGATGAGCGCCCGGAGGAGGCCCGCCAGGTCGCCGAACTCGGCGAGGTCGCGGCCGATGGCGTCGAGGAGCAGGTGCCGGAACGCGTCGATCATGCCCGATCCTGGGAAGGGGGGGATCGCCGTCGGGTGGGCGGGGATGGCGCGACCCGCCGGATCGGCGGTCCGGGCGGATCGATCGGGGTCGTCGAAGCAAGCGGGAGCGTATGGGAATCGAACCCACCGACGACCTGTCTCCAGGCCGCCCAACTGGTTTTGAAGACCAGGGCCGGCACCAGCCGTGCGTCCGCTCCCCGAGGGGTTGAACGACTCGATCGTATCGGATCGCCGCGAGCACCGCGAGGGGTGCCCGGCCCGATCGGGCGGCGCGGGCACGACCGCCGGCCGTGAACCTCGGCCCGATTCGGGTCCGAGGGGAGTGGCCGGTGAATGGCGGGCCGGCGTCGGCGAATGACGATTACGGCCGTCGAGGCGGGAGGCCGGCGGGGTCTTCACCGGGAGCCTGGCCGCCGTTACGATGCTCCCGGCGAATCACGCCGAAGGCTCGCCGACGACATGACCATGACGCCACAAATGACCCGTTTTGTGTTCCGATCAGGAGTTGCACGCGATGGCCTCGGACCCAACCGCTAAAGATCAGAGGCAGCCTCCTCAGATGATCGAATCCGTCAAGATCTTCTCGTATCCGAAGGTCATCTTCCTCTGGCCCACGATGGTCTTCGCCTTGATCTGTGGGACGGGCATGCTCATCGTCGGCGACCTGAAGCCGGAGCCGGCGGTCCTGCCCGAGGCGACCGCAGGGGTCGGGGCCGAGGAGCCGGCCGGGCCGGTCGCCCCGGTCGAGCCCGCCGACGACGCCGTCGAGGAGGCGGCGGCGATCGAGCCCGACGGCGAGGTCACCGAGGTGGCCGTGACCCCGGAGCCGGACGCCGAGGTCGAGGTCGAGGGCCTGGCGCCGGCCGACGCCGAGGTGCTGGCGACGGCGGAGGACGTGCCGCCGGGTGCTCGCCGCTTCTCAAGCTGGCAGAACATCTTCGGCGCGGTCTTCCTGATCGTCTTCGCCGTGAACATGATGGTCATGTCGCTCGACTTCCCGAGGTTCACGCTGATCGCGGTGATCCTCTTCGGCCTGACGATCACCTTCCTGCTGCTCTACCTGGCGTCGCAGGGGGTGGACTTCCTGTCCCCCTTGACGGCCCTGTCGCGGCACCTCTACTTCACGGCCAACGCGGGCTTCTTCTTCGCGATCGCGTTCATTCAAGGGATCATGTACGCGATCATCTGGGCCACCCGGTATCTCGATTACTGGGAGATCCGCCCGAACGAGGTGCTGCACCACCACGGCCCGCTGAGCGACCTGGAGCGGTTCCCGACGATCCAGTTGAAGTTCTCGAAGGAGATCCCGGACATCCTCGAATTCCTGCTCGGGCTGGGGGCAGGCCGCCTGGTCCTGAACTTCTCGACGAACGATCGAGTCGTGACCCTGGACCACGTGCTGTTCATCAACTCGAAGGAAGATCAACTGAAGCGGCTGATGAGTCAGCTCCAGGTGCGGATGCCTGGTCAGGAATTCTGATCCCGACGTCCGGTCGTACCCGAATCGCGCTGTCTGCCTGATCGCCCTTCCGCCTGGAATGGGCGATCAGGCCGCCTCGCGTCGGGGGGCCTGATCGGCGAGCAACTCGTCGCGGACGGGGCCGAGCAGGGCCGCTTCGAGGTCGCCGAGCCGGCGGGCGATCTGGGCACCGTCGAGGATCCGGTGGTCGTAGATCAGCTTGACGGTGACCCGGCCATCGGGGTCGATCGGGCCGTAGGTGAGGGTCGTGGTCAGGGGGCTGATGGGGTGATACGACTCGGCCCCGAGGCTGCCGTAACTCGACAGGCCGAACGTCCCGAGCCGCTTGGCCCGCTTCGGCCCCGAGACGTGGAGCGTGCTCCACCAGAGGAAGCGGCGGATGGGGGCCGGGTAGCCGCTGATCCGGAGCATCTGGCGGAAGAAGCCGACCTTCTCGATCGGCCAGGTCCGATACTCGTCGAGCGATTTCTGGAGCTCGGCGATCGACTGACGCTCGGGTGCCCGAAACAGGCCGACGACGATGACCGGTTCGCCGTCGTGCTCGCGTTCCATGGCCAGCGAGGCGATCGAGAACGGGTGCTCGTAGAGCCTCAGGTTGGGGACGCTGAGCAAGGCGTGACGCAAGGGGGGGTGAGCCTCGCAGACGATGCCGAACCCCTTGAGGAAAAGCACAGCCCAGGACGGCCGGAGCGGGTGGGATCGCCGGGCCTCGGCCAGCGGCCCGAGGTTCATCGTCCGACCGACCGGCACCGAGGGGACCTTTGACGCATAGTGCATCATGTCCAGGATGAACCGGCGAGGGCCGGAGAGCGGCAGCGATCGTCCCTTGGGCTCGGGCATCCGTGCACCTGCGCGTCGGGAGGGTGGAGTCTGATGAACGCCCGAAACCTTACGACGATCGGGAGTCTTCGGGAAGGGGAATCCGGGGGCTCCGGCCGGCCGCTCCGGGAGAAACCGGGGGCTCCAACCTAAGGGAACGCAAGCGGATGAACACGAACGCGACGGTCCAGGTGCACCTGCTCCCCGCCCTGATCCCCGACTCGGCCCTGGCGGGTGGGGTGGCGGTCGTGGTCGATGTCTTGCGAGCAACCTCGGTGATGGTCCGGGCGCTCGCGTCGGGATGCGAGGCGATCATCCCTTGCCTGGAAATCGAGGAGGCGAGGCAATCGGCCCGGGCGTTGCCGGGCGGGTCGGCCGTGCTGGCCGGGGAGCGCCAGGGGGTGGCGATCGAGGGGTTCGACTTCGGGAATTCGCCGGGCGATTTCACCCCGGAGGTGTGCCGGGGGAAGACGGTCGTGATGACCACGACGAACGGGACGAGGGCGATCCTGGCCAGCCTGGAGGCCGATCGGGTCCTGATCGGGGCGTTCGCCAACCTCAGAGCGATGCGGGAGGAGCTGAGCCGGGAGGATCGACCGATCCACGTCGTCTGCTCGGGGACGGATGGATTGATCAGTTTTGAGGATACGCTGCTGGCGGGTGCGATCGTCGGCGACCTGGAACGGGTCCGGGGAAGGACGTTGGCGAACGACTCGGCCAGGATTGCGGCCCTCGCCTGGTCGAGCGTGACCTCCGGGAGCGAGGATCTCGATGAGGTGCTCCGCACCGGCCGAGGCGGGCAACGGGTGACGGAACTCGGGCTCGGTCGGGACATTGTCGAGGCCGGCGCGGTGGACACGATCGACATCGTACCGGAATTGCGGCGCGATCCGCTCCGAATTGTGAGGGCGGGGGCGACCGGAGCGGCCGGTATCGGTTAGAATCGTGACTCGATTCACAGGCGGCCGGACGCGGCGGGAGTCCCCGTCGGCTCGATCGAGGAGCCGATCCCGCCACCTCATCTCCGAATGACCTCCCTTTTTTATTGAAGAGCGGGGCGGCCCATGCCAAGGTCTGCCCCAGGAGACGCGACCCGATGGACATGGAGAAGATCGTTTCCCTTTGTAAGCGTCGCGGGTTCATCTTCCCGTCGAGCGAGATTTACGGGGGCATCAACGGCTTCTGGGATTACGGCCCCCTGGGCGTCGAGCTGAAGCGGAACATCAAGGACGCCTGGTGGCGCGATTGCGTCTCGGGGCGGGATGACATGGTCGGGCTCGATTGCTCGATCATCATGAACCCGAGGGTCTGGGAGGCCTCGGGGCACGTCGGCGGGTTCGTCGACCCCATGGTCGATTGCCGGGCGTCGAAGGAGCGTTACCGGGCCGACCAGCTCTATGTCTTCGGCCTGGCCCGCGAGATGCCCGACCCGAGCACGGCGCAGCATGCGTACGAGGGGGCGACCGGCCGGATGTTCCCGGACTGGGTCGAGGTCTGCGTCTCGGGGGTCGGCGCCTCGCCGCTCGACGCCTGGGAGGCCGTGCGGCCGAAGGCGGCGAAGCTCCTGAAGACCAAGCCGGCCAACCTGGGCGAGCCTCCCGCCGCGACGACGGTCCTTTACATCCACCTGGCCCCCGAGCAGCGCGACCGGGTGCAAGGGCCCGCGGCCGACGAGCCGGGCACGTTGACAGCCCCCCGGCAGTTCAATCTGATGTTCAAGACGAGCGTCGGGGCGCTGGAGGATGCATCGAGCATCGCCTACCTGCGGCCCGAGACAGCGCAGGGGATCTTCGCCAACTTCAAGAACGTGGTGGACACGAGTCGGGTGAAGCTGCCGTTCGGGATCGCCCAGATCGGCAAGAGCTTCCGGAACGAGATCACGCCGAGGAATTTCACCTTCCGATCGCGGGAATTCGAGCAGATGGAGATTGAGTTCTTCTGCCGCCCCGAGGAGTCGGAGCAGTGGTATGCTTACTGGCGGGACGAACGCTTCAACTGGTACGTGAAGCATGGTTTGCGGAGCGACCGGCTCCGGCTCCGGGATCACGACCCGGACGAGCTGGCCTTCTACTCGAAGGCGACGGCCGACATCGAGTATGAGTTCCCATTCGGCATCAGCGAGCTGGAGGGGATCGCCCACCGGAGCGATTACGACCTGAAGCAGCACCAGCAGTTCAGCGGCAAGGACCTGACCTACTTCGACGAAGAGACCAAGCAACGCTTCCTGCCGCACGTGATCGAGCCGTCGGCCGGGGCGGACCGGGGGACCTTGGCATTCCTCTGCGAGGCGTACACCGAGGACGAGGTCGGGGGCGAGTCGCGGACCGTCCTGAAGTTCCACCCGAGGTTCGCGCCGATCAAGGCGGCGATCTTCCCGCTCGTCAAGAAGGACGGGATGCCGGAAAAGGCCAACGCGATCTATCGGGATCTGAAACGGCGGCACAATGTTTTCTATGACGAGAAGGGGGCGATCGGCCGCCGGTATCGCCGCCAGGACGAGGCAGGGACCCCTTACTGCATCACCGTCGACGGCCAGACCCTGACCGACGGCACCGTGACGATCCGAGACCGCGATTCGTTGGTGCAGAAGCGGATCCCTTCGGAAGGGCTCTCCCGCTTGGTGGAGGACCTGCTCGACGGCTCGACCGAGATCAACGCGATCGGCTCCTGACCAACGAGGAAACGGAGGGCCAGACCGAGCGTAAGGCTGGCCCTCCCCTGCCCCTCGACCTGACCGCCCGACCCACGCCCCACCGCGCAACACGACGACGAACCCGTTCCCCACCGCGACGAGACAGGATTTCGCATGGAGCCGTGCATCAATCAGGCCACGACGCTCGGAACGCCGTTCGAGGCGGACCTCCCGGCGTACAGTCGGGTTGGCTGGCAGGCGATCGAGCTTTGGCTGACGAAGCTGGAGGAGTTCCTTCGCAATCACTCGGTGGCCGAGGCGCGCTCGATGCTCGACGGCGAGGGGCTTCGCCCCGTTGCGGCGTCGTTTCAAGGGGGCCTGATGCTCTCTCAAGGGGCGGAGCGGAGCACGCACTGGGATCACTTCCGCCGCCGGCTCGACCTCCTGGCCGAGTTGAACGTGCCGACGCTGGTGGTCGTGCCCGACTTCGTCTCGGTCCCCGGGCCGGACGACCTGGCCCGGTCGGCCGCCTCGATCACAGAGGCCGCCGAGCTGGCGGCGACCAAGGGGGTGCGGCTGGCCCTCGAATTCCAGAAGACGGCGCGGTTCTGCGCGAGCCTCGACACGACGGTCGCCCTGATCGCCCAAAGCGGGGCGCCGAATGTCGGGGTCTGCTTCGACGCGTTCCACTACTACACCGGCCCGAGCAAGTTCGAGGATCTCGGATACCTGACGGCCGAGAACCTGGCACTGGTGCAACTGAGCGACTTGAGCGGGGTCCCCCGGGAGCTGGCGAGCGACTCGGATCGGATCTTCCCGGGCGACGGCGACCTGCCGCTGGGGCCGATCCTGGAGCATTTCGGGCGGATCGGGTACCAGGGGCCGGTGTCGCTGGAGGTGCTGAACCCCTTGTTCTGGGAGATGCCGGCCGATCGGGTGGTGGGCATTGCGCTGCAGGCGATGGAGCGGACCCTGGGAGATTGGTTGACGCTTCCCGAAACCGAGGCGACGGAGGCGGAGGGCTGAACCGTGTCGATCGTCATGGTCAACCGATCCCCGGTGGCGATTTACCGGGAGGAACAGTGGTTTCACGGCTGGATCTATGCCGTCTTGCTGGGCATGGCGGGGCTGGCGCTCGGCGCGGTGCTCTGGTCATGTGACCCGAACAGCCTGATCGACGCCCTGCAGACCCACCGCGCGTTCCCTCTGGCCGTCGCCGTGGGCCTGAGCGTGCCGCCGATGCTGGTCGTCGGCCTGCTCCGCATGACCACGGAGGTGCACCCGACGGAGCTTCGCATCTGGTTCGGCCTGGTGCCGACCTACCGCCACGTGGTTTCCCTGACCGAGATCCGCGGCGTCGAGCCGACCACTTACCGTCCCCTGGCCGATTGCGGCGGGTGGGGATTCCTCCGGAGCCGCAACGGCGACCGCGTCTTCACGGCCCGGGGAGACCAGGGGGTGCGGATCACCCTGCACGACGGCTCGACGCTCCTGATCGGCAGCCAGCGGCCGGAGGAGTTGGCGAGGACCTTGAACCAGGCCGTGCGCGACCTCTCCTGATTCGCGTCCGGGCGGTCGAGCCGGGCTCGATGCTTCAGATCGTGAGGGCTCGATCGCGAGCGACGACCGGCCAGCGGTCGACGACCTTGCCGCCTTGAATCACGAAGGCTTCGCGGTGCAGGGCGCAGGTCGGGCAGATGTGCACGGGGATGGCCAGCACGGGGGTCCCGGGGGGGAAGTCGGACGCGGCGGGGGTCTCGACCATCAGGTGCTCCTCGTTCTGGCGGCCGAGTTTGGCGTCGGGGATCCCGAGCACGGCGACGCGGTCTCCGACCGGGTCGGAGGCGACGGACTTGGTACCGATGTCGAGGCAGAGCAGGCCCGGTTTGGGTCGGCTGGCCACCCGGCCGAGGAGCAAGGCGGCGGGGGTGAAGGGGAGGTCGCCGAACTTCGCGCCGTAGCCGACGTCGTGCAGGACGATCGTCCCGGGAGAGCATTCCAGGCGGGGCAGGTCCAGGCCGGCGTAGATCGGGAACGGCGGCGTGCCGCCCATGACGATCCGGGGGACGGGGAGCCCCCGGGCTTCGAGGCGGTCGCGCATGGCGGCGACCCGCTCGACGATCGCCATGACGAGCGATCGGCGCCGTTCGGGGTCGGGGTCGGAGGAATGGCCGTCGTAGGCGTGCAGGCCGTCGGGTTCGAGGCCGGGCAGGCGGCTGATCTCGGCGTAGAGGGCGTCGGCCTCGGGGCCGGGGACGATCCCGGTGCGGTCCATGCCGACGTTCAGGTCGATGAGCGTGGGGAGCGATCGGCCGACGCGGGAGACGGCGTCGGAGAGGGCACGGGCGGGCCCGGGTTCGTCGACGACGGTGCGGAAGGTGGTGTCGGGGTAGGTGGTGAGGAGGCGGGCCATGCGATCGACATTCGGCCCGACCGGCTGGTAGGCGAGCAGGACGTCGGGCGCCCCGGACTGGGCGAGCATCTCGGCCTCGGCGATGGTGGCGCACTTGTGCTTGGTGATGCCTTCGTCGAGGGCCATGCGAACAATGGCCGGCATCTTGTGTGTCTTGACGTGCGGGCGGAGCCGATCGGGATCGCCGACCATGGCGACCATCTTCCGGAGGTTCTCTCGAACGATGTCCACGAAGATGACGAGCGAGGGGCTCGGGATCTGGGAGAGGTCGTCGATGCGATACCGCTCGGCGGCCTGTTCGGGGGCGAGCAAGGGCATGGTCGGGTGGCCTTCGGGGGATTGATGATGGCCCGCCTGCAACGGCGTCGATCTGGCTCGGGCGGCTGGTAATCGGGCCGCGCTTTCGAGACAATATCGGCTTTTCCGCGATCGGGCACAACCCACCGCAACCCCACCCACCTCAACGCAACGCGAGGCACCGCCCCTCATGGCATTCGACACCCGCCACCGCAGCCGAATCCTCCTCGACGGGCCGAGCCGGGCCGCCGCCCGGTCGTATTTGAAGGCGATCGGCTTCACCGATGACGACCTGCACAAGCCGATCATCGGGATCGCCAACACCTGGACCGAGACGATGAACTGCAACTACCACCTCCGCACGCTCGCGGAGGACGTGAAGCGAGGCATCCGCGAGGCCGGGGCCACGCCGATGGAGTTCAACACCGTCGCCATCAGCGACGGCATCACCATGGGCACCGAGGGGATGAAGACCAGCCTCGTCAGCCGGGAGGTGATCGCCGACTCGATCGAGCTGATGGGCCGCGGCCACTACTTCGACGCCGTCATCTGCCTGGCCGCCTGCGACAAGACGATGCCGGGCAGCGCGATGGGCCTGATCCGTCTCGACGTGCCCGGCCTGGTCCTCTACGGCGGCTCGATCGCGCCGGGGCGTTACCACGACAGGGACGTGACGGTCCAGGACGTCTTCGAGGCCATCGGCGCCCACTCCCGGGGCCGGATCACCGACGAGGATTTGCACGAGCTGGAAGGGGTGGCCTGCCCCGGGGCCGGCGCCTGCGGCGGCCAGTTCACGGCCAACACGATGGCATTGGCGTTCGAATTCCTGGGGATTTCGCCGATCGGGACCGCCAGCCCCCCCGCCACCGACCCGAGGAAGAAGGAGGTCGCCTTCAAGGCCGGCAAGCTCGTCGTCGAGCAACTGACGACGGGGCTCAAGCCGAAGGATCTGCTCACCCGGTTGGCCTTCGACAATGCCATCGCGGGGGTGGCCGCGACCGGCGGCTCGACCAACGCGGTGCTCCACCTGCTCGCGATCGCCCGGGAAGTGGGCGTTCCGTTGACGATCGACGACTTCGACACCGTCAGCAGCCGGACGCCGACCCTGGCCGACCTGAAGCCGGGCGGCCGGTTCGTCGCCGCCGACCTGGACCGCGCCGGCGGCGTCCCGCTGGTGGCGAAGCGGCTGATCGAGGCCGGGAAGCTCGACGGCGCTCAGGTGACGCCGAGCGGACGGACGATCGCCGAGGAGTCGGCCGTGGCGGTCGAGACGCCGGGCCAGGAGGTGGTCAGCTCGCTCGAACACCCCCTGAAGCCGACCGGCGGCCTCGTGATCCTGAAGGGGAATCTGGCCCCCGAGGGGTGCGTCATCAAGGTGGCCGGGTCCGAGCGGAAATACCACCAGGGGCCGGCCCGGGTGTTCGACTCGGAGGAGCAGGCGATGGCCGCCGTGCTCTCCGACCAGATCCAGCCGAACGACGTGCTGGTGATCCGCTACGAGGGGCCGGCCGGCGGCCCGGGGATGCGGGAGATGCTCGGGGTGACGGCGGCGATCGTCGGCGCCGGTCTGGGCGAGTCGGTCGCCCTGATGACCGACGGCCGGTTCAGCGGCGCGACCCGGGGCTTCATGGTCGGCCACGTCGCCCCCGAAGCGGCCCGAGGCGGGCCGATCGCCGCGGTCCGGGACGGCGACGTGATCACGCTCGACATCGCCAACCGGCGGCTCGACGTCGCACTCTCCGACGACGAGCTGAAGGCGAGGCTCTCCGAATGGTCCGCCCCGAAGCCGAAGTATGACACCGGCGTGATGGCCAAGTACGCCGCGTTGGTCTCATCGGCCTCGGAGGGGGCCGTGACCCGGGTCCCGGTGCCGAAGCCGGATGCGAAGATCTGATCCCGATCCGTCCGTCGCGACGAGAACGGAAATCGGGGGAGCCTCGGGGATCGCCATGCCATCGCGGGCGGTCCCCGAAGGCTCCGGGCGTTCGGCGATGGCCCGCGAAGTTCGGCAAGATTGTGTTTGACACGCCGAATGGCCCCGTTAGGATAGGAATAGCTCGAACCCGCCTCGCGTCGTCCCTGTCGAGACGCACTGGCCTCGGTCGGCGCCGATCTGTCGGGCCCTCCGCATCGAGGTTCGTCATCCCCGCCCGTGCTCTGGACGACCGACCATCTCACGCGTGTGACCGGCGATCGTGCGTCGCGATCCCCTCGGCGGGCCCTGGTCCCGGCGATCGTGGAACGACCGGATGTGATCGCCGCGTGCGATCGCGCCCCGGCATTGCGATCTCCCCGGGCGATTCCGGCGAGGTGTCGCCGTGTTCTGGAAGCTCTTGCTGACGATCGCCGTCATCCTGCTCCTCTTCGGGCGGACCTCGGTCCTGCACCATCCGATCCTCCGGCTGGTGCTGCCCCGATCGTGGGTGACGGCGCTCTCATTGCTGCCGACCTCCGCGCCGAGGCGCGGACCGCCGAGCCGCCGGGAGGGACCGGCCCCCGCCGAGGCCGACCCCGAGCCCGCGGTCGATGCCCGATCGCGCCGATGGCTCGACGGGAAGATTCGGCTCATCCTGTTCGCGCTGTTGCTGCTCGGGATCGCCGCCTGGATGGCGACCCGGGTCGTGATCATGGCGGACACCGACGCCGGGGCAAGCCTGCCGGCGCCGTGAGCCCACCGCTCGGTCCCGCGTCCCGCGTGCTGAGTTGACCGGTTTCCCAACGAACCCGACTTCCACCCCAACGTACCCCGATCGTCGCTGACCCTCGACCCGATCCATTCCGGAGGCTCCCCCGATGTTTCACGACCTGTTCACCGTCGCCGTGCTGCACATGTTTGGCCCCTGGGAGATGGCGGCGATCGCCATGGTCTCGCTCCTGATCTTCGGCAACCGGCTGCCCGGCGTCATGCGGTCGCTCGGCAAGAGCGTGACCGAGTTCAAGAAGGGGATGAACAGCATCGAGGAGGAGATCGAGGAAGGGGCCGCCGCCGACTCGAAGAAGCCCGAGCCCGCGGCCAAGGACGTCTGAGTGACGGAAGAAGGCGCCTGGGACGATCTCGCCGACCCGCGCCGCGGGTCGTCCCTCGCGCCCCCGACAGGGCGAGCCCGCATTGACTTCTCGTAGTGTGGAGTGCTTCCGATGCTCTATGCCTTGCTTCCCGGGGTTGGCCCGCAGGAAATGCTCGTGATCGCGATCCTCGGCGTCTTGCTATTCGGCAAGCGACTGCCGGAGGTCGGCAAGTCGCTGGGCAAGGGGATCGCCGAGTTCCGCCGAGGCTTCAGCGGCGTCGAGAACGAGCTGCGGTCGATCGGCCGGCAGGCGACCTCGACCGCGCCGACCCCGTCGCGATCGTACAGCGGGAGCTCGACCGCGAGCAGCACCCCGGCGGTGACGAACGACCTGGCACCCGATCCGACCGTGCCCAAGTTCGAGCCGCCGACGGCCGCCCCCTCCCCCGCCCCTCGGGGCCAGACGGCCTCGGCCTACGACCCGCAACCCTACCACGACTGATCGCTCGGCCGGGGGCCGTGCGGATGATCGGCCCCGTCGACGCACCCCGGGGAGCGTCACGAGCCGCCGCCGACCTTCCGGCTCCCGATGGCGGCGAGGATGGCCTCCGGGTCATACACGCAGCCCCCCCAGGTTCCCCCGCCGAGGGACTGGAGCGCGGCCCAGAGGTGGGTGTCGTCGGGCAGATCGGGATCGGGGGAGAGGTCGGGGTGGGGCGATCGCTCCACCAGGATTTCTGCACCGCGTTCGGGCCCGAACTCGTCCGACCCGACGCCGACCAGGTCGACCCGGCCGGTCAGGCGATTGCGATCGACCTCGATCCGGATCAGGTCGCCGTCCCGGACCCGGCCGATGGGGCCGCCCGCCAGGGCTTCCGGCCCCACGTGACCGAGGCACGCACCGGTCGAGACGCCCGAGAAGCGGGCGTCGGTGATCACGGCCACATGCTTGCCGAAGGGGAGGTGTTTCAGGGCGGAGGTGATCTGATAGGTCTCCTCCATGCCGGCCCCCATCGGCCCTCGGCCCATGAGCACGATGATCTCGCCGGCGGCGATGGGAGCCTGCCCCCCCTGCCCCTTGATCGCGGCGACGGCGTCGCGTTCCCGGGTGAAGACGCGAGCCGGTCCGACCTTGCGGTAGACCCCGTCGGCATCGACCACGGAGGGATCGATCGCCGTGCTCTTGACCACCGAGCCGAGCGGCGCGAGGTTGCCGATCGGGAAGGTGACGGTGCTGGTCAGGCCGCGTTCCCGGGCCCGGTCGGGGCTCATGATCACGTCGTCGGGATCGACCCCGTCGAGCCGATGCAGGGTCTCGCGGAGGCGGGCCCGACGTTCGGAGCCGCGCCACCAGTCGAGCACCCGGCCCAACGACTCGCCGGAGACGGTGAGGACGGTATCATCGATCAATCCCAGGTCGCGGAGGTGGAGCATGACCTCGGGCACCCCTCCCGCCAGGAAGGCGCGGACGGTCGGGTGGTCGTCGGGGCCGTTGGGCAGGACGTTCACGAGCCGGGGGACGCGACGATTCACGTCTTGCCAGTCGTCGACGGTCGGGCGTCGGAGTCCGGCCGAGAATGCGATGGCGGGGATGTGCAGCAGGAGGTTCGTCGAGCCGCCGAACGCGGCATGCACGACCATCGCGTTGCGGACGGCGGCATCGGTCAGGATGTCGGACAGAGGCACCCCCCGGTTGGCCATCGCGGCGGCGGCTCGGGCGGACCGGCGGGCCATGTCCTCCCAGATCGGCTGACCGGAGGGGGCGAGGGCGGCGTGGGGGACGGTCATGCCCAGGGCCTCGGCCACAACCTGGGTGGTGGCGGCCGTCCCCAGGAACTGGCAGCCGCCGCCGGGAGTGGCGCAAGCCCGGCACCCGAGGTCGGCGGCCTCGGCCAGGCTGAGTTCCCCGTGGACGTAGCGGACGCCGATGGTCTGGATCTTGCCGGCGTCCTCGCCTCGGGCCGGGGGCAGGGTCACGCCGCCGGGGACGAAGACGCAGGGGATCTGCTTCGAGCCGGCCAGGGCCATGAGCATGGCCGGAGCCCCCTTGTCGCAGGTCGCGACGCCGATGACCCCCCGACGGCGCGGGAGGGAGCGGATGAGACGTCGCATGACGATGGCGGCGTCGTTGCGGTAGGGGAGGCTGTCCATCATCCCGGTCGTCCCCTGCGATCGACCGTCGCAGGGGTCGGTGACGGCCCCGGCGAACGGCAAGGCGCCGAGGGAACGCAGCTCGTCGGCCGCGGCGCGGACGAGCAGCCCGATTTCCCAGTGCCCGGTGTGGTAGCCCAGCGCGACCGGCCGCCCCTGGTCGTCGCGGAGGCCGCCCTGGGTGCTGAGGATCAGGAACGGGTCGTCGGCGGCCGTGGCCGGGTCCCAGCCCATGCCCGTATTCTGCGAGAGGCCGAACAGGTCGCCCGAGGGCCAGGAGCGGAGCATCTCGTCCGTCAAGGGGAGCGATCCCGCCGGCCCGTCGGCGCGGGTCTGGACGTCGAGGCAATCGCCGGGGGCGTCAACGATCTCTGGGAAGGTGAAGGAGCGGGTCCGGTCCATGGTCTTCGGAACCTCGGGCGAGGGGCGGCCAGTCAGCGACCGGTCGGCATGCAGTCCTTGATGACGATCGCCCCATCGTAACCCGTCGGCCCGGGGATCGCACGGGCTTGGCACGCAAGATGCTCAAGTAGCGGAATGTCACGCTCGCAGGGCATACGGTCCGAGGGCAACGCGGCCCCGGAGGCTCCGACCCGCGAGGAAATCCAAACGAGGTGAGTCATGGATATGATTGGATCGGTCATCGGCTGGATTGTGTTCGGTCTCGTGGTGGGGTTGCTGGCCCGCCTGCTGCACCCGGGCAAGGACGAGATGGGGCTGCCGGCGACCATCCTCCTGGGGGTGGCCGGGTCGTTGCTGGGCGGCGGATTCTGGTATCTCCTGCAGGGGGGAGGCGACGGCTTCAGCCCGGGAGGCTTCTTCTCGGCCCTGATTTTTTCGATCGTCTTGCTGGCGGTCGGGCTGTTCGCGAATGACTCTCGGAAGCGGAAACTCCGGGGTTGATCGCAGCCTCGCCGCGGATCGGGGACGGCCGGGGGTCGGTCTGCTCGCGAAGTCACTTCCACCACGAGGCAATGATGGCGACCACGAAACCGACCCGAGTCCGGGCGGAACGGATTCCCTCCGAGGCGAACGCCGACGACCTCCTGCTCGACCGGCTCGCCTGGTTCATGGATGCGAATTTCCGGATCCCGGGGACCAAGATCCGGTTCGGGGCCGATCAGCTCGTCGGGTTGATCCCGGGGGTCGGCGACGTGACCGGCGGCGCCGTCCAGGCGGCCCTGATCCTGATGGCGATCTACTATTACAAGCTGCCGAAGTCGGTGATCGTCCGGATGGTCATGAACTCGGTGCTCGATACGACCGTGGGGGCCGTTCCCGTCCTCGGCGACCTGTTCGACGTGGCCTTCAAGGCGAACATGCGTAACGTGAGGCTGCTCCGCGAGGCCAACGCGAAGCAAAGGGGCGCGACCGGCACCCCTTTCCGTTGAGCCGATCGCGCGGCGAAGAAATCGTCGCCCGGCCCCGGGGTTCAGGACAGTTCCTGGATGGCGTGGCCAGAGTCCACCAGTCGGATCGGCTGGCCGTCTGGGGTTTCGAAGCGGTGCTCGGGGTTGATCCCGAGGGCGGTGAAGACGGTCGCGGCCAGGTCGCTCGGTGAGACCGGGCGATCGACCGGCTGGTCTCCGTGGGCGTCGGTCGCGCCGAGGACGAGGCCGGCGGGAATCCCGCCGCCCGCGAGGAGCAGGCTGTTGGCCCGGCCGTGGTGGTCGCGACCGCCGGCGTCGTTGATCCGCGGGGTGCGGCCGAACTCGCCCATCATGAGGACGAGCGTCTCGTCGAGCAACCCGCGCTCGTGGAGGTCGGCGATGAGGGCCGACACGCCCCGGTCGATCGGCGGGGCGAGGGTGTCGCGAAGCATCGGGAAATTGTCGAGGTGCGTATCCCAGCCGACCGGCCCCGCCCCCTGGTCGTTGACGGTGACGAAGGAGACCCCGGCCTCGACCAGGCGCCGGGCGAGCAGGAGTGACTGGCCGAGCTGGGTGCGGCCGTAGCGCTCGCGAACCGGCTGAGGCTCGTCCCCGATCCGGAAGGCCTCCTGGGCGGCGCCGGAGGTGAGCAGGTCGAACGCCTGGTCGGCGAAGGAGTCTCGGCTGGTGGTCAAGGGCGTATCGATGACGGCGTCGGCGGCGAACCGGTCGAGCGTGGCGACCATCGATCGTCGGCGACGGAGGCGATCGAGCGTGAGGCGGTCGGGCGGCGTGAGGTCGCGGACGCGGAAGCCGTCCTGGTTGGGGTCGCCCCCGACGGCGAAGGGGTCGTATGCAGGGGTGAGGTAGCCGCTCGAGGCAAAGAGCGGTGCCGACGGGATGGCCGTGTGGGGCGGGAGGGTGCTGGCGTCGAACCCCCGGACCTTGGACACGACGCTGCCCATGCTCGGATAGACGAGGGCCGGGCTGGGTCGATAGCCGGTCAGGAGGTGGTGCGAGGCGCGGTCGTGCTCGGCCTCGGGAGAGGTCATGCTGCGGATGAGGGTCACGCGGTCGAGGACCCGGGCGAGCTCGGGGAAGATCTCGCTGATCCGGACCCCCGGGACGGAGGTCTCGATGGGATCGAACTCGCCGCGGAATTCGCCCGGGGCGTCGGGCTTGGGGTCGAACGTGTCGATGTGGCTCGGGCCGCCGGAGAGCCAGATCAGGATGCAGGACTTCGCCCGGGGCGTGCCGTCGAGGGTCGGCCGCGTCCCGTAAGCGTTCTGGCGGGCGGAGAGGGAGCGGAGGCGGAGGACGTCATCGAGGGCCAGGCCGAATGCGCCGAGCACCCCGGCCCGGAGCACTGCTCGGCGGGAGGGTCCGGGGCAGGAGCGGGACGGAGGGGTTGATCGCATGGCAAGGTCCCTTGTTCGATGGGGTCATTCGCCGTCCGCGACGGTCGGAGGGCGGGCCGGCCGATCAGTGATTGAACGCGAACTCTCGGGAGTTGAGCAAGGCCCAGAACAGGTCCTCGGAGGCGTCCCGGACCGAGTCGGCCTCGTCCAGCAGGGCGGACCAGTGCTCGGATTCCTCGGCCGAGGGCTTGCGGCAGAGGGTACGCAGGTACAGATTCTCGACGATCTCGGCGTGGCTCGGTTCGAGTTCGAGGAGGCCGGAGAGGTAGCCGTCGAATCGGCCGATGCGGTCGTCGATTGCGTTCCCACCGACGAGGAGGAGTGCCTGCCGGAGGCTCAGGGTCGGGGTCGCCACGGTCGAGCAGCCGGCCACCCGGGGGCAGCGGCCGAAGGTATCCAGGAGGACGCTGGGGATGGCCGGGTCGCTCACCTGGACGGCCTTGCTCGACCGCAAGGTCCCCTGGCTGCCCCGGCCGAGGTTGAAGAGGAGTTCGGTGTCGGTGGCCTGGGCCAGGGCGTCGGCCATCTGGTGCGCGGTCAGCGGACGCGGGGCCTGGTGAGAGAAGAGCCGGGTGTCTCCCTCGTTGCCCGGGATGGGGCGGGACGACAACCCGTACGCCTCCGAGGTGGCGATGGTCCGGATCAGGTGACGCAGGTCGAAGCCGTGGGAGACGAAGTCGTCGGCCAGGGCGTCGAGCAGCTCGGGATGGACGGGGGGATTGGAGTCGCTCAGGTCGTCGCTCGGGTCGGCCAGGCCCCGGCCGAAGAATTGCGCCCAGGCCCAGTTGGCCGCGGTCCGGGCGAAATAAGGATTCTCGGGCGCGACGATCCAGTCGGCGAGGACGGTGCGGGGGTCGATCTCGGCGTCGACCGAGGCGACCTCGCCGCCCGGGAGGGTCGGGACCGCGGGCTCTCCGGTGCGGAGGTGGGCGATCGTCCCCTCCGGGTTCACCCGGACGTCACCGGGCGCCATCATCCCATCCCCACCGGGGATTGCGCGGCCGACCTTGGCGAAGAAGGCGGCGAGGCCGTAGTAGTCGTCCTGGGTCCAGCGATCGAACGGATGATCGTGACACTGGGCGCAGCGGAAACGGAGCCCGAGGAACCGCTGGGCGGTCAATTCGGCCTGCTCGCGGGCGTCCTGCCCTTCGAGGGCGTAGTTGACCGGCCCGCCGTCGAGGGCATTCGGATTCCCGAGGGCCGTGAGCAGGGTGTGGACGAATTCGTCCCAGGGGGTGTTGGATGCGACCTGTTCCTTGACCCAGTCGTTGTAGCGATAGACGCCGTCGCCGAAGCGGGCCTGGCTGATCTGGAGCAGGTCGCCGAGCTTCAGGTGCCAGAAATCGACGAAAAGGGGGTCGGCCATCAGGCGATCGACGAGCTTGACGCGGCGGTCGGGGTCCGGGTCGTCGAGGAAGGCGCGGACCTGGTCGGGGCGCGGCTGCTGCCCGGTCAGGTCGAGCGAGACGCGGCGGAGGAAGGCGGCGTCGTCGGCCGGAGGGCTGGGGGGGACATTGAGCGCCTCGAGCCTGGCGAAGAGGTGTTCGTCGATCAGGTTGCGGCGAGGGATCGCCGTGAAGTCGAACTCGAGCCCCGGATTCATCCGGGTGCCGATCCGGGTCGAGATGACCGAGGTCCGGTAGCGGACGATCAGATCCGTCTCCGCGCGGCGAAGCAAGGTGACCAGGCCGCGATCGTCGACCGTCGCGGTCGCATCGTCGCGGACCTCGAAGCGGGAGAGGCGAGTCACATCGCGTTGCTGGCCGTCGGCGAACCGGGCGACGACCCGGACCTGGTGCGTGCCGGGTTCGGCCAGCCGGAGGTCGCCCGGGACGACCTCGACGGCGACGAGCTGGCCGTGGTCGGCGCCCCGATGCTCGGGGGCGCCGGCGCCGATCCACTCGCGGACGGTCCGATGGGCCTCGGAATTCGAGGGGAGCGCCGGCCCTCCGCCGTGGGGGATTCGGCCCAGCCCCTTCAGGAGCATGAGGCTCGAATCCGGGTCGGTCAGGGACAGGCGACGCCCGCCGGCGGCTCGCGTGAGGGATCGATAGTCGGCGGCCGGGTCGTATCCGAACAGGGAAAGATGGAAGCCGTTCTGGCCATCGGCCTTGCCGTGACAACTGCCGCCGTTGCAGCCGAATCGGGTGAAGATCGGGACGATGTCCGTCGCGAAATCCCAGGGGCGCTCGGCGGATCGCTCGACGACGACCTCGGCGGAGACCGAATCGCCGTCCTCGAAGATGGCCGTCACGGTCTCGGTGCCCCCCTGCCCTCCTTCGTTCGGGACGAGGTAGCCGGACGGCTCCAGTCGGACCCGATCGTCGGAGGAGGTGCGCCAGGCGACGGCTTCCCGGGTCACGTCGCGTCGCGTGCCGTCGGGGTTCATCCGGGTCACCAGGACCTGCACCCCGGTCGCATCGGCCGGCAGGATCACCGAGGAGGGCTCGAGCACCAGGGTCGGTCGACGAGGAGCCTCGGCCGGCTCCGAGGCGGGGGCGAGATCTGAATTGGGTTCGTTTGGCGCCGGGGGTGCTGGGCGATCCGCGAGCGAATCGGCACCGGGCCCCTCGGCGGGCCGGCCTGAACCCCCACCGCATCCGGAGGCGAGGAGCACCCCGGGGAGGAGCAGCAGCCAGGACAGGCGCACCATGCGAGAAGGCATTCGACTGGTCTCCTCTCCTGACCTGCCGATCATGACCGACCGACTGGCGAGACGGCAGGACGCTCGATCCGAAGTTCTGAACGACTCGAACGCCGAGAGATTCGTTCGTTCAATCCTAATCTTCTCGGCGATTCGGGAAAAGAAAAATCTGACAAGCGTCGGAGGAAGTGCGGCCCGGACGCTTCGGCGTGGTGAATAGCACTCGATTCGCGAGTCCGCACGCGCGGACGGTTGACGAGCGATACCGACAGGGTATGATCTCACAGACATTTCAGTCCAGACCGAAATGGATGAAGCTCTCGTGGAACTGACACCGGCGGCCTTGAAATTCGTGTTGCACTGGGGAGAGATGGGCCAGGCGTGGGGGATCAACCGCACGATGGCGCAGGTGCATGCCCTCCTGTTCATCTCGCCCGAGGCGTTGGATGCGGCGGCGATCAGCACCTTGCTCGGCGTGAGCCGGTCGAACGTCTCGACGAGCCTCAGGGAGCTGATCACCTGGGGAGTCGTGCGGCGGGTGCATGTGATCGGGTGCCGCTGCGACCGGTTCGAGGCCCTGAAGGACGTGTTCGAGACGTTCCGGGTCATCATGGCGGAGCGGAAGCGTCGGGAGATGGATCCGACGATCGCGCTGCTGGAACATTGTGTCGACGAGGCCAAGGCTGCCGGGCCGGACGAGGCCTATACCCGGGAACAGCTTGAGAAGATGCTTGAATTCACGCGGATGGTGACCCTGTTCTACAGCCACATCGACCGCTTGCCGACCCCTGCCCTCCAGGCCCTGTTCAAGGGGGGAGCGACTCTCTCCCGGCTGTTCGGACCCAGCCGGAACGGCCCGGACGCCGGATCGGGTCGGGCGTCGATCCCGGTCGGGTCTTCGGCCACCTCCGATTCCGAGTGATTCCTTGCAGGTGAGGGCGGGACACGGGGCACGAGGCGGGGATCAGAAGGGGACAGAGCCTCCGGCGCCGGAAGGGGTCCCGGGCCGAGCGGGTGGGGAGTCCGGCGCGGCATTCTGCCCTGTCGACGACGAGCCGGCCGCCCGGGAGGCCGGGGCGGGCGGCGGGGTCGTCTCGGTCGAGCGGACCAGGGGGCTCGCGGCGGGGGCGACGGCGGATCCGTCGGGAGCCTGCGATCGCTGATAGGCGTCCAGGAACGCCTGGTACGCCTCGTCGTCGAGATAGCGTTCGATCAAGGCACGCGTCTCGGCCAGCTCGGCCTGGGCGGTCCGGGTGAGGATGGGGACCCCGCGCTCCGCCTGCGTCAACTGCGCGGTCTCGGAGAGCCGGGCGAGGCGTTCTTCGAAGTCGCGACGGGGGGGAAGCTGCTCGTACTCGTCGAGCAGGCGCTTAACCTCATCCCAGGCCTCGCCGGTGGCCCGGGCGTCGAGCCGGGCCTCCAGCACCCCGCGCCGGGCGATCAGGTCGACGATTTCATCCTGGAGGGCTTTCAGGCGGAATTCGAGGGCGACGGCTTCGGGACGGGGTTCGACCGGGATCTCTCGTTCCTCGGGGGTTTCGCCCGGCAGGACCGGGAACTCGCGGAGCGGTTCGACCCCGGCGGCGAGCAGGCGGAGCATGACGAGCTTGTCGGAGAACTTCGGCGGCAGGGTGATGCGCCCTTCGCGGTCCGTCGTGCCGACCTCGGACGCGACCCGATCGCGCAGGCCGCGAGCGGTCAGGACATACCCGGCGGCGGGGAGCTGCTGGTCTCCTTCCCCGGACACGAACCGGAATCGGGTCGGGACATCCGCGGGATTGAGCCCGAGCGCGACGAGTCGGTAGCGGCCGGCGACCTGTTTGGGCAGGGGTTGCCTCAGGCCGCTGACGATCTGGCACCGGGCGAGGGAGCCCTCGACCTCGTCGACATGGAGATAGGTGAAGGGGATGGACCGGATTTCCCGGATCGTCTCGTTCGGCCCGAGGAAGATCCAGTAAGGGCGGAAGACCAGGCCCGGTTCGGCCACGCGTCCGAGCCGATCCGGGGTCGGCAGGGCTGCCCCCTGCACCCGCAGCTCGGCCCCCGGATCGGATCGGACGACCTCGGCGACGGGCGCGAAGACGCGACGCGTCAGCTCGAACAGGGAGCGAGCCGCATCCTTCGGGAAGGGGGCCGGCTGGCGATAGAGCGGCCCGAGCTGCCGGACCGTGGCGTCGTATTCTCGACCGACGAGGGTCAATCCCCCCCCCGTCGGCGCCGGCTCGACCCGGAGGAACCACCCTTTCTCGACCCCGTCGACCAGCGGGCCGACCAGCTCCGGCTCGAGCTGCTGGGGCGACCGGCCGCGCAAGGGGCCTTCGTCGGGTTGGATCTCGATCTGCCAGGGGGACCCGACGAAGCGTTGAGCGAGGGTCAGCCACCGATCGACGAGGGCCCGGGTCGAGCCCTGGCCGAGCCGGGCGGCGGGGTCGACGGAGAACCAGACGCGGATGGAGTACGGCCGACGCTCGATCTCGGCCGAGGCGGCCGGCTCGGCCGACGCCGACGCGTCCTGGCCCGAAGCGTCGCCGACCGCGAACCAGCCGCCCAGTCCGAGCAAAAGAGGGACGATCGTGCCCCTTCGCGCGAGGGGGAAAAGCCGCATCATGGGGTCTCTCGGGAGAACCAAGGGTCGATCGTCCACGACTCAATCCCCTCGTACAACTCGCCAGCCTCGGCCGGGGGGCCGTTCAAGCGGGCCCGCCAGGCGAAGTGCCCTTGCAATTGCCAGAGGGGGAGGATCGGAAGTTCGTCGCGCGTCTCGCGGTCGATGGCCAGGAGCTGCTCGCGGGCCGACGGGAGATCCTGCACCTGTTCCAGCTGGAGCAAGAGCTGCAAGATCCGGGCGCTGGCCAACGCCCCGAGGCCATCGGCCTGGGGAGGGGCGGAATAGCCGGGACAGAGGATCGGCCCGATCTCGAGGACCGGGTCGGTGATCGGGGCGACGCGATAGGCGAGGTCGAATCGGAGCCCCTGGCGCAGGTCCCGTTCCAGGTCGGATTGAGGCCGCTCGACCGGCTTGAGCACCACGCCAGCGTCGGCGCAGGCCTCGACCAGTTTGGAGGCGACCGCCCGGGCGGACGGGATGGATGGATAGGAAAACGTCAATTCGATGACGTCGATCCCCATCTCCTGCTTGGCGGCCCTCACGAGCATCTTGGCCAGCAGCGGGTCGTGGGTCAGCGGGGGGACCTCGGGGTCGTCGGCCGCCGAGCCGGCGGGGAATGGGCCGTCGCTGGGGATCGTCGAGTCGTTGAGCGGGGCGCGGAGGATGCCTTCCTGGAGCAGTTCCTTGCGGTTGATCGCGAAGCTCAGGCCGCGGCGGAGCGATCGGTTGCGGAGCACCGGGTTGCGGCCATCGATCGCGATCCAGTGCATCCGGGGTGCCCGGTACCGGCCGACCTGGATGTCGGGATCATCCTCAAGTAGGCGAAGCTGGTCGAGGGGGACCGCTTCGAGCAGCGAGACCTCGCCGCGTCGCAGGGCGGCCACGGCGTCGGCGGGGGTCTCATAGCGGCGTTCGTTGATCCGGGCAAGCGTCGGGGTCCCCTCATCGACCTGATCGGCGCGGTCGATCCGGGCGGATGACTGCGAGAGGGGGCCGAGCGTGAACGGGCCGCTCCCGATCGGCCTGGGGCCGGAAGGGGTCCAGACGAGGCCGTCTCGGCCTGCATGGGCGGGCCCGACCGGCAGGAGGAGCCACGCCGCGGGATCGAGCGGGGTGCGCCTGAGCGTGACTTCGAGCGTCGTCTCGTCGATGGGCCTGACGCGCGTCAGCAGATTCGACCACCGGGCATCGTAGCCGATCGTGCTGGGCAAGGCGCGATCGGTCAGGGTCCGGGCCACGTCGATGGCATTCACCGACCGAGAGCCGTCGTTCCAGGAGATCCCCTCCTTGATCCGCAATTCGAGTCGACGGCCGATGTCTCCGACCGTCAACTCGGCGGCGATTTGGCCGGGGAGTTCGCCGCGCGTGGCCTGCTCCGACGACTCCGCGAGCAGGGGACGGTAGAGCAAGTTCATGACCCGGGCGTCGGCCGGGCATTCGAGGAACGGCCCGGGGCGTCGGGGAACGTCGAGCACGGCGACGTCGAGGACGGGCGCCTCCAGGAAGGCTTCCCGATACCGCTCGGCGATCGCGTCGTCGTTGGGCCAGACGCGGAGGGCGTCGGCAAGCCGCTCGACCCGGTCGGGGCCGCTGAGGCGTTCGGCCTCGTCTGCCCGACGCTGGGCGAGCGAGATGAGGCGTTGCCGCATGCGGTCGACCTCGGGGGCGTCCGGGGTTAGGCCCCTGAGCTCCTCGAGCACGCGACGGGCCAGGGCATACGACCCCTGTTCGATGGCCGATTCGATGCGTCCGGCGTACCCCTTGGCGAGCAGGGGCTTGAGGTTCGGGGTGTCTGGGGCCCGCTCGTACAGCTGCCCGAGCAGCCGGAGTCCGTCGTCGACCTGGCCGCGGTCGAGGGCATGCTGGCCTTCGAGGAAGATGATGCGATCGGCGGTCTCCCGGAGCCCTTTCCAGTTGGGATCGCGCGATCGGACGGCCAGGACCAGCTCGAAGGCCCGGTCGAAGTCGTTGGACTGGGCGCGGCGGAGGGCCTCGGCCAGGAGGATGTCGTCGAAGTAGTCGGCCGACCGGATGGAGGTGATCTTGACGTAGTAGTCCCTCGGCTCGTCTTCCTGGGTCCGGATGACGATGGCATTGTCGCTCGGGTCGCGGTTCAGCTCGGGGGCCTTGCTGACGAGCAGTCCGCCCACGCGCTCGAATCGGGGGGATTCCTTCGCTTCGGCCGCTCGGATCGCCTCCTTGTCCGGCAGCGGACGCGGGCTGACGGGGTCGACGAACAGCACGGTGCCGTCGATCAGCGTGAGCCGGTCGAAGGGGGGATCGCGCAGGAGGTCGCGATTTGCGGGAATCGAGACGTCGGGCAGTTGGGTGCCCCTCAGCTCGGCACCGAGTCCCGCCAGGACGACACTCCCGAACGTGACCAGCAAGGACATGGTCCGGGCCGAGCGTCGAGGGCTTCGCATGAGGGTCCGATCCATTGAGGTGACTCGGAACGAGACGGAGGGGGGACAGGACGCCCCCTGAGATCATCGTATCGTGCCAGCGTTGTGGAGGAAACCGTCGGAAGGCCTCAAAGGTCGGGGACGGCGAATCGCCCGACGAATTGCGTGACCTGGGGCAGGGCTCGCCGTAAAATCGTCGCGACCTGCAACGTCCGAATTTCTAGAGTGGGAGGATGCCCGGGCGCCGTCGCCGCGGCGTCTTCTGGGCGTTCCCCCGGAGATGCGTTGGAGCTGCACGATGATTCGATTGAGGGCCCTGGGCGTCGGCCTGCTTGCCCTGGTGTCGGGTGTCCTGGCGGGCACCGCGACCGCGACCGCCGAGACGAAGTTGCTCCGATTCCCGGACCTTCACGGATCGACGGTCGTTTTCACCTACGCGGGAGACCTCTGGACGGCGCCGGTCGGGGGAGGGTCGGCTCGCCGGGTGACGACGCATCCGGGGCTGGAACTCTTCCCGAAATTCTCGCCCGACGGGTCGCAGATCGCCTTCACCGGGCAGTACGACGGCGACGAGCAAGTCTACGTGATTCCCAGCAGCGGGGGCGTCCCGCGGCGATTGACGCACTATCCGGCCCGAGGGCCCCTGCCCCCTCGATGGGGATACGATAATCAGGTCTACGGCTGGACTCCGGACGGCTCGTCGGTCGTGTTCCGATCGATGCGAGACGGCTGGGACCTGAGCGACACGAGGCTTTACACCGTCTCGGTCGAGGGAGGGCTGCCCCAGGCGCTGCCGATGCCGGTTTCCGGCGGCGGGGATCTGTCGCCAGGGGCCGATCGGATCGTCTACTCCCCCCTGACCCGGGAATTTCGATCGTGGAAACGCTACGAAGGGGGATGGGCACAGAACCTCTACATTTTCGACCTAGAGAGCGCGGAGCTGACCCCGGTCTCGCACTCGAACCGGACCGAGCGGGACCCGATGTGGATCGGGGACGCGATCTACTTCGCCTCGGATCGATCGGGGACGCTGAATCTCTACGAATTCGACCCTGAGACGGGAGAGACGACCGCACTGACCGAGGAGACGACCTGGGATGTCCGCTGGCCGAGCAAGGCCGACGACGCTCGGATCGTCTTCGAGAAGGCGGGGCAGCTGCACGTCCTGGATCTCGACTCGGGGGACGTTCAGCCGGTTCCCGTGACCGTGCCCGACGACGCCCTGCCCCGCCGCCCGCAGCGGGTCGACGCTTCGGACGTCCTGGAAGACTTCGAGCTGAGCCCGAAGGGCGAGCGGGCCCTCTTCGTGGGGCGGGGAGACGTCTTCAACGCCCCGATCGAGCACGGCCCCACGAGGAACCTGACGCGATCTCCGGGGGCTCACGATCGCGCGGCCCGATGGTCGCCGGATGGAGCGTCGATTTTATATGTCTCCGACGCATCGGGCGAGGAGGAGCTGTATCTGGTGCCGCAGGATGGCATCGGCGAGCCGACGGCACTGACCCGGGAGAGCACCGGGAGGAAGCTAAACCCCCTGTGGTCGCCCGACGGCGCACGGGTCGCGTACTCGGACCAGACGGGCACGATCTTCGTGGTCGAGGTCGAGAGCAAGGAGGTGGTCGAGGTGGCGCGAGAGGCGTCGGGCCGATCACTCGATTATGCCTGGTCTCCCGACGGTCGTTGGCTCGCGTTCAGCCTGAGCGAGCCGAGCGATTTCCGCGTGCTGAACCTCTGGCAGGTCGGCGACGAGGGCCCCACACCGATCACCGACCCGATGTTTAACGCCTACAACCCGGCCTGGGATCCGGCGGGCGAGTTCCTCTACTTCCTGAGCGATCGCGACTACGCGCCTCAGATCTCGACAATTGAATGGGATTACGCGTTGAATCGCGAGGTCGGGCTGTTTGCCATGGCCCTGCGGAAGGACGTGGAACACCCATTCCCCCCCCGGATCGACGAGGTGACGATCGACGAGGATGAGGAGGATGAATCGGATAAGGAAGGCGGGGACGACGAGTCGTCGGACGGGGAGGATGGGCCGGACGAAGACGCCGAGGAGGACGAGAAGGAGGACGAGGAATCGTCCGCGAAGGAGCTCGCGATCGACCTCGACGGGCTTGCATCCCGGGTCAGCAGGGTGCCGGTCCCTGCCGAGAACTACTCGGGATTGTCGGCGACCGGAGGCCACCTGCTCTATGTTCGTTCGGGGCCGTTCTTTTACGGCCGCGATTCGGGGGTCACTCCGACGCTGGTGATCTTCTCGATCGAGGACCGCGAGGCGACGGACCTGGCCGAGGATGTCGGCGGGTACGTGCTCTCTGGGGACGGGACGAAGGTCCTGGTCCGGAAGGGAGGGAGCTTCACGCTGCTCGACGCGAAGCCGGGAGGGAAGGATTCCGGGACATCCGTCTCGACCCAGGGCGTCCGGCTCGATCGCGTCCCGGAGGAGGAATGGCCGCAGATCTTCGACGAGGTCTGGCGCCGGTTCCGCGATTATTTCTACGTCGAGAACATGCACGGCTACGACTGGGAGGCGATCCGGGAGCAATACCGCCCGCTGCTCGACCACGTCGGGCATCGATCGGATCTGAATTACGTGATCAGCGAGATGATCGCCGAGCTGAACGTCGGCCACGCCTACATCACGGGGGGGGATTACGAGGTCCCGGATCGCCCGGCCGTGGCGCTGCTCGGCTGCCGATTCGAGCTGGACGAGGAGGCGGGGCGCTACCGGATTTCCCGGATTTTCGCCGGCCAGAACGAGGAGGAGACGTATCGATCGCCGTTGACCGAGGTGGGGGTCGACGTGGACGAAGGCGACTATGTCTTCTCGATCGACGGCGTCGATCTGACGAGCGATCGCAACCCGTTCGAATTATTGCGGGACAAGGCGTCGCAGCCGGTGACGCTGGAAGTCAACGACGGGCCGGATCGCGACGGCTCGCGATTCGTGACGGTGAGGCCGAGGGCGAGCGAGACGGATCTGATCTATCTGGCCTGGGTCGCCGAGAATCGCCGCAAGGTGGCGGAAGCCTCCGAT
Organism: Tautonia sp. JC769; assembly: GCF_040717455.1. Classification (NCBI taxonomy): domain Bacteria; kingdom Pseudomonadati; phylum Planctomycetota; class Planctomycetia; order Isosphaerales; family Isosphaeraceae; genus Tautonia; species Tautonia sp. JC769. The sequence continues at coordinate 55,627 of NZ_JBFEFH010000003.1, forward strand.
GGACGCCTCGGCTATCTGCACATCCCCAACATGGGGGCGGAGGGGCTTCGGGAGTTCATCAAGACCTTCTACCCCCAGATCCGCAAGGAAGGGCTCGTGGTCGACGTGCGCAACAACGGGGGCGGGAATGTCTCGCAGATGCTGATCGAACGACTGGACCGGAGCCTCCTCGGGACGCGATTCAGTCGGCATCAGGACCGGGTCGGGACCTACCCGAACCAGGTCTTCTACGGGCACATGGCCTGCGTGATCAACGCGAACAGCGCCTCGGATGGTGATATTTTCCCGGCTCGGTTCAAACAGGCGGGGCTCGGCCCCCTGATCGGCAAACGGACCTGGGGAGGGGTCGTGGGGATTACCGATCACGGACCGCTGATCGACGGTGGAGGGGTCAACGTGCCGGAATTCGGCACGAACGACGTGGACGGGTCGTATATCATCGAGGGCTATGGGGTCGATCCGGACATCGAGGTGGAGAACGACCCGGCTTCGGTGATCGACGGGGAGGATCCGCAACTCGATCGGGCGATCGCGGAGATTTTGCGGGCGATCGAGGAGGAACCGCGGACCCTGCCCGATCGGCCACAGGACCCGGTGAAGCGCGACTGAGGGCCGGAGCAGGACCGGCGGAAGCGTCGGTATCGCCCCCGGGGAGGGGGGAGACGGGACGTGCTCGATCCCGTGTTCCCCCTCCCCGGGAGTCGCAGAGGGCGTCGAATTCGTCGAGGGCCCACGGCGACGGGGCAGCCCCCCGATCACGACCGGTGAAGGACGCCGCGACGCCTGGCCGAGCCGGGATCGAACCGTGGACTGATGGGCCGGAACGCCCCGAAGGTCATTCGCATCGACAAGCAGGAACGGTATTTCTGGCATCCCGCGTCCAGGCCGGTCAACGGGCCTGATTGAGAGTGCAGCCATGGCGTCCGGTTCGGTCGAAGCATTCTATGATGGCCGAGGCATCCCGGTCGAACTGAGCGAGGTCGAGCAGGCGCTCGATCAGCTCTGGGGCCCGGCGGCCGAGAAGACGGGGGGGCCGGAACTCGACGCCCCGGCCGTCACCCGGGTGGTGCTGGCCAACGTCGTGATCGTGAATCTCGGGCCCGCCCGGCCCGGGATGGACGAGACGATCGAGGCGATCACGACGCAGTACCCCTCGCGGTTGATCGTGCTCGGGACCGATCCCGGGGCGGGTCGCAAGCTCCGGGCCGAGGTCTCGGCGCAGTGCCATCTCCCGGCACCGGGACGACCGCAGGTCTGCAGCGAGCAGATCATCCTCCGGGCCAGCGTCGAGGGGCGTGATTTGCTCCCCGCCGCGGTGCGGTCGCTGGTCGAGTCCGACCTGCATTCGGTCCTCTGGTGGTGTGACGACCCTCGGGAGGCCCCTGCGTTATTCGAGCAACTTGCCGGGGAAGCCACCCGGGTCATCCTCGACCTGCCCGATCCGGCGGCGGATCCGGCGGCGCTGGCCGCGGCGATGGAACCGAAGGGGTGTCAGACGGCCAGGGACCTGGCCTGGTTCAGCCTGACGACCTGGCGGAGCCTGATCGCCGACCAGTTCGATGCGGCCGCGCTCGGGAACCTGAAGCGGATCGGCTCCATCCGCGTCCGATCGGTGGGCGAGGTGGGCGAACGACCGACCCGGTCCGCGGCGTGGTTGGTTGCCTGGCTGGCAGGGCAACTGGGCTGGAAACCGGAGGGACACCCCCGCTCGACGGGCGATGGTCGAATCGAGGCCAGCCTCCGGGGGCAGGACGGGGCGGTCCGGGTGGTGCTGGAGTCTGGCCCGAGCGAGCCGGGCGCCCTTCCTCGGGTCGCCGAGGTCGAAATCGGCCTTCGTCCTGCGCCGAACGCGGTGACCACCCTGAACATCCAGTGTGATGGCGAGGGGACCTGCGAGCTCTGCGTGACGGACGATCAAGGAGCGGGTTGCGCGTTCCCGAGGCTGGTGAAGGTGCCGGTGGCCGAGACGGCGCGACGGGTCTCGGCGGCCTTGCTCACGGATCGCTCGGATCCGCCGTACCATCGAGCGTTGCCGATCACCCTCTGGCTCCTCGGGGATTGAGCCGGCGGGAGCGGGGTGCGCGTCCCCTATTCCAAGTCGAGCGGCGGGACGAATCGCCCGAGGACCTGCGAGAAACCGTCGGCCAGCGTGACCGCCTCGGGAAAGAGGTCCTGGGGGGAGGGGCCGATCGCGAATGCGAACGCCTCCTGCTCCAGATTGACCCGGATCAGGCCCATCGGCACGACCCGAGTGCGCGAAGGGCTCGGGAGCGCAAGGGGCAGGAATTGCTCGTCCGAGGGAGTGACCGGGTCGGTCGTCACGACGACCGTGGTCAGGCCGACCACGAAGCCGGGCCCCCCGGATGGCCATGGTGGGTATCGACCATGGACCGCACGAGCGACCCGGAGGAGGAGTTCGCGATGCGAGGCGGCGGTCGCCGTCACGTCTCTCGGCTGGTGCACGATCGCCACCACGCTGAGCGCCCGGCCGACGACCGGAATCCAGTGGAGCCGGACGGCCCGGACCTCGTAGCGGAGGACGTCGAGCGGCGGATCCTGGAAGTCTTCCCCGTCGTCACAGGAGCAGTGCAACGGTCGAAGGAGGCGGGAACACAGATCAAAAAACTCCTCGTATGTCATCCGATGAGGCCCTGCTCCCCCCTGGCGATCCGAACCTGAGTGGCCGTAGGATAGCCGCTCGGCACCGTTCCGGCCACGTGCCGGCCCTGAGAACTACGAGCCCCAGTCTCGATTCCTTGATGCCTCATCGGGAGGACCGCAATGATTGACCGATTCACGAAGGCCGCCCTCTTGCTCGTCGGTGTGACAGGTCTCCCCGCGATGGGTGCGGACGTGACCGTCAGCCTGGTCGGCGGCGGGGTCGAACTGACCGACGCGCCGGTGTTCCTCGCGATCGAGGATGCGGGGGTCCAGCCGGGATCGTATTCGCTGAAGCCGGTCGAAGCTGATGGCGAAGCCCTCACGGCGCAGGTGGTCCGGGTCGGCGATGCGCTGGCGATGGCCATGGTGATCCCGTCGCTCGGCGCCGAGGAGACGATTCAGTATTCGATGTCGCCGTCGTCGACGTCGGCCGAGGGGGTCTCGATCACGGCCGAAGGGGAGGATCTGCGGGTCGAGATCGACGGCGAACTCTTCACGATCTATCGCGCCGCAGACGGCCCGAAGCCCTACTTCTTCCCGGTCATCGGCCCGACGGGGACGCCGATCACGAGGGCTTACCCGATGGAGGATGTGGAGGGGGAGGACCGCGACCATCCCCATCAACGATCATTCTGGTTCACGCATGGCAATGTCGATGGCGTGGATTTCTGGGCGTCCGATCCGCTGAACCGGCCCAACCCGAAGTTCGGGACGATCGCCGAAATCGACCGACCGGGGGTCGTCGAAGGCCCCGTCGCGGGGGTCATCGAGACGATCAACGCCTGGAAGGGGCCGGAGGGCCAGGTGCTCTGCACCGATCATCGCGTCTGGCGCACTTACGATCTCGACGGGGTCCGGGTCATCGACTTCGACGTGACGATCGCTGCAGGCGACTCCCCGGTCACCTTCGAAGACACGAAGGAGGGGACCTTCGGCCTGCGACTCGCAACATCGATGAACGTGAATAAGAAGATGGGAGGCAGGATCGTCAATGCCGAGGGCGTCGTCGACACCGACGCCTGGGGCAAGGCCTCGCCCTGGGTGGATTACACCGGACCGATCGGCGATGAGACCCTCGGCGTCGCGATCCTCAATCATCCCAGCAGCTTCCGATTCCCGACGACCTGGCACGTCCGAGATTACGGCCTCTTCGCGGCCAACCCGTTCGGCTACCGCGATTTCAAGTACGCCGACTCGGGGACGCATACCATCGCGCCGGGCGAATCGATCGCATTCCGCTATCGGGTGATCCTGCACCGGGGAGACACCGAGGCCGCTCAGATCGCCGGCGCCTTCGAGGCCTACGCGCATCCCCCGAAGGTCACGATCAGCACGACGGAATGACCGGCCGGTTCCCTCACCTCGATCGGGCGTTTCCGGAACGGTGCTCAGTCGACGGAGACACGTCGAGTCTCAATCCTGGAAACGCCCGGGGGGCGGCGCCTCGGCCGGGAGCGCCGAGGAGAGCCATGAGCGTTCCGCACCGATGACCCCGTGGACGGGCTGGTCGTGCGGTTCGGTCGGGATCTCGTCGACCCATTGAGGCTCGAGCACCATGGCGAGGCGGGGTGTCGGCGGCCTGAGCAAGGGGAGCAGCCGATCGTAATAACCGGCCCCCCGGCCGATCCGGAATCCCCGGGCATCGAACGCGATACCGGGGATCAAGGCCCAGTCGATCCGGTCCGCCTCGATTTCGGGCGACCCCGGCTTCGGCTCGGGGATCCCGAACGGCCCGGGCACCAGGTCGTGCGCGGGGTCGTCGAGCTGGTAGAGTCGGAGTCGACGTTCCTGGCGATCGACTCGGGGGCAGGCCACGGTCTTGCCCCGCTCGATGGCGGTCGCGATGAGCGGGAGCGTCGGGAATTCCTCGGGGAGGTGAGCGACGAAGAGGAGGACCGTCGCAGCCCGATCGAAGCCGGGGAGGCTCGGGAATCGCTCGAGGAGGGCCTTCTCCTGCCGCGCCCGGTCGTCCGGGTTCATGGCCAGGATGCGATCGACGATCAGTCGGCGCATCTGGGTCTTGGCGACGCGAAGGGGATCGTTCGACACGGAGAATCATCCCCTCGGTCGCAAAAGCCAAGAGCCCGTGCTTTGCTTCCCCGGTGGGGGAGACAAAGAACGGGCTCGATGGATACCTCCACCCTAATGCCGTCCAGGGCGGTTTTGAGAACCCGCAGTTCAGGTGGGACGCTCAGATCCGCTGGCAAAGCCGAGGGATCGTACGGGCCCCTACGGGTCTTAGCGTTGGTTCTCCAATAAGCGACACCCCTCGCGAACATGGCAGAGGGCCTGGCGAACCAGACGACAAAACTGTAGCACGTCGGGCCCGACTCATCAAGAGGTGGGGCTCCGATCGGTCGGGTTCGGGGAGCTTGCGACGCGAAGCCGCTGGATCTGATCGCGGATGCGAGCGGCTTCCTCATAGTCCTCCCGAGCGACGGCGAGCTGGAGCTGGTCGTCGAGGCGCTCGACGGGGTCGGTGCGTCGTTCCCGGTCGATCTCTCGACGCAGCTTGCGCAGGAGGATCAATTCCTGAGAGGTGTTGAGCTGCTCCTGCTGGTCGTATTCCCGGAAGAATCCCTTGATGGAGGCGATCGCCTCGTCGAGCACGTCGATCGCGGTGCGATGGTCGCCGCGATCGATCGCCTGATGGGCCAGGGCGCGTGCTCGCATCATGGTGACATAAGGGCGGTACTGGTCGAAGGCGAGCTTGTCGCGGTCTCGGGTGGCGTACGCCTTGACGAAGTCGAAGAGCCGAAGATTGCGCTCGGTGTCTCGCGAGACGAGGTCGTAGCGCCCGAGATGAAAGAGCGCGACGTAGCGGTGGTAGAACTGGACGCCCTCGCGCATCAGTTCTTCGCACTCGGCGGGTTCGAGCGAGAACGGCCCGGTCGTCGCGGACTGTTCCACGGCCCGAGCCTCGTGGTACTCCAGCAAAGAGTCCGCGCCGAAGGGTTTCTTGCCGTCGGGCCTGCCCTCGAGTTCCATCTGGAGGACGCCGAGATCGAGGCGCATCTGGAGTTTGTCCCGGCCGTCGAGGCCGGCGACGATCCGGACCTGGAAGTCGTCGGGGTCGTGGTCCCATCCGGCCAGGATGGGTCGAATGTCTTTACTCACGGTCAGAACCTCTCGGCCGTTCGTCCGGCGATCGGCGCCGAAGGGGCAGGAGCCGAATCAACCGGAAAACCTTTCTAGAGAAGTCTATGTCGGGTCGATCGATTCGACCAATAAAAAGACGCCGCGACTCCCCGGGGAAATCGGTGAGGAGTCACGGCGTGGGATTCGATCGAATCAGGGCGAGGAGGAGCGTGGAGAGCGGACGCCTCAGAGCTCGTTCCCGTCGTGAATCATGGGCTCGAGTTCCTTGGTGTTGCGTTCGACGGCCAGGACGATCGTTCGCTCCTCGACGCCGTCGGGGCTCGACGACACGGCCGGGATGATCTGCCGGCTGTCGGGCAGGCTGAAGCGGACGCTGAAGGAGCCGTCGGGGCGGAGTTTGACCGGCTCACCCTGGAGCGTGACCTTCGCGTTCGGCTCGGTGGTCCCGTAGACGATCAGCTCCGCGTCGATCTCGAAGTGGAAGTTGCGGTCCCCGTGCGAGCCCTGGAGCGCCCCGGTGCCGAGGCTCGAGAAATTCAGGGGGTTCATCGGCCGTCGGAGGCGTTCCTCGAAGATCTCGAGGAGGTCGCGCGAGGCGGACCCGCCGTGGAGCGATTGCTTGAAGATGGTCTGGTACTGGGAATCGACGCTGGCCCAGTGCTCGTCGAGCAGGTCGTTGCAGCCGACCCGGGGGGTCGTGACGACGTTCGATCGGGCCAGGACGAAGAACCGCCCCTGTCGGGACAGGTAGCCGATGTCGACGCGGTACGAGCGCGGGGGTTCGCAGACGTCGATGTACCAGTTATTCACGCCTCCATGGATCGGGATGTCCCGGACCACTCGTTCGGCGTTCGAGGTGGTGTCCTCGCTGGTGACGTCCATCAGCCGGAGGATGGGGCGGGCGCGATGCCATTCCTGCCCCATGGCGGCCTGGGCACGCCCCAGGGTGGTCCGGCTCAACTCCCAGTAGGTGTGCAGCCAGTAGGGATCACGCACGGAGGTGATGATGCGGTCCTTGACGCAGCCATGGTCAAGCGTCCTGGGAGGGGAGGCCTGGGCCGAGGCTGCTTCCGACTCCGATTCCGGCGAATCGGGGCGGGGGCGGCGGGGACGGGCGTCTCGGGACTTGACGTCGCCCGTATTCTGTTTTTTGATGCCGGAGGAGCGGCCAGGCAATGACGAGGGGGCGATTGCGGTGGTGAGTGCTCGGACGAGCTGGTCTTTTCGCATCGCATGCCAACCGGGGATTCCCCGGTCTTTCGCCATCCGGGCCAGCTCCTTCTTGTTGCAGTCCTTGAGCGTCTCGACAGTCATCTCTGGCCACTCCGAGTCCGAGCCGCAGGCGGGGGCCGGTGCGGCCCGTCGTGGTCATCGCGGACATCATCCGTGAGTGGGCCGATCCGGAGAAATCCTTATCTCCCGGACTGCGAACTGGCGGAAGCGACCGGGACGTTCACCTGCAAGCGGGGACGAGGAATTGCCGGAGTTGCACGAGACATACCCACCAGAAACACCGAAGGCGGCCGTCTGATTCCCCGTCTCGGGAACCAAATCGCCGCCTTTACGAGGAAGATCGAGTCGTGAGTAAGCGTGTGCCCATCGGCAAGCCCTTCATCGGCTTAGAGGGGGACGCGGACAAAGCTTCCAGCTACGATTTAGATACCATTGATAACCACTTCTTGTCAATGAAAAAATTGTCCAGGGTGTCCGTCAGCGGACACTTGCGACGAGTTGGCACAGTTTCCGAGGTCTTCGGGGTGCCCCGGACACCGATCTGTGAAAAATTTCTCAAAGTGGGCACCTGGGGAGTTGACAGCACCCGGCCGGCCGATGTATCAAGTGATTCCAACGGGGATCACCGGAAGGTATTCGCGACCCGTTTCCCGGCGCGGCCCTGATGATCCCGAGCGGATTGTTCCCGAGCGCGTCACGCGTCCTGTTGCGAGGCGGGACTGAGGTGAGTTGATTGCCTTCCCCATCATCCCCTGGTCCGGTGTCGGCGGGGCTCATCTGGGCCTATCGGATCTCGACGTTGGGCCTGGAGTTCTCGCTGCCTGCCCTGGCAGGCTTCGCGCTCGATCGCCGCTGGGGTACCGCCCCGACGGCGACCCTGGTGGGGGCGGGCCTGGGGTTCCTGCTGGGCATGCTCCACATGATCCGGCTCGCCTCCGCGACGCACTCCGATAAATCGCGAGAGTGATCGCACCCCGGATTCGGACGACCTTCCCCCCGACGAATCACTCGAAACTCAACGACCACCTATGGCCGACGAACACGCACACGAACACAGCCCGCTCGACCACGTGATCGACCACCCGACCCTCGAGGTCCCGTTCGTCGGCGAACTGGATCTGCCGATGGTGTTCGGGATCCAGGTGACGCGGTTCATGGTCATGGAGACGATCGCCGCGCTGCTGCTGCTCGCGGTGTTCATCCCCCTCGCCCGGCATGCCGCTCGGCAGCAGGTCACGCGGGGGCGGTTCCTGAACATGTTCGAGTCGGTCCTGGTCTTCATCCGGGACAAGATGGCCAGGCCGGCCATCGGTCATCATCACGCCGACCAGTTCCTGCCCTATCTCTGGACCGTCTTCTTCTTCGTGCTGCTGTGCAACCTGCTGGGGATGATCCCCGGCGGGGCGTCGGCCACGGGGAACATCAACGTCACGGCCACGCTGGCCCTGATGACCCTCGGCGCCGTCGTGGTGGCGGGGGTCAAGGAGATGGGCCCGGTCGGGTTCCTGACGAACCTCGTGCCGCACATGGACGTCCCCTGGATCATGAAGCCGATCCTCTGGCCCTTGATGTTCGTCATCGAGGTCGCCGGCCTGTTCATCCGGCACGTGGTCCTGTCGGTGCGATTATTCGCGAACATGCTCGCCGGCCACATCGTGCTGGCGGTCATCCTTGGCTTCACCCTGACGGTGTCGCAGGCGGCCCTGTACATCAAGGGCCCGGTGATTGCCGCCAGCGTTGGCGGCGTGGTGTTGTTGAGCCTGCTCGAACTGTTCGTGGCGTTCTTGCAGGCTTACATCTTCACCTTCTTGTCGGCGTTGTTTATCGGTGCGGCCGTCCACTCGCATTGAGTTCGCGGCGGACGGGCAATCCAGCGGCGGGTGTCCGCTGGTGACCACGCCCTCGCCCCATCGATCCCCTGCCCCACAACCCATTGAGGAGTGTTCCCCCCCATGTCCTTCGCGAAGATCGCCGCCCCGATTCTGGTCTTCACTGCCGCGCTCTTGGTCCCCGCCATCGCTTCGTTCGGCCAGGACGGATCGGCTGCCGTCGCCTTCCAGGCTGAGTCGGCCGAGGATGCGGCCCGGATCGCGAGCGCCGCCTCGCCCAAGGGTGCGTTCGCCGATTCCCGGGCGCTGGGCGCCGGCCTGGTGATCATCGGCGCCGGCTTCGGCATCGGCCTGCTGACCCGCTCGGCCGTCGAGAGCATGGCCCGCCAGCCGGAGACCGCCGGCAACGTCCAGACCGCGATGATCATCTCGGCCGCCCTGATCGAGGGTGTCTCCTTCTTCGCCTTGATCATCATCGGCTTCATCCTCACGGCGTACTGAGTCGTCGAGCCTGGGATCGATCGTCCGGGGCTCCTTGACCATTCAAGGAGTCCTCGGGCGATTCATCCGCGCAACCTCGTTGTTCCCCTTCTCTTCCCTTCGCACTCCCTGATCGCCGCGAACCGACTCGATCGCGAGGCCCCCCTGCGATGCTCCGGCGCAAGCTTTCGGCCCTCGGGCCACTGATGACGACGCTGCTGACCCTGACCGCGATCTGGATCGCCGGTGCGTCCCCCGCACTTGCCGAACCGCCGATCGAGGACGCTGTCCCGGCCGAGGCAGGTCACGGAACCGACGTACACGCAACCAGTGAGGGCGAGATCGATATCCTCGCCCCCGAGCCTTCGCTCGCGATTTACACCGTCACCGTCTTCCTGCTGTTGCTGGTGTTGCTCTATCGGTTCGCCTGGGGGCCGATTTCCAAGGCCCTGGACGACCGAGAACGATCCCTGGAATCGGCATTCCGGGACGCCGAGAACGCTCGAGCCGAGGCGTCGGCCCTGCTGGAGCAGCATCGCAAGCAGATGGAGCAGGTCCAGGATCAGGTCAGACAGATCATGGACGAGGCCAACCGCAAGGCCGAGACCGCCTATCAGGAACGACTCGGCCAGGCCCGGGCCGACGCCGAGGCGACGGCCGAGCGAGCGACCCGAGAAATCTCGGCGGCCAAGGAACAGGCGGTCGCCGAGCTTTACGAACGCTCTGCCGACCTCGCCGTCGCCGTCGCCGGGCAGGTGCTCCGGCGGGAGATCGCCGGTGACGAGCACCGCCGCCTGATCGAGGTGGCCTCTCAGGAGCTCCAGGCGGTCGGGCCGAACGGCCGAGGAGGTTTGAGCTGATGAGCAGCATCGAGCCTCCCGTCGACGTCAGCGGGACCGTCTTCGAAGAAGGTGCTGAGGAGATCGCCCACAGCTACGCGGTCGCCCTGCTGAATGTCGCCGAATCGGGCGACGAGGCAGAGCTGGTGCTGGACGAGCTCGATGAGTTCGTCACCGACATCTTCCAGCACCAACCCGCCTTCGCCCGCCTGCTCTCCGGGGGAATCTCGGATCAGCAGCGTCGGGATCAACTGCTGGTCTCGACATTCGAGGGCCGAGCCCATCCGACGCTCCTGAAATTCCTTAGGGTCCTGAACCGTCGGGATCGACTCGGCCTGCTCCCCCTGGTCGCCCGAACCGCGCGGGCGATCTGGGACCGACAGAACAACCGCATCCCCGTGACGATCCGATCCGCCGTTCCTCTGGACGCCGATCAGCGTGCCTTGCTGCAAGACCGGCTGGTCTCGCTGGCCGGAGGGGCGACCCCGATGATCACCGAAGAGGTCCGGCCGGAACTCATCGGCGGCCTCGTGGTTCAGATCGGGGACCAACTCTACGACGCCTCGATCCGAAACCAGTTGCGACGCATGCACGAGGTGCTCCTCCGCAGTCGGGCCGGAGAACTTCGCAGCCGCCTGGATCTCGTGGTCGACTGACCCGCCCTGAACGCTTCCCGAAGACTGCCGTCGGTAACGTCGAACGATCCCGTTGCCGCCGCCTTTGAGCGATCCCCCCCATCGAAGGTCGACCCATGAAATTCCGATCCGACGAGATCACCTCACTTATTCAACGCGAGATTCAGGAGTTCCGGGCCGATGTCGACCGGGTCGAGGTCGGCCGGGTGCTCGAGGTCGGCGACGGCATCGCTCGCATCCACGGCCTTTCCGGCATCATGGCGGGAGAGGTCGTCGCCTTCGAGAACGGGATTCGGGGCATGGCCTTGAACCTCGAAGAATCCTCGGTGGGTGTGATCATCCTCGGGGATTTCAAGCAGATTCGGGAAGGTCAGACCGCGACGGCGACCGGCGAGCTGCTCAGCGTCCCGGTGGGAGACGGCATGGTGGGCCGCGTCGTCAACCCGCTCGGCGAGCCGATCGACGACGGGGGGCCGATCCTCACCGAGATGCGGCGGATGGTCTTCTCCTCCGCCCCGGGCATCGCCGAGCGGCAACCGGTCGATGAACCGCTGCAGACCGGCATCAAGGCCATCGACTCGATGATCCCGATCGGCCGGGGCCAGCGCGAGCTGATCATCGGCGACCGCAAGACCGGGAAAACGGCCGTCGCCATCGACACCATCCTGAATCAGAAGGGCCAGGGGGTCATCTGCGTTTACGTGGCGATCGCCCAGAAGGAGTCGACCACGGCCCAGCTGGTCGACATCCTCCGACGCGAAGGCGCCATGGATTACACGATTGTGGTCGCCGCCGGGGCGAGCGACCCTGCCCCGCTGGCGCACATCGCGCCGTACGCCGGTTGCGCCATGGCCGAATACTTCATGTACGAGAAGGGGATGGCAACCCTTTGCGTGTACGACGACCTGTCGAAGCAGGCCGTCGCCTACCGCGAACTGTCCCTGCTGCTGCGGCGGCCGCCGGGCCGTGAAGCCTATCCGGGCGACGTCTTCTACATCCATTCCAGCCTTCTCGAACGATCGGCGAAGCTGGCGGAGAAGTATGTCATCGTCCCGGAGAGCGCCCCGACCGAGAACGCGAACGACCCCGTGGCCGAATCCTGGGGCGTCAACGGCAAGGTTTATGTGGGCGTCCCCGGCAAGGAAGAGGCCGCTCATGACCTGAAGGCGAACTACGCGACGGGCCACAAGATCGCGAAGACCGCGAAATCGGGGGGCTCTCTCACGGCCTTGCCGTTGATCGAGACCCTCGAAGGTGAAGTCTCGGCTTACATTCCTACCAACGTGATCTCGATCACCGACGGGCAGATCTACCTCCAGCCCGACCTGTTCTTCGCCGGTGTTCGTCCGGCGGTGGACGTCGGCATCTCGGTCTCCCGCGTGGGCGGCAAGGCCCAGGTCCCGGCGATGAAGAAGGTGGCCGGCGGACTACGGCTCGACCTCGCGGCGTTCCGGGAGTTGGAGGCTTTCGCCCAGATCGGCACCGAGCTGGACAAGGCGACCCAGCAGCAGCTCGACCGGGGCTATCGCATGGTCGAGTTGCTCAAGCAGCCGCAGTATCAGCCGATGAACGTCGCCGATCAGGTGATGAGCATCTTCGCCGGCTCCGAAGGGTTCCTCGACACCTTGCCCGTCTCCCAGGTCCAGCAATTCGAGCAGGAGTTCCTTCGGTTCATGGCGACCGAAAAGAAGGACCTCCGCGACCGTCTGGTCCAGGAGAAGAAGTTGACTGACGAGATCGTCTCCGGACTCCGGGCGGCGCTCGAGGAGTTCCGGACGCGTTACTCGACGACCCATCCGTCTCAGGCTTCGAGTGCAACCGCCGCGGTCGCATCGGCCTGATCGGTTCCGATCGGACGATCGTCGGCCCCTCCTTCCGTGCGACGCGTCGTTGATCCTGAGGGGTTCAGGACCGCCCCTGAACGGCGATGCTCGAACCCAACCCCTCGGGTCACGGCGCGTTGAAGCGACTGGACCTTATTGAATTGGCCTTCTCCGCCGCTGATTCGACCCCATCGGATCCGGCCCATCCTTTGAAGAGACGTTCCTGATCATGGCCAAGGCCCGAGCGATCATCAAACGCCGCAAGTCGGTCCAGAATATCAAGAAGATCACGCGGACGATGGAGTTGATCGCCACGGCCCGCTTCCGCAAGGCGCTGGACCGTGCTACCGAGGCCGAATCCTACACCCGCAAGATCGCCGAGATCGTCAACGACCTGAGCGAAACCTCATCGACTCAGGTCAGTCACCCGCTGCTGGAGCAGCGTGATCCGGTTCGCCGCGTCGGCATGCTCGTCCTGACCAGTAACCGGGGACTCGCCGGCAGTTACAACGGCAACGTCCTTCGCCTCGCCACGCGCAACTACGAAGAATTCCAGGAGACCGGAACCACCACCTTGCTCGAAGTCTCGGGGAAGCGGGGCATCAACTTCCTCCGGTTCCGTCGGATCGCGGTGGACACGACCTACACGCAGTTCGAGGATCGACCCCAGTTTGACGAGGTCGAGGCCCTGGCGAACCGTTATCTCGGGATGTTTCTCCGGGGCGAGATCGATCGATTCGAGGTCGTTTACACCAAATTCGTCACGGCTTCCAAGCAGATTCCGGTCAGCGAGACCCTGCTGCCGATGACCGTCGATCGCGCGAAAGAAGACATCAGTCGTCATTCGGAGAAGAAGACGGCGGGCGCGGGCAGTCGCTCTCGGACGCCCTACGAGTTCTTGCCGGACCCGGGAAGCATCCTCGAGGAGATCGTCCCGGCCTCGTTCAAGGTCAGATTGTTCAAGTGCTTCCTCGATGCCGCCGTCAGTGAACAGATCATGCGTATGATTGCGATGCGAGGAGCCACGGAAAACGCCGACGACATGGTCAAGACCCTGACGCGACAGTACAACCGCGCCCGTCAGTCGCAGATTACGCGAGAATTGTCTGAGATCATCGGTGGCGCTGCAGCGCTTGGTTGATCGGTGCGTTGAATTCCTCGCGCCGACCGCGCCGGAACCAGAATCGATCGAATCTCCCCCCACGCTTTTGAATCCAAGGGTAACTCCCCATGGCCACCGCCACCGCTACCGGACGGATCACCCAGGTCATTGGATCGACCTTCGACGCCGAGTTTGACGAGGGTCATCTTCCCGAGATTTACTCGGCCTTGAAGGTCGAGACCGAGGTCAAGGGGGTCACCGTCAGCCTGACCGGCGAGGTGCAGCAGCACCTCGGTGGCAATCGTGTCCGCTGCGTCGCCCTGGGAAGTACCGACGGACTGGTCCGGGGCATGGATGTCGTCGACACCGGGGCGCCGGTCAGCGTCCCGGTCGGGACCGAGACGCTGGGGCGTGTCTTCAATCTGCTCGGCGAGCCGATCGATGGCCGCGGTCCTGTCCCCGCGCAGGAGCACTGGCCGATCCACCGGCCCGCCCCCTCGTTCGACCAGCTTTCGCCCAAGACCGAGGTGTTCGAGACCGGCATCAAGGTCATCGACCTGCTGACCCCGTTCGTCCGGGGCGGCAAGATCGGCCTGTTCGGCGGTGCCGGCCTGGGCAAGACCGTCATCCTTCAGGAGCTGATCGCCCGAATCGCGAAGGTCCACAGCGGCTATGCCGTGTTCGCCGGGGTGGGGGAGCGGACCCGGGAGGGGAATGACCTCTGGCTCGAGATGCAGGAGACGAAGACCGGTACGGGCGCCGACGCCAAGTCGGTGATCGACAGCACGGTCATGTTCTTCGGCCAGATGAACGAGCCCCCGGGTGCCCGGCTCCGCGTCGCCCTGTCGGCCCTGACGAATGCCGAATGGTTCCGGGATGCCACCGGGGCCGAGACGCTCCTGTTCGTCGACAATATCTTCCGGTTCAGCCAGGCCGGCTCCGAGGTCTCGGCCTTGCTCGGCCGGATGCCGTCGAACGTCGGCTACCAGCCGACGCTCGCGACGGAGATGGGGGCCTTGCAGGAACGGATCACCTCGACCACGAAGGGCGCGATCACCTCGGTCCAGGCGGTGTACGTGCCGGCGGACGACCTGACAGACCCGGCGCCGGCCACGACCTTCGGCTTCCTCGACGCCTTCATCGTCCTGGCACGGTCGATCTCCGAGAAGGGGATTTACCCGGCGGTCGACCCGCTCGGGTCGACCAGCCGGATCCTCGACCCCCAGTTCATCGGGGTCGAACATTACGAGGTCTCGCGACGGGTCCAGACGATCCTCCAGCGGTACCGCGAATTGCGCGACATCATCGCGATCCTCGGCATCGATGAGCTTTCGGAAGACGACAAGGTGATCGTGCATCGCGCCCGGCGGATCGAGCGGTTCCTCTCGCAGCCGTTCTTCGTGGCCGAGGTCTTCACCGGGAAGGCCGGCAAATACACCCCGCTGGCCGATACGATCCGGAGCTTCAAGGAATTGTGCGACGGCAAGTGGGACCACCTGCCCGAGAGCGCATTCCTCTACGTGGGTGCGATCGAAGAAGCGGAGGAGCAGGCGAACCGGATGGCTCGCTAAGCGACCCATCCCCGGTCGCCGTCGGGCGAACGATGGGGGACGAATCCCGCGTCGTTCGCCCGATCGAGCCGCGGACTATTGGTGACAGTTGATTCGTTGATCCACGCTCCGAGCCTGTCTTGCAGCGAGCCTGACCCGGGAGAACTGAGCGGCCATGTCCACGACCGCGGCCCTGATTGAACCTGAGGAACCGTTCGATGTTCCACCGGGTAATCCAGTGAAGAAGGATCATCACGGCGTTCGCTGTCTGGTGGTGACTCCCGAGGCGACCATCCTCGAGGATGTTGCCGAGTTCGTCGCGCTCCCCCTCTTCGATGGTGAGCTTGGCGTACTCCCGGGCAGGACGCCACTGATCGGCCGGCTTGGTTACGGAGCACTCCGACTCCGCACCGGGACGTCGGAACGCCGCTATTTCGTGGATGGTGGGTTCGCCCAGGTCCGAGACGACGTGGTCACCATCCTGACGTCCCGGGCCATGCCGGTCGAGAAGATCGATCCGGCGACCGCGCAGCAGGAACTCGAGGCCGCGAAGGCCAGGAAGGCGACCTCGACTCTGGAACTGACCGAAAAGTCCCGAGCCGAAGATCGCGCCAGGGCCCTCCTCCGACTCGCCGCCAAACCGACTTCAACCCACTGACCCTGGCACGCTCAGGTCGTCATCCGTCGAGACGCCAATCAAAGGTCGCCCTCTCGTTCGGAGGGCGACCTTTTTTTCGTATCGGGGGCCAGAGCGGGTCGTCCTCCTTGATTCCCGAGCCTGGTCATTCCGAGACGGGGTCGAGGGTCGGATCGCGAAGCATGCGCAAGGTCCCCGGAGACGAGGGGAGGACCATCGTCCGCTCGACCGGGCTCGGCCCGCCGGCGGGGAGCGGCGTCAGATCGAGTTGCTCACGTGACGCCCCATCGCCTCGGGCCCGACGGTGCAACGTCCCGCCGAGCGTGGACAACCAGACGTCCTCTCCTTCGATGATCGGGGGGCCGGACAGGGTATCTCCCTCCAGATCGATCGTCCAGAGGCGTTCGCCGCCCACTCCGAACGCGATGACCTTGCCCGAGGCATCCGCGACGAGGACGGTCCCGGAGTCGAGGTCGGTGAACGGCCCGAGGGCGACCGGCGCATCCAGTTCCCAGGCCCCTGATGGGCTGAGATCCCGCGAGGCGAGCGCACGGATCCAGCCGTCAGCCGTTGCGAGGAAGATGGTATCACCCGTCGATCCCGGGGGAGCAACGAGCGGTTGCCCGAGCGCGACCTCGTTTTCGATCATCAGCCGGGGGCGTTCTCCATCGTCCTTGATCACACGTCGGACGACCCCGCTTCGGTCGGCGAGCGCGATTGCGTCCGAGTCGATCGGCACGGGATCAAGCCAGGCGATCGGCCCATCGCCGGTGAAGGTCGGGAGGAGGGGGTCGGCCTTGGGGCCTCCAGTCGTCGGGTCGATCAGGTAGACCCGGCCATCGACCCCGGGCACGAGCAGATCATCCTCCCAGATGAGAGGGCGGGCGCTGAGGGGAGAGGGAAGCGTGACCCGCGACAGGGTGGCCCCGTCGTCCTGCCTGACGAACAGGTGATCGGTGTCGGGAGCGGGGATGATCAGGGTCGCGGAGCCGGCATCGATGCGTCGGAGCTGTCCCACGGGGAGACGACGGTCTCCGGGCCTCGGGATCGGCTCGACGACGAATCCTCCGTCCTGCAGATCGTCGACCGGGATCAGCAACCGACTCCCGTCCCCGGAAAGCGAGGCCAGTCCTCGACGATCGAGCATCGGCTCGGGCGGAGACGGCCAGGGAGAGCCGAGGATCGTCCTCCAGGCGACCGATCCATTTCGGGGGTCGACCGACCAGAGCGCGGCACCTCTGCCCCGCTCCGGGGCCTGGGTCAGGATCATCCGGTCGTCCCGGATTTGAGGAGCTGCGAGCGCGGCGCCGGCCTGCGAGAGGGTCCAGGCGGTGGCGAGGGTCGCTCGCTGCGGGTCCAGGTCGTAGCGAGCCGATCGGGCGGAGGCGACCCAGAGTTCTCGGTCGGTCCGGGCGTAGGTGAACGTCGGCCCGAGCCTCGTCCCTTCCGGCTCGATCCGGGTGATCAATCGAAGGGGATTTTCCTGCTCATAAGGGCCGATGGCGTAAACATCGATGCTCCCTCGGTCGCTGACGGCCCAGAGCACCTGCCCGGAGGATGCCGGGGTGTCCCACGTCCAACCGACATGATCCACGCGCTGTCGCAGCCGAAGACGAGTCCCCTCCGCCTCGATCTGGAACAGGGACCAGCGGCCGGATTCGGGCCGGCGGTTCTCGGCGACGAGCAGATAATTCCCGATTCGGGCCGGGGACGCGGCGGCAAAACCGAGATCGTGGCCGACGTACTCGACCGCGACGCACTCGACCGGATCGCGCCGGACCACGAAGGCCACCGCCGCCTCGCCGAGGACGTAATAATGCCGCCCCAGGTCATCCGCGACGGGGGTCTTCGCGAGAGGCCGTCCCAGATCGATCGACGCCTGGCGTTCGCCGTTGACCAGATTGATCAGCACGAGCCGCCCCGCTGCCGTCGGCTGCGCCAGTTGATTGCCGAGAATCAACGG
This sequence comes from Tautonia sp. JC769, assembly GCF_040717455.1. NCBI lineage: Bacteria > Pseudomonadati > Planctomycetota > Planctomycetia > Isosphaerales > Isosphaeraceae > Tautonia > Tautonia sp. JC769. The sequence goes on from NZ_JBFEFH010000003.1 coordinate 73,478, forward strand.
AGGATCGACGACCGCTTCCCCCAGTTCCTGCCGCCAAACGAGTCGGCCATCCTGCCCCGCGAGTCGCAACAAATCCTCATGACGGGAATCGAAGACAAGAACATCGCCGCGGGCCCCGGGAATCGGGATCGGCGGAAACGGGCAATCCAGCCCGACGGGGACATGCCAGACCGGGGCGCCGTTGGAGGCATCGAGGGCATACGCGAACCCATCGGCGACGGCGTACGCGAGCGAGGGGTTCTCGGTCGCAGGCTCCATCGTGGAGCGGAGGACGAGGGAGGTCGGGGGGCCGAGCGGGTCGGGCCGAGGTTCCGCGGAGGCCCGCACCCTGGAGAGGTCGACGGACGTCTCGGCCCGGATCAGCTCGTTGGCGGATCGGAGCCGAGTGATCACCTCGGGGTCGTCGGCCTGATCGGCGTACTGGGTGACGAGCACATCGCGGGCTTCGTAGGTCGCGTCGGGGTCGCCGGCGTCGAGCGCGGCATCCATCGCGCCGAGCGCCGTCTTCCGGGCCTCGTTCTTCAGGACCGAGGCACGAGCCTCCTCGAGCCTCGTCGGCACGTCGGCCCGTTCTCGGGCCAGCATGGCCGCCGAGCCGCCGATGCGATCGTGCAGCGTGACCGCGTCCTCGGCCAGTTCGAGGGATTGACCATCGGCAAATCGCTGGGCACGATCGACCAGCCCGTTGGTCACATCCAGCACGGCACCGGCGAGGTCCGCCCTGGCGTCCGGATACGCGGGCTCCTCGCGGAGGTCCTCGAACATCGCGCCGGCCGCATCAAGGGCATTGGCCCACGCGGGGTTGCTGCCCGTGGTGAACTGGCGGACCTGGGCCAGGGCGCTCAGGACGCGAGCCTCGGAGACGAGCGAATGCCGGGGATAGTTCTCGACATAGAGGTCGAACCGTTCGATCGCATTGCGATATTCGGCGTTTTCGAGACTCTCCCTTGCCTTGGCGAAGGCTCGATCGGCGGCCATCTCCCGGATGATCCCGAACAGGCCGAAGCCGAGCGAAACGAGGATCGCCAGGGTGAGGACCAGGATGATGACGACCGGGGAGGAGAGCACCCGCTCCTCGCCCGGGGCCTGATCCTTGCCGGTCAGCACGGATCGGACCCATCGAGCGGGCAGCATCAGCAAGGGATGCGGTTTGCCCCGGTTGCTTTCGGGAGGGGCGGCCGCGGAGCCCCGCTCTCGGGCCGATGGCGTTGACGCGGCGGCTGGGCTGGATGAAGCACGTCCTCGACGTCGAGGCGGAGGGGCAGGTTGTTCGAGGATCTCCTCGACGTCATCGAGGGCCGATTCCAGGGAAGGAGGCTCGACCTCGCCGGCCATCGGGCCCATCTGGCCTGCCCATCCGCCCGCCACGGGGGCACCGGGGCGTGCCTGAACGCGTGTCTTCTCGAACTGGGCGGGCCCGTCGTCCGGGGTGATCAGGAAGATCCGAGCCTTCCCGATCCGGAGCTCGCTCCCCTGGCGAAAGCTGGAGGAGACCACCCGCTTCCCGTCGACCTCGACGGTGCTGGCCTCTGGCGTGGCCTCGACCTTGTAGCGGTCGTTCTTCCATCGGAGCCGCCCGTGGAAGGGCATCGCCTCGCGGTCCTGGATCACGATGTCGCATTTCGGGTCCGAGCCGATGAGAACTTGCTGACTCGGGGAAATCGTCAGGTATTCGACACGGCCCTTGCCGTCGTGAATCTCCAGCGTTGCCATGCGGGGCGTCCAGGGGGGTGATGACGGTTGATGAGCGAGAGGTGTCGGTCGGTAACTCTCCAGCGAGCGGCCCCGGACGGCGATCCGCCGGGGTTCAGTTCAGCGGTTGCTGATCGATGACCTCGAAGGCGAAACGGTTGCCGGCCGGGACCACGCTGAATTTGGTCGTCCGGATCTCGAGCGGCTGCAAGCCTTTGTATTGCTGCTCGAGTCGAGAGAGGATCTGCTCGACCTGTGCCGGGAAGAACTGGAAGATCACCCCGCGCTGGCCGACGTCGATCCCGGCCTTCCGCAGCAGCTCGATGTCCGATTGCCGTCGCCCGCCGCCCTGCCAGAGGAAGTACAGCCGGTCGTCGTTCCCGCGGTTCGCGACCCGGACGTCCGGCCGAGGCTTGTTGAAGTTGGAGACGTAATGCATCTGGTTGTCGAGCACGGTCGCCATCTCGACCCCGAAGAAATCGAGCAGCCGAGCATATTCGTCGAGCGTCTGACCGGGGTTGTAGATGATGCTCCAGCGTTGCTCTCGTGGGACCCCGCCGTCTCCGGCACCCAGGCCATAGGAGGCGGCCCCGGTGCCGAGCTTCGAGGCCCGGATTCCGGTGGCGAGGGCCCCTCCCTCGGGCATCTCCTCGGCCAGGTCGGCGAATTCCTGATTGGCCAGCGCATCGACCATGGCGGACGGGACCTGTTCGAGCGACGGCTCCTCGAAGTCCGCCGGGGAGAGTTCCGCGTTCGAGGCGAAGGCCGCGGCGGCGGCGTCGGGCACGTCGATTTGCTCGGTCGAGTTCTCCTCGCCGTCGAGCCGGCCGCCCCCCCCGCCGTAGACCTCGATGATCTCGATCTCGGCCGGCACGCTCCGGGCGTAGGAACGATTCGTCAGGTAGATCAGGGCAAGCCAGCCGACGATGATCACCGCGCTGATGATGACGGCCATGAGCAACGAGGTGACACGGTCGTAGTCCGTCTCCCCTTGGATCTGAGGCTGGAGGCTTCGAGACGCCTCCCCCTCCCCTGCGGAGGCGGGGGGAGGGGGAGCGGCAGCAGAGGGCGCGGGAGATGGATTGACGGTCATGGGAGCGATCCCCTCGCGGGGTCAAGGGCGATCGGGGGCGTTGGCGCGATCGACCGAAAGGGCGGGTTGGATCGAATCATACCAGCGCCGCCAATCGGCCGCGGCGGCTCGTTTCTGCGCGTCGTCGGCTCCGGCCGGGAGTCCGCCGCCATCGAGCCTCCGACTCAGGAGCCGAAGGCCGTAGTCGGCAGTGGCGGCGACCTCGTTGTTGCGATCCTCGATCGCCGCGATCAGGTCGGGGACCACGTCGAGGTCGCCCGTCCGGGCCAGGGCCCAGGCGGCCGTCAATCGCTGCGCGGGGATGCCCTCGATCAGCAGGACGCGGAAGCGATCCTTGTACGGCTTGAGGGCGAGCGGACCGCTGGTGAAGTAGCGGTCGATGAGACCGGCGAGGGCCGATTCACCCTCGTCGGCTCGGGGGTCCTCCAGGATGGAGAGCATCTCCTCGATGGCCCCGTTCATGGGTCGGACGACGACTCGCCCCTGCGCCACGGTCAGGTTCTCGAGATTCTCGGGGAGCCCCCGGCCTCCGAGCAAGGTCCCCGACCCGAGCCGCTCAACCTTGATCCGCTCGAGCGTCTTCTCGGTCGCTCGCGTCAGGAACAGGACGGCCCAGGAGGTATTGGCGACCGCCTCGAACATGGCGTTCCAACTGCCGTTGCCTGTCTGATTCGCGGTGATGTACTGCGCACCGACCCGGAACCAATCGACCGAGCCGAACTGGGCCAGGTTGCCCAATCCGCCGACCCGTTCGCAGCCATAGAGACCGTAGAAGATCGAGGGGCCGAACAAATTCGATTGGTCCGGGCGGTAGTTGCGGGCAAGCCAGGTGATCCCTTGCCCGATCGCCTGATCGAGCTGGGCGTCGGTCAGGCCGACCCGGAATTCGGCCTGGTCGGTCTCGGGGACGAGCGGGACGAGCAGCGGGCTGGTGGTCCGCTCCCGTCGCTTCCGGTAGGGGGCAAGTTGCATCTTGCAGATTAAGAGGCTGCCGGTCCCCGCGGCGGTCATCGAGACGGTGGGGGGGCTCGGGGCATCGGGATGGTAATTCCAACCGCCGCCACGCTGGACCGACATGTACCACCGGGCCGCTCGCTCCCAGACGCTCGGGGGGACGCGGACCCCGGCGCTCTCCGCCTCCCAGAGCCCGAGGATCGCGTATTGGGAGATCGAGCAATCGCCTGTATCACCTGATCGGCCGTCGTAGTCCCAGGCGCCGTTGCTCTTCTGCTTGGCGATCAGGTACGAGGCCGCCGACTGGATCATCGGGCGGTAGACGTTGGGGTCGAGATTGACCAGCATCATGCAGGCGATGCCGGTCTCGTAGATGTCGGCCCCGCCGGACCGGGCTGGCCGGTAACCTTCGCTGTTCGAGGCGCTGAGGGCGTTCTGGATCGTCTGGACCAGAGCGGGGTCATCCGTCGGGACACCGGCCTTGAGCATCGCCAGGGCCGCGAGTGCCGACTCCCCGGGGGTGACGGACGGCCCCCGCGATTTCAGGAATGCAACCCCCTGAGAGATGGAACCGTCCTGCGCCCCCGCGGACGGGCATGGGTTCAGGGTCGCGAGCGGAATCAGCAGCGCGAAAATGATCTTGTGGGCGAAACCACGCATGATGCCCCAGAGTCTCGCGGATCGAGGAACATCGGGCCGGAACACGCATTGTTGATTGATTATTCAGGAGCCGTCGGCCGGAGTAAAGGCCGACGGCTCTTTCGTCAGTACTCAGTCGCGCAGGATCGGCCGGACTTCGAAGCGTCGGCAGTGCAACTCGGCCCCTTCGGACTGGAGGAGAATCTTGCCCTTCGTCAGGCTCGCCTCGGTCCCGACGTTGACGACATAACCGTTGACGATGTTGGTGATGGTCGCCCCGTCGCAGATGACTTCCATCGTGGTCCACTCACCCGCCGGGCTCTCGACGTCTCGGGGGCCCCGGACGTTGATCACGTCCTTCCACTCCGGGTCGCGGCCCCACCAGTTGTAGCGGCCCGAGTCTCGGGTCACGGGCTTACCGTCGACGGGGTCGTAGTAGAGCTGGTTCCCCTCGCCTTCCCGCACCACGCAGGTCAGGCTCGGGCGCTCCGCCCCCCCGACCATGATGAAGTCGCCGCACCCGCCTTCGATGATCTGGCACTCGATCGACTCCATCCAGCCGGAGCCGGCGGCGCCGTCCTCGCCAACGCAGTGCAGGAGGAGCCCGGAGTCGCGCGACCTGTCGACCCGGGGGGGGAAGGTCTTCGGGCCCCATCGCCATTCGATGATCAGGTGGTAGTTCTCGAATTCCTCGTCGGTGATGATGCCCCCGAATTCCTCGCCGGAAATCCGGAGCATGCCGTCGACCACGCTGAAGACGTCCTTGGGATCGTCGTATCCGCTGTCTTTCAGGTACGTGTAGAACCCGGAGAGATCGTTCCCGTTGAACTGGAGGACGGGCTCACCTGACCGGATCTCTGGGCGATCGAGTGCGAAGGCGGGAATATCCCCACGGTCCTGGACCGAGGGGGAGGGGCTGACAGCCGCGGCCAGCAGGGCCACGCCGAGGGAGGTTGAGGAGATCATCGGGATGCTCGATCGTGTTAGCGGGAGGAGGGGGACACTCAGGTGCGCTGACGATGGACCTCGGCCCCGAGCGACCGACAGAGCGATTCGACGCGGTCGATGGAACCGGGATCGGGGCACGGGATGGAGAGAACCATGCCCTGGTGGCCCTCGATCCGGTCCGGCGGGGTCACGCCGAGACGGTCCGAAGGGATGCCGAGGCCGACGAGTCTCTGGATCGCCAGATTGCCCTGGGACGAATTCCGGAAGAAGGCGACGATGCGAGAAACGGCGTCCGCCGCCTGCATCTCGCCCGGGCGGACCATGGGAGGCTCGATCATTGTCGCGCGTCCAACCGGGTCAGGATGGTGTGAAGCTCGCGGATCGAGGTCATCGTCGGCACCTCGATCCGGGTCTCGGAAAGTCTGCCAGGCATGTCGAGGCGACGCAAGGCACTGCCGAGCCCGCGAGCAACCGCCGGCTGACAGCGGCCCTCGGGGGTAGATCGGCGTGAGGCATCGTCACTCGTCCTTCGGGGCGGAGGCGAGCGCCCTGAGGTCGTTGGCGACAACCGCCATGGTCGCATACCGATCTTCCTTGCGGCGAGCGAGACAGCGATCGATGACCTTGGACAGGTCGGCCGGGAGATTGGGGGCGACGTCGGCCATGCGGAGGGGATCGGCGTTCATTCTGGCCCGAATCATGGCCATCTGGTCGCCGGCCATCTCGTAAGGGAGCCGGTTCGTGAACATCTCGAATGCCATGACACCGAACGAAAAGACGTCGATGCGGCGGTCGGTCGACTCGCGCCGGATCAACTCGGGGGCCATGTATTGGAGCGTGCCGGTCCGATTCCCGGGGCGGTGGAAGTGCGGCTCATCGGGGACGGCCAGGCCGAAGTCGATGATCTTGACCACATTCTCGCGGTTCACCAGGACGTTCTTCGGCCCGAAGTCGTGGTGAATGAACCCTGCTTTGTGAACGGCGTCCAGGCCTTCGGCGGTCTGGATCAGAAGCCCGACCTTGTTGCTCAGGTCTCGGGCGCCGATTTTCCGGATTTCGGAGAGGCTGACCCCCTCGACGAACTCCATCGAGAGCCAGTGCTCCTTCTTGGTCGAGAGGCCGTAGTCGAAGGTCAGCACCACGTTCTTGTGCCGGATTTTCGAGCCGATGAAGCCTTCGGGCGGGCGGCCTTCCCGGGAGGCCCGGGCCAGCGCCTCGGCAGTTTTCTCGCTATTCTGGACCTTGAGACAGACCGACCGTTGCTGTTCGTTGTCCAGGGCCTTCGACACGTGAGACATGCTGCCCTGGCTAGTTTCCGCCAGGACGGTGAACCGCTTCGCCAGGTTCACCCGCTTCATCTTCGGGATCGGGACGGCCTTCACCTTCCCGGCGAGTTCGGGGGCTTTCTTCGATTCCTTCGATCCGAATAGCTTTCCGAACATCGTGCCGTCGTCTCCCGAGAACGGGTCGGCCCGATTCTGGGGCCGATCGGGTTGAGACCATTCATCGAACCCGCGGGTCGATCGTATCGTAGCCTAAAGGACCGGGAAACAGGCCCCTCCGCGAATTCGAGACGCGGCGTCGAGTCGGGCTTGCTCTCCAATCTCAAGAGGATTCTACGGCGAGCCGGAGAGCCTGGTGACGCTCGGGTTCTCGACGGATTGCCCCGACTCGACCTCGCGGAATCGGTCGATCCGCGCCGCCCAAGGTGATCTTGGGTTATCGTCGAGGGGCCACCTCCGGTAGAATGAAGAGGCGGCGAAATCGATTCTCGCCACTCGGCTCGGTCCATTCCCTCCCCCGTTCCACTCCCTTTCGTCCTTCAAGGAGGCCTGATGAGCGACCTGATGGTCATCGCGTTCGGCGCCCTGATCGCAGTCGGTTCGACGAACTCCGCCCCGCAAGACCAGCCGGCGCAGCAACCGGCCGCCCGCCCCGCCCCCGCCAACGCGGACCTCTCCGACCTGAATTCCAAGGCGAGCTACGGGTTCGGCCTGAACATCGGCCGGACCCTGAAGATGCAGTCCGAGCAGTTCCAGCTCGACGCCAGCCTGGTCGCCCGAGGCATCGTGGACGGCCTGAACGATGCTCAGCCCATGCTGACCGATGAGCAACTGGCCCAGGTCATGGAAGAGTTCGAGCAGCAATTGCTCGCCCGGCAGGCTGAGGCCGAGCAGGCGATGCTCGAACAGAACAAGGAGAAGGCGGCCGAGAACAAGACCGCCGGCGACGCCTATCGGGCCGAGTTCGCGAAGAAGGAAGGGGTCAAATCGACCAATTCCGGCCTGCTCGTCGAGGAACTCAAGGCCGGGGACGGCGCCTCGCCGACCCTGTCCGACACGGTCACGATCCACTATAAAGGCACCCTGCTCGACGGTTCTGTCTTCGACTCGACCGAAGGGAAGGAACCCATGACCTTCCCGGTAGCCGAGTTCATCGAAGGGTGGAAGCAGGCGCTCCAGTTGATGAGCGTCGGAGACAAGTGGAGAGTGGTGATTCCGCCGGAGCTGGCTTACGGCGAGTTCGGGACCCCCGGGGGGCCCATCCCTCCGAACTCCACCCTGATCTTCGAGATCGAATTGCTGGGGATTAGCGGCGAATGACCGCAGTGTTCGAGATCGCCGATCACGAACACCTCCCGTCGGGTAGTCGCCCGTCAGCCCTCGATCGATGATCCAGCAACGAGCACGTTGTCATGGATGCCCCTTCAAGTTGACCAGGCAGCCCCGGATGCTCCGGCAGCCGGGGCTGCTCGCATCGAAGTCCGTTTCTCTCGAAACCTTGCTGCGAAAGGAAATCCTTCGAATATGAGGATCTACGTCGGAAATCTGAATTATTCGGTGACGTCCGAAGAACTGCGTGCCATGTTCGAGCCGTTCGGCACCGTCGAGTGGGCCGAGGTCCAGACCAAGATGCGGACCGGCCGCTCCCGGGGCTTCGGTCTGGTCGACATGCCCGACGACGACCAGGCCCGATCGGCGATCGACGCCCTGGATGGGAAGGACATCGACGGCCGTGCGCTCTCGGTGAACGAATCGCGTCCCCGCCGCTCCGTGCGCGACCTCTACGCCGGGGGCTGGTCTGCCTCCGCCCGCCGCTGAGTCGCCCGAACCGTCCCTCCGCGGCCCGGCGTGTCGCTGCCGGGCCGCTGGCGGGACCGAGCGTCCGATTGCCTTGGATCACGGCCGGTCGTATGCTTAAGTTCAATGTACCGGGCCGGTCCGGTCCAGTTGCCCCGGTTTCTGCCGATCCGCCACTTGCCCCGCTTGCGTCATGAACGCCTCGAATGAAGGTCGCACCCTTGCCGTCTTTATCGACCTGGAAAACCTCGCCCTGGGGTTTGAGAACCAGAAGAAGCCTCGGTTCGACATCCACAAGGTGCTCGAACGGCTGGTCGAGAAGGGCAAGATCATCGTCAAGAAGGCCTATTGCGACTGGAGTCGCTACCAGGCATACACGGCCCCGTTCCACGAAGCCGCCATCGAATTGATCGAGATCCCGCGTCGCAGTCAGACCGGGAAAAACTCGGCGGACATCCGTCTCGTGGTCGATGCCATGGATTTGGCCTGGAGCAAATCCCACATCGACACCTTCGTGATCGTCTCCGGAGACTCGGACTTCTCGCCGCTCGTCTCGAAGCTCAAGGAAAATGACAAGCACGTCATCGGTCTTGGGATGAAGGGCTCGACCTCGGAGTTGCTCCGGGATAATTGCGACGAATTCATCTATTACGAAGATCTGGAACGGATCGAGAAGGACGAACGCGAGGCCGTCGAGCAACTCGACTCCTCCATCCCCGAGAAAAAGCGGGAAGTGTTCGCCCTCCTGATCGAGGCCTGCAACGCCCTCACCCGGGAGAACGCCGATGTTCTCTACGCGTCGTTGATCAAGGAAACCATGCGTCGGAAGAAACCCTCGTTCGACGAAGGGTATTATGGTTACCGGTCCTTCACTCATCTGCTCGAAGACGCCGACAACGCGGCGATCGTCGACATCGAACGGAGCCCGAAGAGCGGCACCTATGTGGTCACGCGATTCGGAGACCGCAAAGCGATCCTCAACGGCAGGGCGCGCCCATCCAAACGGTAGCCGCCGGCTCGATTGCCCGCTGGCGATGCCCTGCGAGCATCCACCCCAGAGCGATCATGGGCTGCCCCCCGTGGTGTGACCGCGGCGAGCAAAGGCTTCGGGTTGGGTTCGCGATCTGTCGCGATACCCTGGGACCTCCGTGAAACCCCATGATCATCTCGTCCCGCCGATCGATGCGCATTCTGGTCGTTCCCCGAGAGGGTCGTCGGCCGCTCTTCTATTACGAGCCTTCGATCGATGATGCCCCGACGCCGGATTCGTCGACCGATCGCGGAGGACCGCACCGGCAGAGCAGGTTCCGGGCCTGGGTCGGCCGTTGTGTCGACGGTGCTCGACACCTCGAGCACCATGTACCAGGCCGACTCCAGGCGCCGATCGCCTGGCTGAAATCGCGATTGCCGGCCGACGAGCGGCTCTTGATGGCCCTGAGGCACGCCGACAGGCTCGTGTTCGTCCATCCCCCCTCGCTCGCGTTCGAGGACCTGAAATCCTTTTGGGCGGGCTATCTGGAGAGCCGATTCCAGCGCCGGATGATCTGGTTCGTGGTGTATCTCCTGTTGTTCATCCCATCCATCCTCCTTGCCGTGCTTCCCGGTCCGAACGTCGTCGGTTTCTGGGTGACGTATCGGCTGGTGGCTCACGGCATGGTGCTCTACAGTCTGATCCGGGCATCGCGGGACCGACTGGTGCTCGAATCGGAGCTCTCCGAGATTCTTGACGGTCCAATCTTCACCGATCGCCGCGCAGCCGAGCGTGTCCAGTCGCGATTCCACCTGTTCGGTCTGAAGAAACAGATCCGCCGTGCCCGGATCTGGCAGCGACTCCTCCGAAGGCGATCGCCTCGCCAGGTTGCTTCATCTCGAGTCGAGGGCTGACGGTGAGTCGAGACTCGGTCACTGCAAGGCTGATCCTGCCGAACGCGCTGACCTTCCTCAGGTTCGGCCTGGCCGCGGTCTTCCCGGTCGTTCCACCGGCCTGGAGGCCGGTCATCCTGATCGTCGCCGCCCTGAGCGACGCTTGCGACGGGGCGTTCAGCCGATTCTTCCACTCGGCCAGCACGTTCGGTCAGATCCTCGATCCGATTGCTGACAAGGTCTTCGTAGGGGTGGTCCTCGTCACGCTCCTCATCGAGCAATCGCTCTCCCTCCCCGCCTTGATCTTCGTGGCGGCGCGAGACCTGGCGGTGGCGTTGGGTGTGATCGTGGCCCTGATCCGGATCGGCTCCGACGCGATCCGCCGGATGCCTCCGCATCTCCTCGGGAAGGCGGCCACGGCGTTTCAGTTCGCGTTTCTGTTCTGGGTGGTGTACGATCAATCGGTCCCGACCCCGCTGCTGGCGATGACCGGAGCGATCAGCGTGGCCGCGGGAATCGACTATCTCAGGAACCCTCACTGGAAACGGCCCGAGAGCGCGGCGCATCACGCCGCTCCCGACGATGCGACTGCTGACCTATAACATCCACAAGGGGATCGGGGGGCGAGACCGCCGCTATGACCTGGACCGGATCGTCTCGGTGATCGCCCAGGAAGAACCCGACCTGATCTGCCTGCAGGAAGTCGCCGAGGGGATCCCCCGGGCCGGTGGCGAAGACCAGAACGCGTTGCTGGTGGCGTCGTTCCGGGGGTACACCTCGACCTACCAGACGAACCACCGATTCCGAATCGGATCCTACGGCAACTTGGTGCTCTCTCGATGGCCCATCCGTCGGGCACATGACGTCTGCCTGCAGTACCTCAATCGGAAGAAACGAGGGGCCCAGCTCGTCGTGGTCGATTCGCCCCACGGGGCATTTCACCTCGTCAACTGGCACCTCGGCTTGCATGAAAGCACGAGGCAGTGGCAGGCCAGCTATCTGCTGGAGCACCATTGCTTCCGAGAATCGTCTCACTTGCCGACCATGATCGTGGGCGATTTCAACGACTGGCGGAACACGCTGGCCGACGGCCCCTTCGCCCGGCACGGCATGAGGCAGATCACGGAACCGCTGCATCGCTTCCGATCGTTCCCGGCCTACCTGGCGATGAGCGCGCTCGACAAGGTCTTCTGCTGCGACCAGGTCGACGTCACCCACGCGGAAGTCGTCCGTTCTCCCCTGGCCAGGCGGGCGTCGGACCACCTGCCGCTCGTCCTCGATTTCTCCGTCCGGAATCGGACCGACTCGACCAATGGGTTCGGACGATCGATCGAGCACCGGGTCCGCCCGGACCCCCAGCAAACCTGAACGACCGGCCAATCCGTCTCAGGCGACCTCGCGGCGGTCCCCCTCCAGGGTCCGGGCGACCACCGACCAGACCCGGTCGGGGGAAAGCTCATCCATGCACTCCATCCGGTCGCAACGTCGGACGCAGCTCGCCGCGCACCAGACCCCCGTGCGGACGACCCGGGCCCTGGCGCCGTAAGGGCCGGTCTTGTCCGGATCCGTGCAGGTGAAGATCGCGATCACCCGGGCTCCCGAGGCGACGGCCAGATGGAGCGGCCCCGTGTCGTTCGAGAGCACCAGATCCGAACGCTCCATGATCGCGGCCAGCCTCATCAATGAGGTCTGGCCGGTGAGGTCACGGATGGGGAGGCCGAGCGGATCGAGTTCCCTCCGGATCGCGGCGGCGAGCGGTCGATCCTCGGCGGCCCCGACCACGATCAGTCCCGCGCCGAACCGCCCGACAGCCCTCCGGGCGACCTCGGCATAATGGCCCGGTGGCCATCGCTTGGTCAGCCAGCGGGCCCCCGGATTGAGCACCAGGAATGGCCTCGGCAAGCCGGCGAGCGCCGACGTCGCCCACTGGCGATCCTCGTCGTCGATGGCCAGGTCGAAGCGAGGCGAGCCGTCTCTCGCTCCCAGGGCTTTGGGAATGGCCAGGAGCCGATCGACCGCGTGGGAGGCATCGGACGACACCCGATGGGTGTAGAAGAGAGATGCCCCTTCACGGGCGTCGGCCCGGCCGATCCGGACGGGGGCGGCGGTCGCGAAGGTCATGAGGCCGGATCGGAGGAGCCCCTGGAGGTCGATCGCCAGGTCGAAGCCCCGGCGACGGAGATCGACGACGAAGCGCGAGGTCAGCGCGAGCCCTCGGGGCCCGAATCCGGCCCGGGACCGGTCGAACGGGATCACGTCATCCAGCGCCGGATGCCCCCGGACGAGGTCGACCAGCCCCTGGTTGATGACCCACGAGAAATGTGCCGAGGGCCATCGCTCCCGGAGCGTGGCCAGGACGGGGAGCGCATGGATGACGTCGCCGAGGGCACTCGGCTTGATGAGGCAGACGCGACGAGGAGACAGGGCTCTCAAATCGACAGTCGAGGACGCGGCCGGCATGATCCAACTCTCCCTCCCCCCGGACGATCGGGGCCGGTATGCTAACCAGGAGAGCACTCCTCGCCTATCCGAATCGAAGCCTTCGGGAGTCCCGGAGCCATGACCGCCTCGCTCCTCCTCGCCATCGTGCTGAGCACCTCCCATCAAGGCGAGGTCACGGTCTCGCCTGATCCCGAGGAGGCGACGGTCCCCGAACTCTTCCGCATCGCGCCATCGACCTTCGGTTTCGACCTCCGGATCCTGCGCCAGACCCCGCGGTATGTGGTGTCGAAGCTGACCTTCCCCTCCCCCGTTGTCAGCCCCGACCCGCAGAACAACACGGTCCACGCCGAGTACTTCCAGCCGAGGTGCCCGGGGAAGCGGCCCGCGGTGGTCGTCCTGCACATCCTCGGGGCTGACTTCGCGCTCTCGCGGTATCTGGCGGCCAGGCTCGCGGAGGAAGGGGTGGCCGCCCTGTTCGTCAAGCTTCCCTATTACGGGGAACGACGACCGGCGAATCTGAATGTGCGATTCCTCTCGTCGGACCTCGAGCGCTCGGTCATCGCCATGCGCCAGGGGGTCTGCGATGTCCGGCGGGCGGCCCGGTGGCTTGGCGAACGGGTCGAGGTGGATCGCTCCCGGATCGGGGTGACCGGGATCAGCCTCGGGGGGATCGTCTCGTCCCTCGCGGCCGGGGTCGATCCCCGGATTGGTCACGCCGCGATTTTACTGGGAGGGGGCGGGTTGGCCGAGATCCTCTGGGAGATGCCCGAGGCCGAGGCGCGGAACTCCCGGACCGCCTGGATCGAATCCGGTCGCACGAAGGAGGACCTCGCCCGCCTGATCCGGCCGTTCGACCCGCTCACTTACGCACCAGGCCTCCGGGACAAACGCGTGCTCATGATCGCCGGGCGAGCCGATGAGGTGATCCCGCCCTCGGCGACGACCCGGCTCTGGGAAGCAGCGGGGCGGCCACCGATTCGATGGCTCGACTGCGGGCATTACTCGGCGGCCGGGTACCTCCTGCCGGTCTTCCGGGACGTGGTCGCGTTCTTCGCCGCGGAGCCCTGAATCGGGATGGCATGACGTTGAGATTCGATTGATCAGAACGCGATGGGCGGGTATGGTTCGGCCGATCATCCGATCAATACCGGCTGCGGGGGACGGGCATGACTGCCAGGGTGACGAGCGTCTTTCTGTATGTGAACGACATGATCCGGTCGCGAGACTTCTACCACGAGGTCGTCGGGGCGACGGTGGTCCAGGAGCTGGCCGAATACGACGGCGGGCCGATTGCCCTCGTCGTGCTCCGCCTCCACGACTTCACCATCATGCTCCACCCTCAGGACGCCCACGACCAGGAATTCCGCGACCAGCGGGTCGGCCTCGGGATCCATCTCCAGCTCAGGGTCGATCAGGTCGACGCCTTCTACCAGCACTGCATCGAGCAAGGGGCGATGCTGAGCCTCTCAGGCGAGCCGGTGGACCAGGCCTGGGGGTGGCGAGAATTTGCCCTCAGAGATCCCGACGGCTACGTCTGGTCCATCTATCAGGATCAATCGGGGGGCCAGTGGACGACCGCCTGATCGGCCCCTCTAGTCATTCGTTGGGACGACGAGATCGGCGTGCGCGGATCGTCACGGAGCCGCTCCTCCCATCGCGAGGAACGCCGCGCTCGCCGCGATCCCGGCGGTTTCGATCCTCAGGAGATTGGGCCCCAGGCCGATCGTCCGCCATCCGACCGCCCGGGCCGCCTCGATCTCCTCGTCGGTGAACCCTCCCTCGGGACCGATCGCGAGCACCACGCGGGGAGCCGGTCCATGGCGGGCGATCGGATCGCCCCCGGGATGCGCAATTAATCGAAGCGCCTCGGCCTCGGTCGCGAGGAAGTCGGACCACGAGGCCATCGGCTCAAGCTGCAGGACGTGGTCTCGACCGCTCTGCTTGCACGCCTCGACCACCAGGCGGCGGAGCCGATCGAGCTTCGACGTCCGAGGGTCGACGACCGATCGTTGCGTCCGAAGCGGGATGATCCGGGCGACTCCCAGCTCGGTCGCCTTCTCGATCAGCCAGTCGAACCGGTCTCCCTTCGGGACCGCGGTGGCCAGGGTGACGTCACTCGTCGGCAAGGGTCGGGGAGGAAGCCGGTCCTCGACGACGAGTTCGAGGCCGTTCCGTCCGGCTCGGTCGACGCGAGCGAGCACCACCCCTCCCAGTCCATCGAAGACCTCGATGCGATCTCCCGGACCGACCCGCCGGACGCGGGCCAGATGGTGGGCCTCCGGCCCTGTCACCTCAAGGCGATCGCCGTCGAGGGCATGGGGGTGATAGACGCGTTCCATTGGGAGATTGATTCGAAAGGGGAGAAATCGAGCAAGACCATCAGTCATCCTAACCGATTCAAAGCACAGAGTGAGACGTGCGCAATCGTCCGTTCGGATGACTGCCTCGCGTTGAACCGGGGAAGGAACGTGCACCAATGACCTGGTTACGCCATTGGGACCTGCGGTTTGACCCGTTCCGGCCCGGGGCCGTCCCATTTGTCTCGATCCCGGGGCATGAGGAAGCGGTTGCCAGGCTCGTCCATCAGGTGGAACAGGGCGATCGGACGGGAGAGGTCCGGGGAGTCGCCGAGCTCGGGAAATCGGTCATCCTTCACGAGGCGCTTCGACGACTCAAGCGGCCGGGCCGGCGCCTCTGCGTCGTTCGCCGCCCGTTCGATGAAGGGGCGATGATCCGGGGGCTTTGCCTCGGCTTCGGCAAGCGGTTGGATGTTGGAATCTCCGTCGCTGAGGGGATGGGGCATCTACTGGACTGCTTCCGACTCGACCAAGCACAGAACAAGGAGATCGTCCTGGCGATCGACGGGGACGACCTGATGGCCTGGGAGTCGGACCGCAGGGTGGTCGACCGGATTGAGGCCCTCGGGCATCAAGGCGGTGGTGCGGTTGCCGTCCTGCTCTCGGGGCGGTCTGAGATGAATGATCACGCCCGATGGGCGGTGCGACCGCGACTCGAACGCCTGACGCGACGGGTGACGGAAACCTACGTCCTTGCGAAACTGCACGCGGCCGGCCGCTCCTCTCCCGTGTTTACGGACCGGGCGATCCTGAGGCTGCATGCCGTGGCCGAGGGCTTGCCGGGTGTCATCGACCGGCTGTCCAGCCTGGCATTGAAGGCCGGTGCGCTCGATCAACGGCCCTCGATCCCGAGCGAACTCGTCTCTGGGATCGCGCAGGAAACGGACCGCATGGCCGATCCGATCGCCGCCCCGAACTAGCCAAACGGCTGCGGACCATGATAGATTGATCGTTCCGCGTCGATGGCCCTTTGCCACAGTCCGAGCGACCCCACCGCTGCTCATGGATCACCCGACGACCGCCACCGATGTTCCGTTGAAGAATCGTTCCCTCGCGGCGCTCCTCGCGTTGACCTGGCCCGGCCTGGGCCACCTCTATCAAGGGCGGAACGCGAAAGGGTTGCTTTACTTCGTCTGCATCTTCGGCCTCTACGCGGTGGGTTTCGCCCTGGGGGAAGGGGCGAACGTGTACTGGACCTGGGTCAATCCGCTCCGGAATCCGGAGCATTTCCGGCTCTACTACCTCGGCCAGTTCTGGGTCGGGCTGCCCGCCTGGCCGGCCTTGATCCAGGCGACCTTGATTCACCAGGGATACCAGCCGTTATTCAACGGCTTCATGGCCGCCCCGATGCTCGACCCCACCATGGACAACGGGGTTCGAGAGGTAATGCAGGAGGTCGTCCGCCGCGTCTTCTCGCTCCATCAGAAGTACGGGGGCCTGAAGGAGATCGGCGACATCTATACCACCATCGCCGGCCTGCTGAATGTCCTGGCGATCTACGACGCGTTTGAGGGGCCGGCAGTTCGGTCAGGACCGACCTCGTCTGCCGAGGCTCCCTCGACGACAACGACCGAGGCGGAGTCGGCCTGATGATGATCCCATCGCTCGGGTTCTTGCCCCTCCTGGGCCTGATGAACGCCTACTGGTTCGCTCCCCCCCTGATCCTGGTGATCAGCCTGGTCTATGCGGCCTCGCGGCACGAGGCGTGGCCCTTGATCTTCCGACACGCCACCCGACTCTTCCTGATGATCGCCGGCATCCTGGCGGTCGTCACGGTGATCCTGCTCGTGATCAACACGCAGGTCTGACGATCGATCAGCGCGAGGATGGCCTGAAATTGTAAGGGTCGTCCTCCTCGTCGTCCAAGCCCGGATCATGCCCGTAGGACGGGTCGAGGATGACGGGCCCGAAGGCGTCGAGGAGCGGGTCGAGATGGACGTGCGGGAGCGACGGCGCCTCGACCCTCGGCTTCGGAGCTTCGGTCTGCAGTGATTCCGGGGCCGCCCCCGGCGACGGGGCGTCCGTCTGCGGCTGCGGCTGGGTGTGGGCGGCCGGCGGGGCCGGGGAGGTGACCGTTGCCTGAGCAACCGGCTTCGGTCCGGCATGGTGAGGCGACCGATCTTCGAGCAAATGCCCCACGTCGGCCCGTTCGCCGAGGTAGTAGCGCCGGACATCGGGATTTTCAAGGAATTCGACGCGATTGCCCTCGGCCACCACGCGCCCTTGATAAATCAGGTAGTTCCGGTCGGTGACTTCGAGCGTCTCGCGGAATTCGTGGTCGGTCAGCAAAATGCCAATGTGAAATTGCTCGGCCAGCTCTCGGATCGATCCCTGGATCTCCTTGACGGTCTTCGGGTCGATTCCCGCGAACGGCTCGTCGAGCATGATCAGGCTCGGCTCGGTGATCAGGCACCGGGCGATCTCGAGGCGGCGCTTCTCGCCACCGGAAATGAATTGGGCCTTCGTCGACCGGATGTGATCGAGCCCGAACTGATCAAGCAGCTGGTCGCGTCGCCGTCGGCGTTCCTTGCGTCCCAGATCGGAACGCGTCTCCAGGATCGCCATCAGGTTGTTTTCGACCGAAAGCTGGCGGAAGACGCTGGTTTCCTGGGGGAGGTACCCGAGTCCGGCCCGCGCCCGGCGATACATCGGCAGATGGGTAATCTCGTGACCGCCGAAGGTGATCGAGCCGCCATCGGCGGCGATCAGGCCGATGGTCATGCGAAAGCTGGTCGTTTTCCCGGCGCCGTTGGGCCCGAGCAGGCCCACCACCTGCCCCTGCTCGACTTCGAAGTCGACGCCGCAAACGACCTGACGCTTGCCGTACCACTTCTGCAGGTCGCGGACTTCCAGCAAGGCCATGGGGCCGATCCTCCTTGATCGGTGCCGGGGACGCCCGAGAGCGTATTCACCGAATCCACTGCATCCGTTCGAAATAAGGGCGGAATGGGATTCGGAAGTCCCTCGAGACGCGGATGTCGGGGCCGAACGGTCGTCCGTGAGGCCAGTAAACGAAAAACGCCTTCCCGACGATTAATTCCTCGGGCACTTCGTGGGGGGCGCGTTCGGCGGCGGACCAGGGGCCGATCTCCCAGCGTTGGCCCGCGTCGTCGTAATAGACTCCCTCCGCCTCCAGCTGAGACCAGGCCCGACTGTCCTTGCTCCGGGGGCTGTTGTCGCCCATCATCATGTAACGGCCGGGGCGAATCGCGAAGGTCCGCGGGGCATCAAGCCGGGCGAGTTCGGGGAATCGAGCCGGGTCGGCCATCGCGAGCTGGAGCCATCGGAATTCGTTCTGCCGAAGCATCCCGAAACTCTCAAAATCCGAGGCGTTCGGCTCCAACGTATAGTAGATGTCGCGATGCAGGACAAGGCCGCTTACCCGGAGATCGGCCGATTCGGCACCGATTCCGACCGGCTCCAGGTCGGCGGTCGTCGGCACGAGGGGCTCCGATCGGTCCGCCTCATACGCGAGGCCATCGCCGAACGGTGTCCGACCGTCGACCCAGAGGGTCAACCGGTCGTCGATGTTGGCGAAGGCCAGCCGGTAACGCCCGGTGCGGTCGATCGGGCACGGCGCCGGCTCTCCGAGGACCGTGTCGTCTCGGGTCAAGGTGGCCAGGCCTTTCGCGAGGTCGATGGTGCAACGGTTCGAGACACCCGCCTCGATCAGCTCGAGAATCAGCTGGCCGCGAGGCGCCTCGACCTCCAGGTCGAACTCGATCGACAGGTCGCTGACCCAGTGGGCCTCGACCACGGGGGCGCCGCTGTCTCTCCGCCATTGATTGGAATTGTAGGAGGAGAAATCATCGATCAGCGACGGCGTCGGGGGGCGTTCCGGGGCCCTCCCGCGGAGGATCGCCTGCCACTGGTCCTGATCGGGAATCAGGTGACGGTAACGGAGCCAGGACATCCGAGCGCCTTCCCGACTCTGTGATAGAAACGTCCCGGGGTCCTCGGCCGACTCGGTCCAGGCATCCGGCCCGGAGGGGGCCCAGCGGTGCCACTCCGGGAGCGACTTCAGGGCGATCGGGCGATACCGGTCGTCGTAGACCGGGACTTGCATCGCCCGGAGATGGCGCAACGGCTTCCGGAGGATCTCGAAGGGCGAGTCGCTCTCAAGAGGTCGGGCAAACAGGTTCCCGCCGTGAATCATCAGCTCCTCGCCGGGTAAGCCGACGAGTCGCTTGATGTAGTTCTGCTCGGGCGCCTCGGGGTAATGGAAGACGACCACGTCCCAACGCGCGGGGCGCCCGGCCATCGGGAGGAACGAGAGTTTGTACGGGAACTTCATCACCAGGATGCGATCGCCGTTGAAGCTCGGGAGATCGTCCACCTGGGTCCTGAGCCGGCAATTGGAGCAGGTGCCGAAGGCCACGGGCCGGCCCGTTCGCGGTTCGTCGGCGGCGTTGACCGTGAAGGTCACCCCGCACTGGGGACACTCGACCTCCTTGTGACGCCCCATCAGCGTCGGGGCCATCGACCCGGTCGGGATCACGAAGGCCTCGGCCGAGAACCCCCGGATCAGCAGGGCGAGCATGAACGCCACGACGATCGATTCAATCGTTTCGCGATGCGATTCCGCCGGCCGGGCCGCTTCGGTGCGAGAGGAGGAATCGGGTTTCACCTTGCGGCGGTCGGCGGTCCGGGTCATGGGGCTCCCCTGCGATGGGTCAACGTCGAGCGGCTGGCTGGGCTATCGAATGTATCGGATCTCGCGAGGGTCGGGAAGCCAGTACGGCTCGCCGCCGAAGACCCGGACGGGCACTCCCTGGCTGGGCAGGTGGACGAGGAAGGGTTTCCCGAGCAGCATCGATCCCGGCACGACGGGACTTTCCTCCCAGAAGCGCGAGTCGTTCGAGACCGGGCTGTTGTCGCCCAGCACGAAGTATTCGTCGGTTCCGAGCGAGTATGGCTCCCCGACTCCAAACGGTCGAGAAGGGCTCTGCGAAAGCCCATCGGTGTAGTAGACGTCCCGGAAGACCTTGAGCGCGTGCACCCCCACTCCCGTCCCGAGGACCCCGAGCGCGACCGGAGGCTCATCGATCCGGGCGGGAATGGGGCGAGATTGCGGGGGCTCCAGGTCGAGCGGTTCGAAGAGCGGCTCGCCATCGAGGGCCACGATCAGGCGATGGTCGAAGAACGACGCTTCGAGCGTCCTCGGGCCCTTGCGCACCGCCCAGGCGGCGGCGACCCCGGCGGCGCGGTCTTCGGTCCGGAAGTCCCTCCCCAGGAAATCGACCTGAGGGGGGGCGCCACCATCGAGCGGGATGGTGAGGACCACCGGATCCGCCCCGGAGAGGAATCGGACGGTCAGGGCCTCGGTCCCCGGCGCGAGTTCAAGGCGAGCCTCGATCGAAAGATCCTGGACCCGACGTCCCGAACCCAATCGGGCGCCGTTGTATGCGACGAAGTCGCGGACGGGACCGTAGTGGGAGCGATCGGGATCCACGTGCCTGTACTCGAGCCAATCGATCGCCCGATCGGGAGGCCCTGGTCCGGGGGCTTGATGTCGAAATCCGGGGCCATCGGCCGTCCATCCCGAAGGTCCGTTCGACTCGTTCCGGAACTGCCAGCGCGGGAACCATTCGGGGCCCGGCGGGCGATAGCGGCTGTCATGCACCAGGAGCCGGACGGCCTTTTGCTCGTCGATTGCTTTCCTGGCGATGTGGCCGTCGACGAAGATATCGCCGTTGCGAATCTCGATTGCTTCCCCCGGCAGCCCGACGACCCGCTTGACGTAAGCCTGATCGGGTTCCGAAGGATTCAGGAAGACCACGACCTCCCAGCGTTTCGGAGGCCGCCATCGGAAGAAGTTCTTCTGGACGAGGAGGCGGTCCCCGGTGCGATCGACCGCGGGGGCCTCTTCGAGATCGGCCCCGCAATTGGGGCAGAGCGGCCGGCCGGCATTGCCATCTTCATCGACGCCCAGCGCGAAGACGAACGCGCATGAGGTGCACGAGACGTCGCGATGGACACCGAGCAGCGTTGGCGCCATCGAGCCGGTCGGGACGATGTACGCCTCCGCGGCGAAGGTCCGTACGAGGAGCATCCCGATGAAGAGGATCGGGATCGATTCGATCAACGGCCGGGACGCCGAAGGAATCGACTCCTGCCGGTCGGCCATGCCCTGAGAACGAGCGACGTTGCATCCGGGGGTCGGCAACGTCACCTGACACTGGGTCTCCGGCAACCGATCGGGTGTCTCGATCTGATTCATTCGACGCCCCGAATCGAGTCAATGCCCATCCGAGAGGCATTCGCCCCCCGGGAAATCGCCGAGTCTGGCAGAGAGATCGCCAGGCGACGGTGGCTCCGAAAGCGCGTGATGCGGCAGTGGGAACGCTCAGGATTCTCCGGCCTCGAGGACCGACAGGAAGGCCTCCTGGGAGATCTCGACGTTGCCGACCTGCTTCATGCGCTTCTTGCCTTCCTTCTGCTTTTCGAGCAGTTTCCGCTTCCGGGTGATGTCGCCCCCGTAGCACTTGGCGGTGACGTTCTTGCGGAGCGCCGAGATCGTCTCGCGGGCGATGACCTTCGTGCCGATCGCCGCCTGAATCGCGACCTCGAACTGGTGGCGGTCGATCTCCGACTTCAGCTTCTTGACGAGCTTCCGCCCCCTGCGATCGGCGAAATCACGATGGACCACCACCGAGAGCGCGTCGACCCGGTCCCCAGCGACTAACACGTCGAGACGGACCAGATTGTTCGGCCGATAACCGATCAACTCATAGTCCATCGTGCCGAAGCCACGGGTGGCGGACTTGAGTTTATCGTAGAGGTCGTAGATCATTTCTGCCAGGGGCAGCTCGTAGGTCACGATGACCCGGGTCGTGGTGATGTAGTCGGTCTTGATGTAATTTCCTCGGCGTTCCTCGCAGAGGGACATGATGGCCCCAATATTATCGGACGGCACGAGGAAGTTGACCCTGGCATAAGGCTCTCGGAATTCTTCAATGTCACCCGGTTCGGGGATCCGGGTGGGGTTCGAGACGTAGAGGGTCTCCCCCTTCTTGGTGAGGATCTCGTACGTGACGTTCGGAGCCGTCTGGACGAGCGCCAGGTCGCTTTCTCGTTCCAGACGCTGCTGGACGATCTCCATGTGGAGCATGCCCAGGAACCCGCACCGAAACCCGAAGCCCAGGGCATCGGACGTCTCGGGCTCGAACGTGAAGCTCGAGTCGTTGAGCGCGAGCTTCTGGAGTGCGGTCCGGAGATCCTCGAACTGGTTGTGCGTCGCCGGGAACAATCCGCAATAGACGACCTGACTCGGCTCCTGATAACCGGGAAGCGCCCGGGCGGCCGGCCGGTGGGCGTCGGTGATCGTGTCACCGATCCGAACATCCGAAAGTTGCTTGATGTTCGCCACCACGAATCCGACCTGCCCGACCCCGAGCTCCTGACAGGGAACCTCCCGAGGCCGGAACTGCCCCAGGCCGATCACTTCGTACTCGCGCTCCATCGCCATCAGGCGAATCTTCTGCCCGACCCGGATCACACCGTCGATCACCCGGACGTAGACGACCACCCCCTGGTAGTCATCATATTTTGAGTCGAAAATCAAAGCCCGGAGCGATCCGTTGACATCCCCCGACGGGGAGGGAATGCGGTCGATCAGGGCTCGGAACAGCTCGGGGACGCCGTTCCCCGTCTTCCCGCTGACCGAAAGGATCTCGTCGGGATCGAGGCCGAGGGTGTTGAACACCTCCTCCTTGATCTCGTCGGGCCGAGCCGCCTGCATGTCGATCTTATTGAGCGCCGGCACCAGGGCCAGGTCGCCCGCGATGGCGAGGTAGGCGTTGGCGACGGTCTGGGCCTGGACCCCCTGGGTCGCATCGACGAGCAGGATCGCCCCTTCGCACGCGGCGAGGCTCCGAGACACCTCGTAGTGGAAATCCACGTGCCCCGGCGTGTCGATCAGGTTCAGCTCGTACCGCTGACCGTCCTGATCGTAATGCAGGCTGACGGCGCGAGCCTTGATGGTGATCCCTCGTTCGCGTTCGAGGTCCATGTCATCAAGCAATTGCTCTCGAAATTCGCGTTGCGAGATCGCGCCGGACTGGAGCAAGAGCTGGTCGGCGAGCGTGCTCTTGCCGTGGTCGATGTGGGCAACGATCGAAAAATTGCGGATGAACCTGGGATCGAAGGCCATGGGCAGTCCAGGCAGAAGGCCAGGGACCAGTCGATCCGGCGGACCGAGCTGGAGGGGCGAGCGGAATCGGGGCGTGGGACGTCGAAGGACAGGGCATCGGCTCTCGGGACGAGAGCCGGGCAACGCCGTGGAAGACAATCGTCCTCATATCATAGCAACGGGAGGCACTTCAGGCGAGTCGATCCCCCCTCGAAGACGAGGATGACTCGATTTTGAGGTTCGGTCGTCGATGAGGCGGCGGAACCGTCTCAGTCGTCTCGCGTCGCACCGGTGCCGAAGCTCATGCGTGCGCAGCCGGCAGCGCCGATGTAACCTGCTTCCTCACCGAGGGTTGCGTAATCAATCGTGGTGTTAGATGCGGGCAGGGGGAACGCCATGCGTTTGACGCCCTGGCGGATCAACTCCATGAACTCTGGTCCCGCATTTGACATGCCGCCGGCGAACAAAATGATATCCGGATTGATGGTGTGCATCATGCAGACCGCGCCGACCGCGAGATAATGGGCGGTTTCTCTCATAAGACGCGCGGCGACCGGGTCCCCGGCGAGCGACGCCTCGTTGATCGACCGGGCCGAGAGGCGTCCCGCGGCGAGATGCTTTCGCAGGACGGTCTCTTCGTCCGCGATTTCCAGCGCCTCTAGCGCTCGTTTGACCAGGGCCGTCGCCGAGGCATAGGCTTCCAGATGCCCGTAGCCGCCGCACCCGCACTGCCGGCCGTTTTCCATCTGGATGACGATGTGCCCGCACTCACCACCGTGGCTATGACGGCCTTCGATAATCCGCCCTCGCTCGACGATCCCGCCACCGACGCCGGTCCCGAGGGTGAACAGGACGAGGCTCGTCACCCCCTTGCCGGCCCCCGTCCAGTACTCGCCGTAGGCGGCGGCGTTGGCGTCGTTCTGGAGGACGGTGGGTTTGCCAAGACGTTCGGCGAGCAGGTCCCGGATTGGTAAATTTTGCCATCCCGGGAGGTTCGGCGGGTCCAGGAGCATGCCGGCCGCGATGTCCATCGTACCGGGAGATCCGAGCCCGACGGCCGCAATGTCGTCCCAGCTTAACCCACTCGCTTCGACCGCCCGGCGACCGGCCTCGGCGAGGGTGGCAATTCCTGCTTCCGGCCCACGATCGGCATGAGTTTTGATACTGATCGAGGAACGAGGTTGACCGGCGTCATCAACGACCCCGCTCTTGACGTTCGTCCCACCCAGGTCGATTCCCAGATAGAAGGGCGGGCGGCCTACCGATGCACTCATGCCGTTCCTCGGGCGACGTGTCGATCGCGTTCCAAAACGCTCTGGAGGGGAGTACGATGCTGGCAGAGCAACTGTAACGGCCCCTTCAAAATCGGTCAATCAAGGGTCCATCACGACCTTGCAAGCGGGCAGCATTCGACCGGGTGAGCGTCGCGTGCTCGCCCGCAATCGGAGCAACAGCCCACTCGTTCCGAAGTCCGCCCAGGCCCGCTCGCCAGACACGAAGGAGGAGACGATCCGGGTCGTCGGCCTCCTCGATCCTCCTCGAGTTGCATCCATGAGACGCCGCAAAATCTTGGTCTGGGGCCTCCTGGCCCTGGTGTCGTTGTCGGTAAGCCTGGCCGCGGCGCAACAACGGTTCCTCCAGGACCGGCCGTTGCCCGATCGGGTGAATGTCCGATACGGCCCCCATCATCGCCATCGGCTCGACTTCTGGTCGTCCGGGACCGATCAGCCGTCCCCCCTGGTGGTCTACATTCATGGAGGGGGTTTCCAGGGGGGCGACAAGCGAGGCATCCCCGTCGATCTGCTCCAGGAGTGCCTTCGATCCGGCATCTCGGTCGCCTCGATCAACTATCGCCTGTCGCATCACGCCCCCTACCCCGCCCCGATGCTCGATGGCGCCCGAGCGATCCAGTTCCTCCGATCCAGGGCCGACGAATGGCACATCGATCCGGAACGGATCGCGGCCTCGGGCGGCTCGGCCGGAGCGGGGATTGCGCTCTGGGTCGGGTTCCAGGACGACTTGAAGCAGCCGGAGAGTGACGACCCGATCGAGCACTTCTCCAGCCGGCTCCGCTGCATGGCGGTCTTCGGGGCCCAGACGACCTACGATCCTCGGGTCATTGCGACGATCGTCGGCGGCAGGGCGCATGAGCATCCGGCCCTGACCCCGTTCTTCGGCCTCTCCGGCGAGCAGCTCGACACCCAGGAGGTGCACCGACGTTACCAGGAGGCGTCACCCGACACCCACGTCTCCGCGGATGACCCGCCGGTGTATCTGGTTTACAACGAGCCAAGAGGGCCGCTCCCCCCCGACGCTCCGCCCGGCAAGGGGATTCACCATCCGAATTTCGGCGCCTATCTGGCGTCAAAACTCGATGCTTTCGGCATCGCGTGCGACACGGAACACGTCGAAGACCTGGCGGACCGAGGGACCTCGCCGCATCTCCAGATGGTCGAATTCTTCCGCCGGCAATTCGGGATCGCGGAAATCGAGGCGCCTTCGGAGTCTGAGTGATGCAACGGAACCGGCTGGGACCCCGACTGACTCGCCGCCATTGGCTCGCGAGCACCGCGACGATCGCACTGCTGGGCTCGGCCCGGGGATCCGCCGCAGCGACACCGAGCAACGAACCGGAACAGGAGCGCCTCGACAGGCTCCGGCAGCGGGCCGCCGAGGCGGGCCTGCCGGAGCTTCGGCTCCACGAAGGGGAACGTTACATCGCCCTCGGCTCGGCTCCTGATGATTTCATGCTCGGGGCACTCCGACTCTGCGAGGGCCTGGCGGACGATTTCCTGGGCCATTTCCAGGCGAGGGATTTCAAGGTCGAAGCCCCGGCGACCCGCATGACCATCGTTGCCCTGGCCCATCAGGACGAGTTCAACCGGTTCCTGGGGACGGATCTCCCCGGCGACGTGACCGGGATCTACGAGATCGTTTCGAATTACCTGGCACTCTACGACGGCCGCAGCGGCAGTCCGGCCGGACCTCGCGCCGAACGAGCGAACTCGATCACGCTGTTTCACGAGGCCACGCACCAGCTCACCTTCCAAACCGGCTTGCTTGACCGGACGAGCGATATTCCCCTCGCCATCCTGGAAGGTCTCGCGATGTATGGCGAGGTTCGCCGACCCAATGGCAGGGTCAGGATCGGGGCGGTCAACCAGGAACGACTAGGAGTCCTCGTGGGAGAGTTGCGACGAGGAGGTTCGCTCCTCCCCACTCGAGACCTGATCGAGACCGATGGCCTGTTCGGCGGGGATTCGACCGTCCAGCTGGCGTATGCCCAGTCGTGGCTGCTGATCTACGCCCTCTTGCGAGAGCAGCGGGCGGCCGATCGCTTGCGGAGCTATCTGGAGGCGATGAATAACCCCCAGGAGCCCCGCGCCCGTCTGGAAGCGGCAAGCAAGAGCCTCGGAGATCTCGACGAGCTCGACGCGTACCTCCAGAGCCTACTTGTCCGGCTCGGCCGGGGACGCTGAACCGAGCCGGAGCGAGCGAGCGTCGTATTGACGGCCGGAATCAGCCGAGGACCGGATTCAATCCCATGTTTTCCCGCATCTCGGCGCGGTGCTTCTCGTAGTGCATCAAGAGGCGTCGATCCTTGCGGTGCTGCCGTTCTTTCTTCGCCTGGGCACGGACGAACAGTTTCCGGAAGCCGGGACTGGTGAGCTCTCCCCGTTTCGCGTATCGGGCTCGCAGTCTCCTGGCCGGCTTCTCGCCGAAGGCTTCAATCAGCTCATCCTCGAGCGAGAGGAAGAACTGGACGTGCCCCGGGTCCCCTTGTCGGGCAGAGCGACCGGCGAGCTGGCGATCGATCCGGAACGATTCGTGACGCTCGGTCCCCAGGACGTGAAGCCCCCCGAGCCGGGCGACCTCCTCGCCGAGCTTGATGTCCGTCCCTCGACCCGCCATGTTCGTGGCGACCGTCACCCGTCCGGGCTGGCCGGCCTGGGCCACAATCTGGGCCTCGATCGCGTGATTTTTCGCGTTCAGGATTTGATGCTCGATCTTCGCCTCGTTGAGCAACGCGCTGAGCTTTTCCGACTTCTCGATGGATCGGGTCCCGACCAGGACCGGCACGTTCTTCTTGTTGAGGCGGACGATCTCCTCGGCGACGGCCCGGAATTTCTCGTCCTCGGTCGAGAAGACCCGGTCCTTGATCCAGGTCCGGCGGCTCGGCTTGTTCGTCGGGACCGGGAAGACGTGGACCGTGTAGGTCCGGCGCAACTCCGAGGCGTCGCTGCGGGCGGTACCGGTCATCCCCGAGAGTTTGGAATAACGCTTGAAAAACTCCTGGACCGTCACGCGCGCCGCGGTGATGGTTTCCAGGGTGATTTCGATCCGCTCCTTGGCCTGGATGGCCTGGTGCAGGCCGTCTTGCCACTGGCGGCCCGGCATGAGTCGGCCCGTGAACTCGTCGACGATCACCACATCGGGCTGCCCTTTTTCGTTGGGCGCGACGACATAGTCCTTGTCCCTGATGTAGGCGATCTGGGCACGCAAGGCCCGCTCGACATACTCGTAGAGCAGATCGACGGTCAGCATCGAGAAGGCGGAGTGTCCGGCCTTGGCCTGGACTTTTCGGCGGCCCGAAGCGTTCAGCTCGGCCTTGCGCTCCACCGGGTCGTATTTGAAGTCCTTGATCCGGACGAGCGTCGCGGCGATCTCGTCGGCGCCGAAGTAGGCCGAGGCCTCTTCCTGCGTCGGCTGATTGTTGGCGCCGATGATGAGCGGCGTCCGGGCCTCGTCGATGAGGATGCTGTCGGCCTCGTCGATGATGGCGTAGTGGTGGGCCCGCTGCACCGGACGAGCGGCTTCGGCCGTGGTCGAGCCGGCGACGAACGCTTGCATGAAGGTCTTGCGGTGATTGTCGCCGTGCTGGAACTTCTTCAACTGGTCCCGGAGGAAGTCGAAGCCGAACTCCTTGCCGGTCCCATAGGTGATGTCGCAACCGTAGGCGGCCCGGCGGATCGAGTCATCCTGGCCGGTCTGGATACAACCGACCGTCAGCCCGAGCTTTTGGAAGATCGGCGCGTTCCATTCCGCGTCGCGGTGGGCGAGGTAATCGTTCACCGTGACGACGTGGACCCCTTTTCCGCTCAACGCATTGAGGTAAGCCGGGAGGGTGCAGACGAGCGTCTTCCCCTCGCCGGTCTCCATCTCGGCGATCGATCGGTGATGGATCGCGATCCCGCCCATCAGTTGCACGTCATAATGGCGCATGCCCACGGTGCGCTTGGCGGACTCTCGGACCAAGGCGAAGGCCTCGACGAGGAGTTTGTTGACCGGATCTCCCTGGCGGGCTCGTTGCCGGAGGGCATGACTCCGAGCGACGATCTGCTCGTCCGATTCGCGCTGCAGCTTCGGCTCCAGGGCATTGATCTGTTCGACCAAGACCGCGAACCGACCGTACCGGGCCGGATAGGTCGGCCCGGCAATCCCCTTCGCACGGTTCAGCCAGTTGGGTCCCAGTCGATTCGACATCGCCCCGATCTCCCGAAGCTCCCGGTGTTCCGAGTTCACGCCGATCCGACCATCTCCCCCAGCCTGGGCGAGCGGAGCTGACGGACCCTGCTTGAATCAACGGGACGCCGAACACCCGGATCTTCCCGGGGCGACCGCCAGGGCTTGAGGGACCGGTTCGAATCAGATCGGGGGGAGCCAGACCGGGCCTCTCGTGGTGAAGCCGAGCGCGCCCTGGTCGAGCGGGCGGTCGATCCCGCCGCTGGAGATCCAGTTTCGGAGCATCTCCCACTTCTCGATCGCCGTCGGCTCGCCCGATCCCTCGGCGCCGGGGGCGGCGTCCCAAACGACCCAGAGGACCCGACCGTCGGCGAATTGGTGATAGATGTAGAGTTTTCGGGGGTCCCCCTGGAAGGGGTGGATTCGCCGGAACGGGATGGTCTGCCCGGACCGCGTCTCGGGCCAACCATCGCGGTCGGCCTGATCCAGGAGGAATCGAGCCAGCCGGGCCGCCGCCTCGGCGGCCCGGTCGGACTGGACAAGTTGATCGGACGGGTCGGGCCGTGGCCAGGGCTGACCGATCGTGATCGTCTGGGGGACGGACAGGCCACTCAATACGACCAACTCCGTCGAGAACGTCCGCCCCGAATCGGAGTTCACCGGGACCCGGTCGAGGATCAGTCCCGTGCGATCGATCACCAGATAATCGCGACCGGCGGGATGCCCGGCGGCGTCGGGGGGGTCGATCGGCGCGATCGCCACCGGACGTCGGTAGTCGACGGCAACGCTCACCCCGTTCGGATAGGAGCGTTGGATGCCTCGCACTCGCTCGACCCAGTACACATTCTTGAACGCCCGCTCCACGGCCCCGAGGTCCAGATCCAGGACCGACCCCTGATCGAATGCCCGGAGCGGCTCGGCGACCGCGGACAGGACCCCGCGTTTCCCCGATCGGAGCCACGAGGGCGGTTCCGGATCCAGGGAGATCTGCGCAATGGCCCAGTCGTACTCCGGGCGGTCGTGGACCCAGGCGCGGACACGTCCCGGCAGCCCACTCACGACCAGCAAGCTGAGGCCAAGCACGGCGACCGCAACCAGCGCGGCATGAGTACCCCGAGGACCGAGCACGCCGACCATCAGCGAAAGCCAGGCGGCTCGATCCGCAGCGGGGGGGGGAGTGTGTTCGTCGGCATCCGTTGCCAGGCGAAGCATCGTCCAATCCTCGGACCAGGAGCGGGGCCCAAACCGGACTCGGGCCCGTTCCTTGGCTGGATCGGCTTACCAGATCTGGATCTGGAGTTCGAGTTCGTAGCCGAACTGGCGCAGGACCTCCTCACGCGTGAAGTCGATCAACTCCAACACGTCGGAGACCGTCGCGCCGGGTTCCGCGATGATGTAATTGGCGTGACGATCGGAAACCTCCGCCCCGCCGACCCGATGGCCGGACAGCCCCGCCTGGTCGATCAACGTCCCCGCCGAGATCTCGGGCGTCGGGTTCTTGAAGATGCAGGCCGCCGACTGATGGCCGTACGGCTGGTTTTCCTTCTTGACGATCCAGACGCTGCGCATGCGGCGGACCACGGCCTCGGGGTCGTCTGCCTCGAGCTCAAGCTCGGCGGAGAGGATGACGCAATCATCCAGATTCGATCGCCGGTACGAGAAAATGAGGTCATCCTGTTCCCGGGTCCGGATCTGGCCGTCGGCCTCCAGGACCGTGGCCCGTCGGACAAATTGCCCGATGGCCCCCTGCCTGCCGCCGCTGTTCCCCCGGATCGCCCCCCCGATGGTGCCCGGAATCCCGGTGAGGGTCTCGAGCCCGGCCAGGCCGGCCCGGGCCGTCTGCGAGATCAAGGCGGTCATCGGGACCGCCGATCCGGCGATCAGGCGATTCCCGACGATCTGGACGTCGGAAAACGAGGGACTCTCAAGGTGGATCACCAGCCCTCGAACCCCTTCGTCCCGCACGAGGACGTTGGACCCACCGGCGAGCACTCGCCAGGGAAGATTCGCCCCCGCGCAGGTGCGGACGAGCGTCGCGACTTCCTCGGCCGTACTGGGACGCGCGAAGAAATCTGCCGGACCACCCAGGCGGAACCAGGTCAACGGGGCCAACGGTTCGCTGGCCCTGACCACTCCAGGAAACTCGTCGAACGGCTGCATCGTCGGTCGACACCTCGGCCGAAAGCGGGCCGACGCTCTTTCAATCGCTGGAAACGACCGTTCCAGCTCGTGGCGAACGCCTTCCCTGGCGATAATTGAGGCATCCTAGCCCCAAACCTCGCGGTGAGTCAAGATGGAGGGGCAAGGAATCTCGACCCCACCGTATGGATTCCTCGGCCGCGTTTGAGGGGCCGAGGCGCATCCGTCTCCCGGCCAAGTGACTCAGCGGTCCTCATCCACCTCGGCCCCGGGACCGAGCAGGGCGTTGAAGAAGGGGCGGAACGAGCCGTGGGGCTGCCCCCGGTGTTGCGCGGGGAATCCGAACAGGACGACACGGCCGTCACCATAGGGGAGATCGACGAGCGCGGCCTTACCTTCGAGATACTCGGGGCCGAGCAACCAACCGCTCTCCAGGAGGTCGGTCGAGGCATA
This sequence comes from Tautonia sp. JC769, assembly GCF_040717455.1. Lineage (NCBI taxonomy): Bacteria > Pseudomonadati > Planctomycetota > Planctomycetia > Isosphaerales > Isosphaeraceae > Tautonia > Tautonia sp. JC769. The sequence goes on from NZ_JBFEFH010000003.1 coordinate 104,732, forward strand.
GCGGCAGGCAATCGCCCCGGGATCCGGGGCGTCATCGCCCAGCTCGAACCCCTTCGAGTTCGAGAAATAGATCGAGCCGTTCACCGGCATTCCGGCCGTCAGGTAGGATGCCCGCCCCCCTTGATCGTACTCGACGGCGAGGATCGAGCCCGGGCAATAGAAGTCGTTCGAGGAAATGCCGGCCAGCGTGTTCTTGACGGGGAGATCGAGCATCTCGATCGCGACGGCGGTCGAATCATCGAGGCAAACCAGGCGGCCACCGCGTTCGACGAATCGCCGGATCGACTTGACCCCTTCACCGGCCAGGCCGCCCACGTAGGCTGGTTCCGACTGGTCGGGGCGGTAGCCCTCCATGAACGTCCGGCGGCCGATGGAGGGCAGGACGATCACGTCGAATCGATCGTTCAGGTCGCCGATGGTCAGATCGGCGTTGCGAACCGTCTCATAAGGGATCTCGAATCGTTCCAGCACGAGCCGCGTCCAGCCCTCGTCCATGCTGGGGACCCAGGGCTGATAGAGGCCGATCCTCGGTAGCTCCCATCGCATCCGTCGAGGTCCATCCGGGTCATCCGCATCCTCCGACGGCCCCCTGGCGTCTTCCCAGGGAGAATCCACGGCAATCGCGATCGATGACCGCTCCGGAAGGATCGAGTCGAGCACCCGTCGCGTCTCCGCTGTCGCCGGGATGCGCAGCGTGTGGGCCGGGAACTCGCGGTCGCCGATGACGACCGGTTCGACGATCCGCTCGACCGCCTGGCCGTCGGCAAGGAGCGAGAAGACGACCGTGAAATCGTCATTCGAGCGATTGAGGAGGTAGAAGGCGTCGGCCGCCTCGGCGTCTCCTTCGACCCGTCCTCCGACGGTCTCCACGTCCTCGACCGCCTCGGTCGAGGCGTCGAAGCGCTCGGGGATCGTCGCGACCTTGACTCCCATCTGCAGGGGAAGGGTCCAGCCGGCGACATCGTAGGGACGCTCGGGTCGGCCGTCGGCTCCGATCCGATCGGGATAGACCTGCCGCTCCATCATGTCCTTCAGATGCGCCCGATACGGTTGCGAGGCGAAAAGGATCCAGGAGTCGGCGGGATACGATACCCCCGCGGCTTCGAAGGGCTCGGTCGCCCGATGAACCTCGATGCCGGTGGCATGGAGGATCTCGACCATGGCCGCGGCCGTGCCGGGATCGCGCTGGTCGGCCGAGACGACCCAGGCGAAGGGCGGCCGTTCGACCCCTGCTCGGATCTGGTCGAGCGCGATGGCCCGGTAGTTCGACTGGAACCAGTCTCCGTAGCGTGCGGCCAAGGTCAGGAGGGCCCGGGCGGCGATCAACTCGTACTCGACGATGTCGGCGATCCGCCACCAGCCACCGGGCCAGGGGTCGACGAAGGTGACCCTCGGCTCATGGTCCGGAAAGCCTCGGCTGCCACCTCGGAGGTCGGATTGACTCTGGAAGATCGGCGAGGCCAGTTTCACGCTGGCGGCCTCGGTCAGGATTCCGACCATGTTATGCCGCTGGGGGACCGTCCGATTGCCCCCGTTCCACCAGTTGTCGTACATGGAGTGGGTCGCGACCCCTTTCTTGCCGCCCTGCGCCAGGTCGGCCGCCATGTGCGCACCGATCAGGAAGATTCCCTGGCTGATCCGGGGGTCGAGGTTGGGGTTCACGGGATCGAAGAACGGCGGGACGAACAACCGAGGCCCGGTCGACCCCATCTGGTGAACGTCCCAGGTGATCGTCGGGAACCATTCCTCGTAGAGGAACCGGGTCAGGATGCGAGTCTCGTCCAGGTTGAGCATGAACCAGTCGCGGTTGGTGTCGTGCCCCGCGTACGGATGATAGAGCCAGGGCATCCCGGATCCTTCCCAGGGGGTCCCCTTCGATCGTTCGTACCAGTCGTGGACGAGATCGACCCCATCCGGATTGACCGACGGGATGATCAGGAGAATGGTCTCGTCGAGGATCGCCCGGGTCTCGGGATCATCTCGCGTGGCCAGCTCGTGCAACAGCGTACAGGCCATGAGCGTCGAGGCGGTTTCCGAGGAGTGGATCGTACAGGTCATCAGGACCGTCGCTTTGCTCTCGGCGATCAGCGCCTCGGCCTGCTCCTCGGAGACGCCCGGATCGGGTTGCGCGAGTCGACGCTGGATCGACTTGTACCGGTCGAGATCGGCGACGGTTTCCTCGGATGAAACCACCGCGGCGAGGAAGGGCCGGCCCTGAGTCGATCGGCCGATCTCGACGACCTCGACTCGATCCGAGGTGCGGGCCACCTGCTGGAAGTATTCCACCACGTCCGACCAGGGGGCGAGTCGGAAGTCGGCCCCCGGCTCGAACCCGAGGACCTGAGCAGGGGCCGGGATCGTCCGCTCCTGCGCCTCGACCGATGGCCAGGCCCCCATCGCCAACAGACCACTGGCAATCATCACCAAACCGTTCGACCTCATGGGGCCTCCTCTCTCATCGGAGTCTTGGAGCGGACAATCGAAAGCGTCGCCACATGATCAGGCCCCCAGCGAGGCAATGCAACGGTCGGCCCAGGGGTGAGGCCGGTGCTCGTCCTGTCGGGCCGGGCCAGCAGACTCCAAGGAAAACAGACGCGAACACGACACATTCCTTTGATGACACCCGCTCCCGGCTTCGAGGCGATTCTGCGTCCCCGAGCACCGCCCCCGGGGCCTCGCGGTCGGTTTGACCTTTCTTGCTCCCCGATCGTATGATCCCAACAGACGCATTTCGTTCCATCGAGTGAGCACCGCGAGAGTCCGGACCGTCATCGGCGGGGCCGTCTCGCGGCACCTTCGCTCATCCCCCGGGGTGTGGTCTCGGTCTGACTCGTACAGGTCATGTCGTTCGCGAGTTGCACCGCTGGAGCCCCTCATCATGCCTCCCGCAGCCCCGCTCTCTCGAAGTGAACCGAGGATCGTCACCGATCGACTGCCCGGCCCCCGGGCCGCCGCCTGGATCGCCCGGGACGAGCGAGTGACGTCCCCCTCGTACACCCGGATGTATCCCCTGGTGGTCCGGCGGGCTCGCGGGGTGATGATGGAGGACCTGGACGGGAATCGCTTCCTCGACTTCACCGCGGGAATCGCCGTGACCAACGCGGGCCACTGCCACCCGAGAGTGGTGAAGGCGATCCGCGATCAGGCACGACGCCTGATCCACATGTCGGGGACCGATTTCTATTATCGCCCTCAAATTCGACTCGCGGAGACGCTTGCCCGGCTCGCTCCCGGTCCCGGGCCGAAACGCGTCTTCTTCGCCAACAGCGGGGCCGAGGCCGTCGAGGCGGCCCTCAAACTCGCGCGCTTTCATACGGGTCGTCCCCGGGTCGTTGCATTTCGGGGAGCCTTTCACGGCAGGACCTACGGCGCGATGAGCCTGACGGCGTCCAAGTCGATCCAACGGAAAGGCTTCTCGCCCCTCGTCCCCGAGATTCAGCATGCCACCTACGGCGATCTCTCCAGCCTGGACGTGCTGTTCCGAACGACCTGCCCGCCCGAGGAAACCGCGGCGATCTTCGTCGAGCCGATCCAGGGCGAAGGGGGATACATCGTCCCCCCCGACGATTTCCTGAGGGGCTTGCGGACCGTCTGCGACGCACACGGTATCATGCTCGTCCTCGATGAGATCCAGACGGGCATCGGGCGGACCGGTCGGATGTTCGCCTCGGAGCACTGGGGGGTCCACGGCGACGTGGTCTGCCTGGCCAAGGGGCTCGCCAATGGCCTGCCGCTGGGGGCGATCGTCGCCCCGGAATCCATCATGGACTGGCCCCCGGGGAGTCACGCGAGCACCTTCGGCGGGAATCCCGTCGCGTGTTCGGCCGCGCTCGCCACGCTCGGCCTGATCGAGCGGCGATACGCCGAGAATGCCCAGGATCGTGGCCTGGAGCTGGCAGAGGGCCTGAGGGAACTGGGCGAAACCCACCCCTGCCTCGTCGACGTTCGGGGCAAGGGCTTGATGATCGGCGTGGAAATCGGCTCCCCTGATGGCCCCCTTCCCGGTTTCCGGGATCGAATTATTCTGGAAGCCTTCCAGCGAGGTTTGCTGCTCCTTCCGTGCGGACCGAGTACGATTCGATTCTGCCCACCGCTCTGCCTGACCAGGAAGCAGGTCGCGATCGGCCTCGACCTCTTCCGATCAACCCTGGCTGCCATGTGTGGGGGGTGCCCGTCGTCCCCGTAACGCTCCAGGATCAGGCCCTCTCCCGCCGGACACGATCATCCGGCCGATGGGGCATCGTGAATTCGCTTCGATCCGAACGTTCTCCGAGTGATTCCCATGTCGACCGCGTCGCACGGTTCCACCGCTCAGTCCTTCGATTGGCAACGATGGCCCGAAACCGAACAGTTCCTCGGCAAGGCGGTCTGCGCGGCCCTCGGGGGAAACGCCTTCGCCGCCGAACTCGATCGGCGGATGGCCGCCGAGACGAGCACCCGGATTACCGACTGGATCGATCATCTGGTCCTCAATGACCGCCCGAATCTCGTCGAAGGACTGGCCCGACTCGGTTACGAGCGGACGCCCGAACCCTATGGAGTGAATGCGCCGACCTTCCGTCACCCGGGGGGACAGTTCCCGCCCCTCGCCGTCGTCCCCGGTGCCGGGGGCGGCCCCCAGGTTTCCTCGATCGCCTTGAAGGTCGAGTCGATCGCCTCGTTCAGTGAGGCGAATCGATTGGGCCTCGCGATCGTCGGCTACCCGGTCGGTCCGTATCGCTTCGCGAAGGTCGAGGTGATGGGGGCAGAGACCTCGATGATCGTGGTGGAGCGTCGGGGCTATCTGGGCTTCGAACCGTTCCCCAGCTCCTGGGCCCAGGGAGGCCGCATGGCCCCGCACTCGACCCGAGACGCCCTGGCCGCTCGGGAGCTTTGGCAGGCCCGCCGACGCCATTTCCCCGACGACGCAGAAGGGTTCGACGTCGCCGAAGAGGTCCTGGGTCAGGTCCTGGAGCGGGCCGGGTCGACGGACCTCGCCTGCCATCTCATTTTCGAAGTCGAGCGTGAGTACTGGCAGTCCCGGAATACGGCGGCACGGGTCCAGAAGCGTCGACAGGATCGGCTCGGGCTGGGCTGGGCCAATCACGACCACCACACCTTTCGCTGCTCCCGGCGCTTCTTTCCCAGGGTCATCGGCATCTTCGAACGACTCGGTTTCACGCTCCGGGAGTCGTTCCACGCCGGGAAGGAGGCCGGCTGGGGGGCCCAGGTCCTGGAGCATCCGACGACCGGCATCGTGATCTTCGCTGACCTCGACCTCGCTCCCGAAGAAGCCGAGGATGACTTTGCCCGGAAGGCCCTGCCCGACTTGCCCCAGCCCCATACGGTGGGCCTCTGGGTCGGACTGCACGGCGAGTCGCTGCTCGATGCGGGGATGCACCACCTGGAGGCCCAGTTCGATTTCGATGCCCTTCGCATTGCGCTGCAGGACGAGGCCGGCATCGAGACGATGAAACCCTTCAGCGATTTCTCGTTCCTCCGTCAGGCGTTCACCCGGGGCGAGCGATGGCCTGTGCAGGCTCATCGTGCGGACCGCATGCGCGATCTCGGGTGGATCGATGAGGAACAGCATGCTCGGTTCCTCTCCGAGGGAGCCATCGGCAGCCACCTCGAAAACTTGCAGCGGCGGGAAGGGTTCAAGGGGTTCAATCAGCAGGCCGTGAGTGCGATCATCGCCGAAACCGATCCGCGACGGCTCTGATTTGTCCGTGCCTCGTCGCCTGACTCGGCCCGAGCCTCGTGTTAGAATGACTCTGGGAACCTCTCGAGGATCCCGGGCGTCGAAGGCGTTGAGGCCTACCCGGCCACCGATCTCACCGGCCCGTCCTGCCAGGAACGGTCTGAATCCACGTCTCCATCAAGGTTTGTGAATCATGATCGATGCGATCGCACCGGCTTGGGCGCGGAACCTCGGCCGAGGGCTCGCTTTGCTCCTGATCGTGGGAGGACTCGTGTCACTCCCGACGACGTCGGCCCGGGGCCAGCAGCCCGACGACCAGGCAAACGGCGAGGTCGACCAGGATGCGCCGATCGACGGCGAGATGACCCCGGAGAAGCAAGACCAACAGGACGTCCTTGCAGACTCGATCTACGTCGATCCCGTCGCCGCGTCGATCATGCGCGGTCGGTACGACCAGCTGCACTCGACCGTGCTCGTGCCCCCGAACACCGACCGGACGATCGCCCAGATGGCCCGGGGCGGAACTCGACTCGATGCCGGGCTGATCGATCGCTTCATCAAGTATGCGGCCCGACAGTTGACCGACCACGATAACATCAACGCGGTCATGTCCGGTGGCCAGCAGAGTCGTATCCAGTCCATCGAGGACGCGGGCAAGTATCTCGCCCTGCCGTACGCCGAGGTCCCCGCCAATCAGCGCGATCGGCGGTTCCTCCAGGAGTTCAATTCCCGGCTCCTCGCGCTGGCCCCCGAGCTGCTCAAGAACCACCTCTACGCCCGGGTTCAGGTCATGCAGGCCCTGAGCCGGATCGGCGATCCGGTCGCCTTGAGTTTGCTGATCGAGCAGCTCCGCAATCCGGAACAACCCCTGATCGTGAAACAACTGGCGGCCGAGGGCGTGCGTCGGATCGCGGTCGAGGCGGGCGACTCGCTGTCGACGGCCGATCGCGAGAACGCGGCCAATGCGCTCGTCGAGTTCCTCCGAGACAATCCCGAGGCCTACTGGTTGTCCCACACCCGGGCGCTGCAGGCCCTCGGGACGCTCCGCCGCATTTCGGGGGTCGAGAATCGCGATCAGGCGGTCTTTGCCAATGAGCTGCTGGCGGTCCTGAGCTCGGCGGATCAACGCCCCGAGAGCCGGGCCTGGGCGGCCTGGGCGCTCGGGATGCTGGAAGTTCCCCCGAATTACCCGCAGCTCAATTTCTCCCTCGCGGCGTACCAGGTCGGCACGCTTGCCGTCGAGATCGGGCAGCGGATCGTCGACCTGAGCGATCCTCGAGAGCTTGAAGCGTACAACCCTGAGCGGGTGAAGTACCTGACCGCCTTGATCGTCGCCCCGGTCTTCTCGTCGCTGGACGGGGCCCCTGAGCTCCGGGGCTCCGGACTGCGCAACACGCGGGGCCTGGGGCCGCATCAGCAGTACGTGGTCCGAGTCCACCAACTCATCCGGCAACTTGCGGTCGCGTCGGTCGAACTGACGAACGCCCGGGGGGCGCAGATCACCGGGGCTCGCGATCGCGTGATCGGTCGGCTCAACGAACTGCGCACCTTCCTCAACGAGAACCGCCCCGAGGATGGGACCTTCATCTCGGGGGGCCGGGAATTCGCACTCCAGGATGCTTCTTGACCGCGATCGGACGATGAATCAACCGCCCTCGGCGTTCGAAATCCCCGTTTCGCTGGTGCGAGACTACCAGCAGATCAACCGGGAAATCCTCCTGGCCCTCGACTCCGGTCATCGGCTCGTCCGATTGACCGAGGTCGAGGGCCAGCGTTTGCTTGCGTCCGGGCTCCGCGGGCCCTGGGACGCGGTCATCGAGGTGATCGGGAATGCCGGCCCCGAGCTCGGGGCGGGACTCGATGCGCCGGGAGTGACCATCCTCTGTCACGGATCGGCCGCCGACGGCGCCGGTCGCGGGCTCCGGTCGGGCCGCCTGGCGATCTCAGAGCGATCCGGCGATGCCCTTGGCGCCTGGATGTCGGGGGGCGCCATCGTGGTCCGAGGGGCGACCGGCCATCGGGCCGGCCTCCGCCAGCGGGGCGGGACCCTCGTCTTGCTGGGCGAGGCGGGCCGATTGCTCGCCGATCGCCACTCCGGCGGCCTGATCATGGCCGATCCGGGCGTGATCACCTCGGCCTCGGGTCGTGGCCGTTCCGAGGGCCTACTGGTCCCCTTGCCGCAACACTCCCGGGGTTTCGACGCCCTCTCAAGAGCCCATGCGAACGGACTCCTGAGTACCCTTCGAGGACTCCCTCGGGAGTTCCGCCTCGCGTTCGACCTCGGGCCCCTCCCGGATTGATCCTCGTGGCGGCCCCGTTCCTGAGGGGCCCTTCAACGGCGATCGTGATGCGTACTCGATCCGGCACCAGGTGCGGGAGAACTCATTGAAGTCCGATCCAGGCTCTGCCCGAAGGTGGGTGTATTCGTGGCTCCTGGCCCTCCCTCTCATCGGAGTCGGTTGCGCCGAGGAGTGGGGCGTGGAGTGGATTCCAGGGGCCGAGGTGTCGGGGCGGATTCACCGATCGGGTGACCCTCTGACCCGCGGATGGCTGGAATTCCTCCCCGTCGACGGCGCGATCGGCCGCCTGCGATCGGTGCCGATCCGTCCGGACGGGACCTTCCTCGCCGACGGGGTCGCTCCCGGATCGGTCGCAATTCGAGTGATCGGGGCCGACCTCCCGGCCTCGGACGAATCGATCTTCGGTCAGATCTACGTGATTCGTCGGGTCGTATTGGATGCCCAGGCGAACAAGTTCGACATTGACCTCGATCAGGAACGGCGTCGATTGTCGTCAGGCCAGCCTGACTGAATCGACGGACCTGGCCCGGAAGGCTTCGGGGGAAGGGAGACATTGCGATGTCACACCGCTGGCATCTCCGACCAAGTGACCCGGCCCAGGTCGCTTGGTTCGCCGGGGAAACTCGCGTCCCCCCCCTGGTCGCGCAGATTCTCCTGAATCGGAAGATCAACGACCCGGAGAAGGCGAGAGACTACCTCGAAGTCCGTCGGAAGAAACTGCACGACCCCGAGCTGCTCCCCGGCGTGGTCGACGCGGCCGATCGCATCGTCCGGGCGATCGAGCAAAATCGAAAGATCGTCATTTACGGGGATTATGACGTCGATGGCGTCTGCGGCACGAGCATCCTCTGGTCCTGCCTCCGCCTCGCGGGTGCCAGGGACGTCGACTATTACATCCCGAACCGGGTCGAGGAGGGCTACGGCCTCAACGGAGAGGCGTTGAGCCGGATCGCCTCCGAGCATGCGGACCAGGTCGTCGTCACGGTCGATTGCGGGATCACCTCGGTCAGGGAAGCGAAGCTGGCCCGATCGCTCGGGATCGAGTTGATCGTCACGGATCACCATACGATCGGGCCCGAGCTGCCCGAGGCCGACGCGCTGGTTCACCCGAGATTGCCGGGCGGCTCATACCCCTTCGGCGAGCTCTGCGGGGCGGGGGTGGCGTTCAAGCTCGCCTGGCAGGTCTGCAAGAGTTTCGGCGACGGCAAGCGGGCGTCCCCCCACCTCCGCGACTTCCTCCTCAGCGCCTTCGGCCTGGTCGCGTTGGCAACCGTGGCGGACATGGTGCCGCTGGAAGATGAGAATCGCATCTTCGTCCGGTACGGGCTGGACACGATCCACGCCGACCCGTCGCTCGGACTGACTGCCCTGATGCGGGTGGCGAACTGCCTGGGCAAGAAGAAACTGACGACCGGCAGCGTCGGGTTCGGACTGGCCCCCCGGATCAACGCGGCCGGCAGGCTCGAATGCGCCATGATGGCCGTGGAAATGCTGACGACCTCCGACCCGGCTCGCGCCGAGCATCTGGCCGCGGAGCTCGACGCCTGCAACCGGCGCCGTCAGGAGATCGAGCACACGATCGTCTCCGAGGCGCGTCAGATGGTCGACGCCCTGGGAGGCCTCGGGGAGCGAGGAGCGGTGGTGCTCGGGCATCCGAAGTGGCATCCAGGGGTCATCGGCATCGTTGCGGGCCGCCTCGCCGAGCTCTACCACCGCCCGAGCATCGTGATGGCCCTCCGAGACGACCTGTGCCAGGGTTCGGGGCGATCCATCCCGGGCTTCGATCTGTATGACGCGATCCGGTCCTGCTCCGAGGGCCTCCTCGGTTTCGGGGGACACCGCGCCGCCGCCGGTCTCCGCATGAAGCCGTCCGACTTCCCTTCCTTCGCGGAGCGGTTCGAGCAGCACTGCCGGACGGCGTTGACGGATGAACAGAAGCAACGCCGACTCGACATCGATGCCGAGGTCCGACTGGCCGACCTGAGCATCAAGGTCGTCGAGTGGATCGAAGCCCTGGAACCTTACGGCATCGGGAACCCGCGTCCGATCCTCTCGACGACTGGGGCTCGGATCGTGGGCCAGCCCCGGATCGTGGGGGAACGCAAGAATCATGTGCAACTCCGGCTCTCGCAGAATGGGACGACCGTCAAAGCGATTGGCTGGAATATGGCCGAGAAGCTCGGGGCGTTAGCCGCCGGTACCGAATGCGCAATCGCCTTCCTTCCGTCGATCAACGAATGGAATGGCCGTCGAGAAGTCCAGCTCGAACTTCGCGACGTTCAGGTCAGCCCCGGCGGAGAACAGACTCATGCCCGATCAGCCTGATGTGCGTGCCCGGGAACTGGCAAACCATCTGAGGCAGCGAGGGATCACCGATGCGAAAGTCCTCGAGGCGATCCTGAACGTCCCCCGCGACCAGTTCGTGCCGCCGGCGATGCAATCAGACGCCTGGGAGGATCGAGCGCTGCCGATCGCCTGTGAGCAGACGATCAGCCAGCCGTTCATGGTGGCCCTGATGACCCAGGAACTCGCGCTGACCGGTGCCGAGCGGGTGCTCGAGGTCGGGACCGGGAGCGGATACCAGACCGCCGTCCTCTCGAGACTCGCCCGGGAGGTCTTCACAGTCGAACGCCATGCCGCCCTGTCTGAGGCGGCTCGGGAGATGCTCGATGGACGCCTGAAGCTGACCAATGTGCGGTATCGCGTCGGAGATGGTACGATCGGATGGCCGGACGCAGCCCCCTTTGACCGCATTCTGGTCACCGCGGCGGCGCCGGATCTCCCAGAAACGCTGTTTCAACAACTGGCCGAAGGGGGACGTATCGTGATCCCCATCGGCTCGGAATCTCAGCAACAGCTCAACGTCATCGATCGCAGGGATGGCAAACCGGTCCACTTCCGCTCGGTCTCTTGCCGGTTCGTACCCCTGGTGGGAGAGCACGGCTGGGACGGCACCGACCGCACGCCTCGCACTCAATAAATCCGGTCACCACACCTCGGACGATCGAACTGTCTATAATCCGCTCATGGGACGCGGCGTCTGGTCTGCACGATCGACCGGTGCCCAGGCGAAACGATATTCTTCGAGTTTCAAGGGCGCTTTTCCCATGGTTGAGCGACGTTTCGTGTTTCCCGGCGTCATCGAGCTGAATGTGCAGGCTCGTCGTCGCCTGGGGGTCAATATCTACCTGATCGATGGGGGGGACGGGTACATCCTGATCGACGTCGGGTTCCTTGATGAGCTGGGCGACGTCCTGGAGTTGATTCGTCAGATGAATTACAGCCTCTCCGCGTGCAAGATGATCGTCGCGACGCATGCCGACGCCGATCACACGCAGGGGCTAGCCCGGGCCCGCGACCTGTTGAAGTGCCCTGTGGTCGCCCACCCGAAATCGGTTGCGCCGCTGGAATCGGGAGACGAGGTCACGACCTACGCCCGGATCGATGCCCAGAACATCCACATCCCCATGCCCCCCTGCAAGGTCGACCGGACAATCGATGAGGGGGACATTCTCGAGGTCGGCGACAAGCGGCTCGAGGTCTGGAGCACTCCGGGCCACACCGCCGGACAGCTCGCGTTTCGGATGGGAGAGCTGCTGTTCTCCGGTGACAATATCTTCCGGGACGGCAGCGTGGGTGTCATCGATGCGCACCACGGGTCGAACCTGCCCGATTTCGTGAAAAGCCTCCGGCGGATCCGGGGCGCGGATGTCGAATTCCTCCTCCCGTCGCACGGCCCGATCTTCCGGAAGGACAATGGCCTGATCGACGCGACCATCGCCCGGCTGGAGACGTACATGCACCTGGCCGACTTCGGCACGTGCGCCGTCGATTGGCCGCTGCTCGACGAATGGGAAGAAGAACTCGCCTCGGGGAGACTCCCCGGCTAATCGGACCGCATCGGCCCCTCGAAATCGACTTCCCCTGGCATCAGGCCCGGCCCACGATACTTTCGTTGACGCTGGGTGTTTGATAGGACGGCTGGCAACGATCGAGGTCGCTCGGCAGGCCTCCCGGTAGTGTCCGGGGACGCGCGAACGTCGATCGGAAGCACCAACGCCGTCCCAGGGAGACTTGCTCGATGCCACGATCTTATCAACTGGCGCTTGCACTCGGCCTTTCGGTGATCCTTTCCGCCCCGGTCCTGGCGCAGCGCCCCGGAGGCCCCGGGCAGGGTGGGCCGGGTCGGCCAGGCGGGATGAGGGGGATGCAGGGAGGACTGGTACAGATCCTCTCCATGCCCCCCGTCGTCGACGAGCTCGAACTCTCCGAGGAGCAAACCAGCAAGGTCCGCACGATCGCGGATCAATTCCGCGAGGAGCTGATGGGCCGAATGAGGGAAACCCGCGAAGCACTGGCGGATCTCGGGCCGGAGGCGCGTCGCGATCGCTTCGAGGAGATGACCAGGACCCTCGATGAATCCGCCCAGGAACGACTTCAAGAGGTGCTGGAACCCGAGCAGATGACCCGGCTCCGCCAGATCCAGCTCCAACTGCAAGGGGTCCAGGCCTTTGCGAACCCGAGAGTCAAGGAATCCTTGAAACTGGATGACGAGCAGCAATCGAAGCTCTCCGAGTTGATCGAGGCGTATCGATCCGAGACGCAATCGCTCATGGCCGACGCGAGAGAAGCCGACCAGCGTGGCCAGGTCATGCGCGATCTGATGGAATTGCGCCGCGAGACCCTCGACAAGGCGATGTCAATCCTGACCGATGAGCAGAAATCCTCCTGGGACGAACTCACCGGCGAGACGTTCCAGATGGGGCCCGGCGCGGGGGGGCGGCGAGGCGGCTTCGGACCGGGTGGGCGTCCCGGACCCGGCGGTCGTCGAGGGCCGGGCGGTCCTCCGAGTGCTCGTTGATCTGACGATCGGCGTGAGCACCTTCCGCTGATGTCGAGTGGATCAGCCTCGGCGTCGGGAGCCCTGGTCGTCATCCGGGAGGCTCCCGACGTTCTCTTCAGTCCTCGGGATGAACCTGAGTTCGCAGAGTACCGATCCAGGTCCCGTCCTCGCCTCGTACGGGTTTGACGAGGATCGCGTCGTTCAGCGGGGGGTCGCCACTCGCCTTGATCCAGGATGCGGGCCCCTCGATCCTGAGATCAATCGTGCCCTCGCGATTCGTCGCACCCTGATCGTCCTGCAACGCCCATGTCTGGCCATCGACCGCCAGGATCACGGGCGTCAGGTCATCGGGGACATCCTGCACCTCGACGCGACGCAGCCAACCCTCCCGTGTCGGTTCAATCACCTCCGTCACCCGGAGACCGGGGTGGCTGGATGCATGGAGATCATAGTGGAGGCGAACACCGTTCCCCTCGAACGTCAATTCCTGGAACGTCCCGAAGCGATCCCTCCGTAGCTCGGGAAATGAGAGTCGACCATCGGGCTCCTGCAAGAGGATCGGGGGCAGTTCGTCTCGCGCCACCCAGAGGGTCCTCCCTTCTGGGTGCCATTCCCAGAGGCGTCCTTCCTTCGTCCGAGAAAGGAAGCCCTGATCCCACCACTGCACCCAGATCAACTGATCCGTATCGAACAGGACCGAACGATCCCCCTTCAAGCCGATCGCCAGGCCCCTGGGATAATACGCCAGGGGGGCATTATCCGGCAGAATCATGTCCCTGACGACCAGGGCACGATCGCCCTGACGCTCGAGGAATTGTCGAGTCGATGTTGAGGCGTTCTCGACCAGGCCGGGGTTGCCGAGTGCTTCCCAGACCGCTCCCAGTTGCTCGGAAATCGTCCCCTCAATCCCCGGCGCGGGCAGGAGGAATTGCGGCATGGCCGTTCCCGGCAGGATGCGCTGCGGATCGCTGAGCCAGCGATCGAAATACGGTCGCGACATCCGTTGGTGGGCCAACGCGAGATCCGGTCCGAGCGTTTCCGCCTCCCCTCCTGGCGGAATCTTCCCATCCAGCACATGACAGGACAGGCAGCCGAACCCCTGGCGCCCGAGTAGGGTGATGCCCACGTCGGGTCCGGGATGCATCGGTCCGAGTTTGGTCTGCTCACGCTCGGCCGGGTCAACTCGGTCATGGTCTCTCAAGTAGCTCGCGATGGCTTCGGCCTCTCCAGGCTCGAAGTCGAAGCGAGGCATCCGGACCGAGAGCCAGGGGCGAGCCGTGGGGGCCTCTCCCCGAATGGCGAGATCGAGTGCTTCCGGCTTCAGCTTCGCCCCCACCTGAGAGAGGTCCGGAGGCGTCAAGGTCCCCTTGAACCCGTTCAGTTCTCGGTCCTCGGCGAGGAATCGCGCCAGTTGCGCCCCGAGGGCTTCCCCTCCCCGGCCATCTCGGGCGTGGCAACCCAGGCAGTTGTGCCGACGCAGTCCGTCCTCGGCTCGGGTCCAGGACGAAGGGGGAGCAGATCGCAGGGAGGATTCCGAAAGAAAGGTCCTCAGGGCCAGCCGTTGCTCCTCCTCAAACCCGAACCGGGGGACGCCGAATGGCGGGTTCGTAGAGAGGCACCCTCCCTGAAGATCCGCTGTCCGATCGAGAGAAACCGACGAGGGGATCGCGCTTACACCCGGGATCTCGTGACAGGATGCGCATCCCACCTTCTCGATGAGAACCCTTCCCCGGCCCGAGTCACCCGCAGGCTGAGGCCGCTTGAGCTCTGGCAAGCCAACGCTCTCGTCCGAGGTGAGGTAGGCGGCGAGGTGTGCCGCGGCATCCGTCGAGAGGCCAAGATGCGGGCGATGCCGACCGGGCTGAGATCGAGACGGCCCTGCGAGATAGCTCGCGACGGATTCGAGGGTGCGCTTGGCCCCCAAATCGGACAGATCAGGGGCGACATCGATGTGATCCGGGCGTTCGTCATCCAAGTCCCGCGTGTGGCATCCGAGACAACCGGCCGAACGGAAGAGCAGTCGTCCTCGCCCCGGGTCCGCCACGTTGATCGCCATTTGCGCCTCGCGATCGAGATCGGTCGGCTTCTCCGCCTGCGAGTCGAGGGCTGCGAGCACGTCGGCGACCTGCTGGTCATCGAGACCGAAGCCCGGCATGGGCGTTCCTGGTCGTCGGTCCTCGGGATCGAGGAGCCAATCGATCAACCAGTCGTCGTGAATGGAGTGGACCCCCGAGAGTGAGGGCCCCATGGTCGGGTGCGGGGTCAACCCCGCGATGGCATGGCAGTTGGCGCACCCGACCCGATCCGCCAACTGCCGACCACGTTCGACGGGATCCGCGTCCGGGGTCTGTCCCGCCTCGTGATAGACTTGAGACGGGGGCAGGTGCTCGAACCCAAACGACGGCCCTCTCCAGTCGATGACAAGTCGACGGTCCGGCCCCTGGTGAACGGATCGGACTCGGATTGGAACCAAGCCAGGCCGCAGCGTCACGGACTGGGAGACGAACGCAGCACCGCCCTCGGTGCTGACGGCGACATCCCCGAGTTCCAGGTGAACCAGTCCATCAGAGTCGATCCGAAAGCGGTACGATCCCGGCTCTCTGACCAGAAGCCAGCCGGCCCATCGGGCCCGGAAACCTTCGATCGGCAATCGAGGGTCAGGAACGGTCGCCCCCCATCGGTCGACCAGAGTCGATGCGACGCGAGTCACCTCGGGTTGATCGTGCTCTCTCGGCATCCAGCGCACGACCAGGCCGGGAACGAGTTCCTCCGGATCGGGTTGCTCCTCGTCGGCCTGCGTGCTCAAGCCAATCGAAGGGAGCCAGAGGACGAGCCCAATCACGCCAGGGAGCATGCGAACGAACTGCAGGGGGAGGTCCATTGGTCTTCCGGGAGCAACGCGGAGTTGAGGATCGCGAAGGAGAACCGAGTCTAGTCCCGCATCGCCCGGCCCTGCAAGTCAACGCCACAAACGAAGACCGGGCCGGGAGCACGCGAGCGTCTCCCGACCCGGTCAACATGTGCGAACACGTTCTTCAATCGGGCCGGTCAGCGGACCCCGAGTGCGGGATCGGCGGGGTTCGGCAGGATCCCGGTATTGGTTTGCTGCCCCTGGAGCGGGATATTGAGGAACCTCAAGCTCTGGGACGCGAAGGAGTAAATCTGGATCCCGTTGACCACCGTGAAGAACGGCTCGGCGATGCGGTTGAGGAACACGCTGGTCCGCACGATCGGGTCGCGATAGACCACGATCCGGTCGCCCGGCATGAGCTGGTAATTGGTCGTCGTGTCGCCGGCGTTGACGATCGCCGCGAGATTGACCGGGAGCACCTGGGCACAGCAGGCCCCAGGCGGGGCCGGCCGCACCAGCCGGATGTTCTGCGTCGCCGCCGTCGGGAGCAGGCCACCCGCGTAATTGATCGCATCCAGCACCGTCTCGTTGCCGGTCAACACCAGGCGGCCCGGCTGGATGACGTCTCCCTGAATGTAGTAGACCTTGCTGTTATACGAGGAAATGTCCACGAAGATACGATTCGATTCCGTCGGTGGAATCCGCTCGTATTCCAGGGTGTCGGGATTCAGCTCGATGAGCCCGAGTGCCTCATCCGTCAGGAATTGACGGAGGTGGAT
Organism: Tautonia sp. JC769; assembly: GCF_040717455.1. Lineage (NCBI taxonomy): Bacteria > Pseudomonadati > Planctomycetota > Planctomycetia > Isosphaerales > Isosphaeraceae > Tautonia > Tautonia sp. JC769. The sequence goes on from NZ_JBFEFH010000003.1 coordinate 121,185, forward strand.
GATGACCTTTTCCTTGACTTCCGAGACCGTCAGTCCGGCCACGTAGATTTCGCCGTAGAAATCGAGCGAGACCTTGCCATCAGGTCGGACGAGCCGCTCACCCGTGATCGGTCGGCCAGGCAACGCCTCGAGCACCTCGATCCGGATCAGATCCGGCGGCTCGACCACATATTCTGGCATCGAGGTCTTTTCAAGTTCCCTCGGGAGGTTGCTCTGCGCAATTTTCTCCTCGGGGGTCCTGACCGTCTGGCATCCGCAGGCGATCAGGGCGAGCAGCGGCACGACCCAGGGCAGCCGCCATCGAGCCGTCCGTGTGCGATCCATGCGAGACTCCTGCCCGTCGAACCGGGTCCGGCCGTCGGTGGGTCGACTCAGCCCCCCGCCGACTCCTCGGGGGGAACGACCACAAGCACAATGCTCGGGGACGGCCACCCTCCCTCCTGATCTCCGGAGCTTTCCCCTTGACAATTAAGTCAGGGGCAAGCTCGACTCACACTAACCATCGGCAAGAAAGGCCCGAGGCTCAACTCCGATCTCCTCAACGCCCCGATTCCCTGTTCCTTCGACCGAAAAAGTGCCGGTACCGATCGGACTGCATTGGCCGCGCGGGTGCATTCGATCGCCCGATCAGGGTTGATCGGCCGAAGTACTGGGCCGCAGACGCCCCCCCCGGTCGTGACTGATGGTAGGGCGACCGAGGCCGCTCCGTCCCGGCCTCGCTCCGCTGTTCCTCTCGCCGTTCGAGGATCGCCGACCGCTGCCGGGCCGCGAGCGCGAAGAGCGAGAGCCCGCGATTCCCGGTCACCCCGGGCCACGCAGGAGTCGTGAGGTAAGGGTCGGCGAACCGGGTCTGGGGCGTGCGAGCCCGATCGAACTGCTGGGCATTCCCGACAGCACCACCAAGCCCCATGCCCAACACGACCAGGCACAGGCGGAGCAACGTTTGGCGCGGCATTGAGATCCCCTCTTCCTTGAGATGAGTCACCTTCCTCCGCGTTACCATCGTTCCAGGCGCACGCCGGACATCACATTCCTCCGAAACATTCGTCGCCTCCGATCAACTTGATTCGGAAGGCCAACGGGCACCGCTCGGTCTCACGAGGCGGGTTACGCCGGCTCTGAACTCGCCCCGAGAGCGCAAGTGCCACTTGAAGCGTCTCCGAACGAATGGGAGAACAGCCAGTCCTCGCCCATCTTGCCCGAATTTCCAGCAGGACGTGGTTTCCCCCATTTACTGAAGGTTGCTCCGGGGATTGCCCGATCGTTGTGTTGAGAGGCTGGGGAGCGGGACTCAGGGAGGTCTCGGAGCATCCCGAAGCCAGGACACTATGCAGCGAGGCGAGGGCAATGCGATTCAGGAGGAAAACCCGGGGATGGGGCTGGGGAGCCTTGCTGGCGGTCGTCCTGGCTCCTTCGGCCGCCCAGGCCCAGTTGTTCCCGAACCTGCCGACCCAGAAACGAGCCCGGATCGATTGCGCCGAGGAGCTCCCGGTCTACGGGATGTATCGGCATAAGTATTACGGGTATTATCCGACCTGCTGGCGCCAGTTCCCCCCGGGATGGGGTTGCCCCAGTACGGAATCGCCCGATTGGCAGGCGGAGCTGGCCCGGCAGCCGCTCGATATCCCCGAAGACGAGTTCGCAGGGCTCGACGGACTTGGTGCCGACCCGTTCGGCGATCCCGCGGATGATGACCTCCTGCCGGAGCTCCCCCGGCAACGATCGCCGTTCGAGTTGGATCAGCCGGGAGCGGGGGAATCTCCGCCCGATGCTCCTCGACGTGCCCCCTCGCCCTTCGGGGCGGATCCGTTCGAGACGCCGGATCGTGGCGGACCTGCGCCCTCGTCCCCTGCCCCGTCTCCGTTCGATCTCCCGGGAGCCTCGTCGACGGGGCCGGATGCGGCCCCCTTGCTCAACCCCCCGATCACCTCGGGACTTTCCGAATCCGAGGGCACTGACCCCATCGCATCGCTCCCGCGACTGCCTCACGCCTCCGAACTGGCGGTGCTGCCGGATTCCCGACCAAGGCCAATCCGACTCCCGTCAGAGTCCGGGGCAGCTCCGTTCGTGAATGCCTCGACCATGAGTGAGGTTCCGCAAGAGGTGATCGGGGCGGACGTAACCATGCCGAACGCACTCACCTCCCGACCCGTCGGCCCACTCGCGACGGATCCCCTCGCACCGCCTCATGACGTCTCGGCGGGGGTGATCACCGACCCCAGGGGAGTCCAGTATGCTCCTGCCCTCGGGGGGGCTGAGGTCCCGGTCGAGATTGAGTACCCTGAGGCACGTCCCAGGCGACGTCTCTTCTCGGGACTCTTCGGGCGAGGTCGATAATCGATCCCCTCGGCCGTTCCCAACGCGAGCGAACTTCACTCACGCCGTCCTCGCCCCATGGGCGAGGACGGCGTCTCGTGTTTGTAGGAATGCTCGATTCTTTGTTCTTTGTCCCGCTCTCGCACGCCATGACTCCACCACCGCGATTGATCGATCACCGTTTGAGCCAAGGAGCAGCGACCCGGCACACGCGATCAGCTCCGGTTCGATGGGGCCCACGGGTCTGCCGCCAGACAGGTTCTCGGCCATTCAGCAGCGATGACGAGCCTCCGTGCATCCTCAACGGTTCTGGGTCGTCACCCTCGGCCTCACCGAAACTTCTTCTCGAATCCGATCCGGTGACCGAGCCCTCGCTTGCCGAGCACGATTGGCGGCCGGCACGGACCACCAGGGGAGTTGCCGAACCGACGCATTTTCCCTGCTCTCACACGAGCAAGACGGCGACGGTACGACCAACCTGGGGGCCCAAGGCAGACCCGGTTCGAGAGAGGATCAGTCGAGGGATTGGACGGGTTTTCCGCCACGTCGGTAGGCTTAGGTTTTCGAAGAATCGAGGCTACCATCACCGGTGTCGGCCGGCTATAGTCAGTGGCATCCCATAGATCGACACCGTCATAAGACGATCGCCCTGCGTGGAGCTGGTGGGCCTCGTCCACGAAGCGGGCCCAGATATCCCATCTGGACGCGCTTCCACCGGGAGGTGGCTTCTGGGCGTTTGTCTCTGCTGAACACGGAGGGTTCGCGTTGAATGCCGGGGGAGTGATCGCTCGAAGCCCGATTCTCGACGCCCTGAGCGACGCGATCATCGTGATCGACCGGAACGAGCGGATTGTTCTGGCGAATCGCATTGCGGAAGAAACTACCGGACGCCCCCAGGGATCGCTGACGGGGATGTTCCTGAAGGATCTTCTCCACCGATCAGAGTGTGATCAGGACATCATTCCGCTTGCGAACCCGAGGAAGGCTCACCCTCTCGACTTCCAGGCGACGTTGTCGCGTCCGGACGGCTCGAGCATCGCGATCGATTGCCGATTCGGTTCGACGTTCCGCGAGGCAGACGACGACCTGACCGTCGTGACCCTCCGCCCCAAGGTCGATCCGTCATCCGGACGAGGCCGGGCTGCCCTGCTCGATTACCTCAGGATGACGGCCCGTCTCACCGATCGGCTCGGATCTCGACCGAGTCTTGAGCTGGTCCTGGCGACCGCCATCGAGACATTGATCCAGGATTTCGGGGCAGCAATGGCGCGCGTCTGGCTGTTCGATGCCGTCACGCAGGACTATCGGCTCGCCGCGTCGGGGGTCCCTGGAGAAGCCATCAGCATCGACCCCTCGTCTGTCGACCAGGCGGACAGGCTCCCGCCCGAAGTGATCGAAGTCGCCCGCAGCGGCATGCATTTCTTCGTCGAAGATCTCCAGACCGACCGACGTTTCGATCGCGACTGGATCGCGGAACACCAACTCGGATCGCTGATCGCCCTGCCATTGAGCGTCGCGGGGGAGCGACACGGGATCCTCGTCGCCGCGATGCGATCCGAGCCGAGCGACGAATGTCTTGATGCGTTGCTCGGATTTGCGTCCATCATCTCCGCCTCGCTGAACGACGTGCAGCTTCTCTTCGGCGAGCTTTCAGCCCGCGTCGACGCCGAGGCCGAACATCGGCGTTTCCAATCGATCGTCGATCTGATCCCGATTGGAGTCGTGCTCGTCACCGGCCCCAACCCGCGCGTTTCCCTGATCAACCCCGCCTGCCGGGAGCTCCTGGGCAAGGACGATCTGGGGCCGATGCCCCTCCAGCAGTTCTCCAGACTCTTCCCCGCTCGATCGCTCGACGGTTCGCCCATCGCCGAATTCAATCGCCCCTTGTGGAGGGCCTTTTATCGCGCAGAAGAGGTCCGAGAGACGATCCGATACGTTCGGCCCGATGGGGTGGAGCGCATCTTCGAGGTCATCGCCCACCCCTTCCCCACGGTCGATGGCGGCGCGATCGCCACCTACCACGACATCACCGAACGAAGCGAGTTGCAGTCCGATCTCTCCATGAGAGCCGCACAACTCAAGGCCCTGCTCGACCACCTGCCCGTGGGGGTCGCATACTTCGACCTCGACTGTCGGTGTCGAGCCTGCAACGGACCGGCCTGGCGGATCCTCGGCCGATCACGGTCGCAGATCATCGGCGCGACGGCCTCGGACCTCTTCGCAGACTCGCCGGGATTGCTCTCTGCCGTCCGTCGATGCGTGGCCGACCTGGAGCCCCACGTCCAGATCAATGCTCCCTGGACCGAGTCGGTCGGCAGCGATTCCATCCGGTACCTGGAGTGGCGGTTCGAGCCGCTCCTGACCTCGAATCGAGAACCGATCGGGGCGCTTGCCCTGATCGGCGACGTCACGGCCCGGAAACGCACGTCCGACGCGATGCAAAAGGCCAAGGACGACGCGGAGCGATCCGCTCAGAACAAATCCCGGTTCCTCTCGGCGATCAGCCACGACCTTCGTACTCCGGTCAATGCGCTCAACTTGCTCGCCGAAACCATCGCTCGGAGGCTCGATGAACTCCCCCAAGACGCTGAGCTCAACCAGCTCTCGAATTACCTCAAACGGGCATCGGGCAATCTCGCCGAGCTGGTCAGCGACCTCCTCGACCTGACCTGCTTCGATTCCGGGGTGATCCATCAACAGCAGGTCGAGTTCCCGATCGAAGAATGGCTCGACTCGACACTCGGCCCGATGCGACTCGCGGCAGAGGAGAAGGACCTCGCGTTTTCCTGGGAATTCGAGGGGAATAATGGCTGGGTCCGCGCCGATCGCGTCAAGCTCGGGAGGGTGCTGTCGAACCTCGTCGGGAATGCCATCAAATTCACGGAATCAGGCTTCATACGGGTCAAGGCCTCCCTGCCGTCGGACGGTCGCCTCCAATTCTGCGTGGAGGACTCTGGGCCTGGGATCCCCGAGACTCAGTTGGGACAGATCTTCGACGAGTTCGCGCAGCTCCGGAACCCCGAGCGAGACCGCTCCAAGGGAACGGGCCTCGGGCTAGCAATCTGCAGGCGTCTCGTCGAGGCCGTCGGCGGCCGCATGGATGTCTCCAGCGATTCCGGCCAAGGAAGCCAATTTCTCGCCGTGTTCCCGGTCACTCCCCTGCTGTGTCCCCCCGGATCGTCCCCTCCTCTGGAACATGTCCCGACGGAGGGCCCAGCCCCGGGCAGGCGACCCCGCGTCCTTCTGGTCGAGGACGACGAGACGACCCGATTGCCCATGAGTCACCTCCTTGAGCTGTCCGGATTCGAGGTCGTGACCGCCTGCGATGGGCCAGAAGCGCTCGATATTCTCGGCTCCGAGCGGCCCAGTCTGGTGCTCTTGGACCTCATGATGCCCCGGATGGACGGCATCGAAGTGCTTCGACGAATCCGATCGACTGATCGCCTGGCCGATCTTCCCGTGCTGATCCTTTCAGGGGATGTGCTGGATGATCGGATTCAACAGCTCCATGCACTCGGCGTCAGCGGCACGCTTTCCAAGCCGATCGACTTCGACCGCCTGCTCTCCGTGCTTGAAGAACTGCTGCTTCGACCTGCATGAAGCGTTTCGCGAGGAAGGCCGAGGCTGAGGCCGGAGAGCGACTACTCGAGGAGTACGTGCTCGTCGTCGATCAGCACCAAGCGTCGCTCAAGTCAATTTCACCGCACGTCAGCGTTCAACAATGGCCTGGACGGGCTTCTACGTGAACATGGGCACCTGTTGATGCTTGAAGACGCTCCTTGAACTTTGGTCCTGGAACCCAGAAAAAAAACCGACCGAGTCGACTCGGTCGGTCGAAGAATTTCCCGGCGAAACGTCCGCGAGGAAGCTCAAACACGCGCAGGAAAGTTTGTCATGTTAGTGACCACCGCTTGAGTGGTGCGCGTCCGTCTCACCAGCATGAGTCCCGTCTTCGAGTGCGGTATCCGGATCCGGGAGTCCTCCGAAATACGCAGCGGCGATCTCGCGGGATTCACCCGAGTGAAGGACCGGCGAGATCCAGTCGCGACTCAGGAAATCGGACAGCGAGAAGGCGATGAGGATCAGGAGCCAGAACGTGCCGGAGCCGGCAAACAGCCACGTCAAGCGACTGCTGTATCTGAGATGCATGAAATACAGCATGATCACGACGGCTTTGATCGTCGCGATGGTCAATGCGATCGGGATCTCAAGCAGCCCGAGATCGAGATACAAGGCGACCACAACCGTGAGGACCATCAAGGCCATCAAGATTGCAAAGACGATCAAGTTCGCCCGGATCGAGAAGACGTGCTGGCTCATTGGTTAATCAGGTAGAGGATTGGGTAGAGGAAGACCCAGACGATGTCGACGAAGTGCCAGTAGAGGCCAAGCATCTCGATCTGGGTGGCGCCGCCGCCAGTAAACCATCGTCGCTGGACGAGGACCGCCATGATCGCGATGATCACAATACCGATGATCATGTGCAACGCATGGATGCCGGTCAGGGTGAAGTAGAACGACCAGAAGAGGATCTGCCGCCCGGGATAGCGCTCGAGGTCGAAATTGATCCCCGGGATGAGCGCCTCGTGGTAATCGTGGATCCACTCGTAGGCCTTGACTCCGAGAAACGCCGAGCCAAGGACGATCGTCGCGACCAAGAACAGGACCGTGTTTCGCTGCTGCCGAAGTTGGGCAGCTCGCACGGCCAGCGCCATGGCCAGACTGGAGACGAGCAATACTGCCGTGTTGTAGGCCCCGAGGATGGGGTCGAGGTGCTCGCTCGCAGCCTTCATCGCCGGTTCGTAGAGGGTCTGGACGACCGCGAAGGCGCCCAGGACCCCCCCGAAGAACAGGACCTCGGTCGAAAGAAACGCCCACATACCGAGGCTGGAACTTTCGTGCTGCTGCTGCAGATCTTCGAAGTGATGGTACAGGTACGTGTCGTCCTGACCATAGGTATTGTCGTGGGCGGTTGCCGATGCACTAGACAATGCCTTGCTCCTGCACTGCGCGGTGCGAGTCAGCGTATTCCTGCAACTCGTAGTCGTAGGGACCGCTGGTCACAATCTTGGTATCGAGGAAGTTGTGAGTCGGGGGCGGGCTGGCGGTTTCCCATTCGAGCCCTGAGGCCGCCCAGGGGTTGGGGCCTGCGATCTTACCGACCTTGAGGGAGATGAGCAAATACAGCAATGGCATCATGTACCCGACGGCCAGGACCGACGCGCCGGCGGTCGACATGACGTTCAGGACCTGATACTCCTCGGGATACTCGTAATAACGACGAGGCATCCCGATATAACCCAGCAGGAACTGGGGGAAGAATGTCAGGTTGAAGCCGATGAACACGGTCAAGGCCGAGAGCGCGCCCCAGAACTCGGAGTACATGCGGCCGGTGATCTTCGGCCACCAGAAGTGAAGCCCGCCCAGATACGCCATCACCATCCCACCGACCATGATGTAGTGGAAGTGGGCCACGACGAAGTACGTGTCATGCACATGGACGTCGGTCGCCATTGTGGAGAGGACCAGGCCGGTGAGCCCGCCGATGGTGAACAGGCCGATGAACCCCAGGGCGTAGAGCATGGGGGTCTTGAACGAGACCGACCCTTTGTACAGGGTCGCGGTCCAGTTGAAGACCTTGATCCCGGAGGGGACCGCAACGAGGAAACTCAGCACCGAGAAGATCATGCCGGCGTACATCGACTGGCTCGAGACGAACATGTGGTGTCCCCAGACCAGGAAGCCGAGGACCGCGATCGCGAGCAAGGCGCCCGCCATGAACGTATAGCCGAAGATCTTCTTGCGGGCGAAGGCGGTGACAATCTCACTGATCACGCCGAAACTCGGCAGGATCATGATGTAAACCGCCGGGTGGCTGTAGAACCAAAAGAGGTGCTGAAACAGGAGCGGATCGCCCCCATAGGCCGGGTCGAAGATCCCGACCTTGAACAACCGCTCCACCGCGACCAGGATAATCGTGATCGCCAGGACAGGCGTGCCGAGGACGATGATCAGGCTCGTCGCGTAGTTCGCCCAGATGAACAGCGGCAGTCGCAGCCATGTCATCCCCGGCGCTCTCATCGTGTGGATGGTCACGATGAAGTTGAGGGCGGTCAGGATCGAGGAAAAGCCGACGATGAAGATCCCGAGGGCTGCCGCGATCACCTGGGTGTTCGAGAACATGGTCGAGTAGGGCGTATAGAACGTCCACCCGGTATCCACTCCTCCTGCTACCAGGGCATAGAGGGTGAAGAGACCGCCGATCATGTAGATGTACCAGCTCATCAGGTTGAGCCGGGGAAATGCCAGGTCGCGGGCGCCGATCATCAAAGGGACCAGGAAGTTCCCCAGGACTGCCGGCACGCCAGGGATCAGGAAGAAGAACACCATGAAGACGCCGTGGATCGTGAACGACCGGTTGTAGTCGTCGGGTGACCCGAAGACGTCTCCCCGCGGCGTCATGAGCTCCAGTCGGAGCAACGAGGCCGCAGCCCCGCCGAGCAGGAAGAACACCGTGATCGAGATCATGTACAGAAGACCGATCCGCTTGTGGTCGGTCGTCAGGAGCCAACTTTTGATGGTGTAGTCGGCTCCCAGGTAACCCATGCTCGAATCCGACTCTTTGATCGCCTGAGAGTCATCGGATCGCGGTGCTGAATTCATTGGTCCGTACCTCCGTTCGCCGACGCCCCACCCATGAAGTCGGTAATGTTGGACGAGGCCCCTTCTCCCTCAGACATCCCTCGATCCGAAAGCGTCCGGCCCGCGCGGCCCCGACCGATCGACTTGATGTAGGCGACCAGCTTCAAAAGGTCTTCCTCCGGGATCTGGCCCGCGAAGGACGGCATCAAGGGCTCGTAACCGGAGACGACTTCATCCATCGGGCGTAGGATCGAGTCGCGGACGTAGCGTTCATCCGCGACGATGATTTTCGAGCCGCTCTGCGGGTCCTTCGGGTCGTTGAGGAGGGGTACCGGTCCTCCGAAAACACCCTCGAGTGGGGGGGCCTTGACGGTCGAGTTGGCACCGTGGCAACCGCTGCAGTGATATTGACGGAACAGCGCCTCGCCCTCGGCGGCGAGCCCGTTCGTCTCGCTGCTCCCTTCCAGCCAGGCCTCGTAGGCGGAGGGTTCCATTACGGTGACCCAGCCCCCCATCCGAGAGTGTTCCGTCCCGCAGTACTCGGTACAGAACAGCCGGAACCGACCAACCTTGGTCGGATGGAACCACATCGTGGTGTATCGTCCCGGGAGGACGTCCTGCTTGGCCCGGAAGTCGGGGATGAAGTAGCTGTGGATCACATCCTCGGAAGTCATGATCAAGCGAACCGGCTTCCCCGCCGGGACGTGCAATTCGTTGATCTCGCTGCTCCCTTCGGGATGCTGCGCCTTCCACATCCACTGTTTTCCAGTGACGTAGATCTCGATCGAATCCGCAGGGGGACTGATCAACTCGAAGTAGATAATCGCCCCCCAGATGAAGAGGCCGATTCCCATCAGAGTCGGGACCGTGATGTAGATCGCCTCGGCCAGGGGGCTCGAGTCGCGAATGTTGGAACGGTCTGCGTTCGAACCGCGCCGATATTTCACGGCGAAGAAGAGCACGAAGAAGGCAAACGCAAACGTAAACGCCGCGCTGATCAGCACGAGCCCGATGTAGAGGGCGTCGACCTTCGGCGCGAACGTTGATGCTGAGTCGGGGAAGAGTGGGAATTCCCACATAGTTCCATGTTCTCGCTTAACGGTCCGAGTGGGCGTTCGATGTCTGAGTCATCGCTGCGGAGGAAACCGCTGACCTCCGCCGGTCCCTGACAAACATGGCAAGCATGAATGAACCAAGACTGAGCACGGTGACCATACCCAGGAATCGGACAACATTCATGATCGCGAAACTGTACGACCCGCTTTCCGGGTCGTACACGTAGCAGAGCAGCAGTGCCTGCTCGACTACACCACCAATTGTCCCTTCCGAGGCATCCGAGAGTGCCAGCCTGAGATTGCGAGCGGGATAACTGATCCCGTAGACATATCGAGAGACACGTCCGTCTGGGGTCAGGAAGACCAGGCCCGCGGCATGGGCATACAGCTTGGATTCGGGGTTGTAGCTGTACGAGAAACCGACCGATTCCGCGAGGGCATCGATGGCGGATTGATCCCGGGTGGTCAGGAAATGCCAACCGCTCCTCGCTTCATCGCCGGCGAAGTGGTACGCCCGCATCACCGCCGCTTCTTTCGATAATGCGGACTGAGGGGTGTCATCGGGATTGATGCTGACGCTGATCACATCGAACGCCTGTCCGACCGTGTAATCGTTGAGGACGTTCAGGCTCCGCACCAGGCCGTCGAGCACTTGGTTGCAGAGCAACGGGCAGTCGAAATAGACCAGGTTCAGGATGACCGGACGGTCGCCTATCAGGTCACCGAGTCGAACGTTCTCACCGGACTCGGTGACGAATTGGAGATCCAGGGGAACCTGAGCACCCGGTTTCTGTTCGAAGCTCACGCGACGGAGGATGCCGGGCTGAGGAGTCAGTTCAGGTTGTTCCGTTCGTGTCGGCGAGGGCTGACCGAACGCTGGGGCTGCGAAAGAAAGCCCCAGCGTCAGCAGGAATGCCCGACCGCCGACGTGCAACGAACGGAGGTAGTCATTCATTCCGAAGTTCCTCCAGGTCCCGACGACCGCGTGGGCAGGCCCTGTTCTGCGACAATCGAGAGGGCGCGATCGATCGGAATATGAGCAACACCGGTCTCGCGGTCGACCCATCCGTAGGAACCGAGGCGATCATCGACCTCGCGACGCATGATCTCCATATCCCGACTCGGTTTCTCCTGGAGCCGAGGCCCGGGATAGAGTTCATCATCGTCCAACACGAAGAGAGGGGGACGTTGTTCCGCGAGTCGATCCTGGGCCTGGTTGAAACGGTTCGTCAGAAACGCGATCGCGACGAAGACGATCACGACAACGACGGTCAATCCGACCGTGAACATTGCGATCGGCCCGATGTGGATCCGATCCTCCTGATAGCCACGAGCGTGCGGGTTGAGCGAGTCATCGTGATGGACGTGGTCAGCCATGAGTCGGGCCCCCCCCCGAGTGAGCCGCATGGGCAGCGTCGAAACGTCGAAGTTCGACCAAGGCCGGGTCATGATTGGCGAGCAGAGGCCGAGCGTTCAGGAAAAAGACGAAGGCTGCCAACCAGAGGCCACCGAGTCCCAGGATCGCCGCAAGGTCGAACAGATGAGGGACCGGGCTCCGGTATCCAAGAGAAGGCCCGAGGAGCCAGAACAGGTCCACCATGTGGATCACGAAGATGAACGACGCGATGGCACGCAGCCGCACGGGGTTCTCCTTGTTCGACCGGAAGAGAAGCACGAAAAACGGCAAGAAGAAGTGGAAGACCGCCAGGAAACCGACCACGTACTGCCAACCGCCCTCTGAACGACGGAGATACCAGGGGATTTCCTCGCTGAGATCACCACTCCAGACAATCAGAAACTGGCTATACGAAGTGTATGCCCAGAGCATCACGAAGGCGAGCATCAGGTTGCCGAGATCCCTGAGCCGCTTCGGCTGGGGGAGTTCCCCGAGCGCACCCCGTTCAGCGAGCAAAGTGGTCACGATGTTGAGCAGGGCAAACGTCTGGAGCCCCATCCCGACGATCAGCATGGCCCCGTAGATGGTCGAGTACCAGTCGGGATCGAGTGCCATACCCCAGTCGAACATCGCGAACGTGCCGGTCAAGAAGGCGAGAATGAGCCCAGGTGCCCCCAGCAATGCCATCTTCCGGGTCGGCAATGCCGGGTTCGAAGCGCGATCCTGCTCGTTTGACCATCGGATCAATAGGAAGGCCAGAATCCCCCAGATCACGAAGTATCCCGCCGACCTCCCGTAGTAAAAGGGAAGTTGGTACCAGAGTTCCTTGTGATTGAAATGCGAAGTGTGGCCGTGCTTCTCGGAGTCCCCGTGATCGTGTTCAGACTCGGTCGACGCGTGCGCGATATCGGCGTGCTCGGCCGCGTTGTCGACCTCGTCCGCGTGATCGTGGGAATCGGCCTCCGAATCGTGACTCATCCCATGGTCGGCGCCTGCCCAGGGGTAGATCTGGCTCACGCCGAACGCGATCGGCAAGAACAAGGGGGTCATCAACACCAAGGTCGACGCCCCCGCTTCGAGCGGCCGGCGGAGGATGAGTCCCCACGTCCCGCCCGCGAGGTGATTCAGGAGCAAGAGGCTCAGGCATGCGAAGGGCAGCCCGAACCAGAAGATGTAGGCGAGGAGATAGGAGCGGAGCACCTGCTGGACGTCGTAGAAGGCACCCAGGATGCAGACCAAGAGCCCAGCGATGCCCACAATGCCAGCGATCCGAAAAATCTGCTCCAGGCGACTGGCCAGCGGATCGCCGTTCCCGTCACCACCACCGAATTTTCCAAGGAAACTCGTCACTGGGCCGCCTCCTGGGACTGCTCAACCCGCTGCCGGTCGGCCTCGTCAAGGCTGTCAATAGGAGCATTCTGACTCAACTGAAGGGCTTTGATGTACGCGACCACCGCCCAGCGGTCCTGGGGCTTGATCCGATGTGCATAGGAGTACATCGCCCCATAACCTCGGGTGATCACATCGAAGAAATGGGCCACCGGGATCTCTCGGAGGCGCTGTTCGTGCAGGCTGGGGGGCTTCGGCATCCCTCGCTGCACGATCATCCCCTGCCCGTCTCCGATCCCCCCGTGACAGGGCGAGCAGAAGACGGTGAACTGGTCGCGGCCGCGTTCGAGCACCGCTTCATCCACGGGGAAGGGGAAGGTCGTTGCCAATTGACCATCCTCCTGGCCGTAGTAGAAGTGCTCGTCCGTTCGAGACCAACCGCGTGCCACCGTACCCGGGACCAGGGGGCGTGCGGAGAGACCGTCGGGGAAGAAGACGCTTGGCTCGAATGTGTCGTAGCGCGGTTGATCGTACATTTCGGAACGGCAGCCGACAGTCCCGGAGGTACCGATCACTAGGAGCACGAGCGTTGACCACATTCGACGGCTCGATCGGACTCGCGACGCTTGCGATGAATGGATCATTGTCGCACCTCCGAGAGGGATTCGGGTTCGAACCCCTCGAGGAACGTCCGGGTCTCCTGCTCATGGAACTGCTCGTCGTCCCATCGGATGAACAGGAAGAACCGATCGTGAGAGGCGCGGACGAATTTCTCCACGCCGAAAACCGGGTGATAAGGCATTGGGAGCCCGTTCAGAAACAACATGCCGAAGACTGCCGCGAACGCAGCGGCCAGGATGGTGCATTCGAAGGTCACCGGGATGAACGCCGGCCAGCTGTTCAGCGGTTTGCCGCCGATGTTCAGGGGATAATCGATCACGGAGGCGAAATACTGCATGGTGAACCCGCCGAGTCCACCGAGCAGTCCGGCCGTGAAGACGATCGCCGGGATCCGGTTCTTTCGAAAGCCGATCGCCTCGGCGAGGCCCTCCACCGGGAAGGGGGAGTGGGCCTCCATCCGCCGATAGCCGGCCTCGCGAGCCTTGGTCGCCGCGCCGACCAGTTCGGACGGCGATTTGAACTCAGCGATGTACCCGTAGAGTTCAGGGTGGGTCTCGTCCATCGTTCAGTTCCACTCCCGATCAGGCGTGCGACGAGTCGCTAGTGCCGTGTCCGTCGTTGCCAAGACTCTTGCGATGATCCACTTCGTACGCCAGTTCCTGCATCTCGCTGATCGCAATCGCGGGAAGGACCCGGATGAAGAGGAACAGAAGGCAGAAGAAGACGCCGATCGTCCCGAGGTAGAGCGACCAGTCCCAGAACGTTGGGGTGTACTCTTGCCAGTTCGCGGGGACGAAATCCTGGCTGGTGCTGGTGATCACGATGACGAATCGTTCGAGCCACATGCCGACGTTCACCACGATGGAGATCACCCAGAGCACGTACACGTTCCGCCGGGCGAACCGGAACCAGAGCAATTGCGGGATGACGATGTTGCAGGCAATCAAGCTCCAGTAGTAGGCCCAGTAAGGGCCGAAAGGCCGGCCAGGCCCGAGCATCATGAAGAACTCATATTCATTCTCGCCGTACCAGGCGATGAAGTCCTCCATCAGGTAGCCGTAGGCGACGATCAGGCCCGTGGCCAGCATGACCTTGGCCATGTTGTCCAGGTGGCGATCCGTGATGAAATCCTTCAGGTTGTACACGGCCCGGAGCGGGATCGCCAACGTCAGGACCATGGCGAATCCCGAGAAGATCGCCCCCGCGACGAAGTAGGGCGGGAACACCGTCGTGTGCCATCCGGGGACCACGCTCACGGCGAAGTCGTACGACACGATCGTGTGCACCGAAACGACCAGGGGCGTGGCCAGGCCCGCCAGCAGCAGGTACGACGTCTGATAACGCGCCCAATGGCGGGCCGAGCCGCGCCATCCCATCGACATCGCCCCATAAATCAGCTGTGCGAACTTGTTTTTCGCACGATCGCGGAGGTTGGCGAGGTCGGGGAGCAGGCCCACGTACCAGAAGAGTAGGGAGACGGTCGCGTACGTCGAAACCGCGAAGACGTCGAAGACCAGCGGGCTCCGAAACTGGGGCCAGAGGGCCATCGTGTTCGGATACGGCATCAGCCAGTAGAACACCCAGGGACGGCCCAGGTGGAGGATGGGGAACATGCCGGCACAGGCGACGGCGAAGAGGGTCATCGCCTCGGCGAACCGGTTGATCGAGGTCCGCCATTCTTGCCGCAGCAGGAGCAAGATGGCCGAGATCAAGGTCCCCGCGTGACCGATGCCGATCCACCACACGAAATTGACGATTGCGAAGCCCCACATCACGGGGACGTTGAGGCCCCAGATGCCCGTACCCTTGAGGAAGAGCACGGTGACGGACATCAGGAACAGCATCACAAACGCGAAGGAGATCGCAAGGCCGAGGACCCAGCTCTTGCGAATGCGGTCGAGCAGGACAACTGCGGTCAGCTTGTCCGAAACCGTCGCGAAGGTATGCCCGGGGCCAATGATCGGCATTTCTTCAACGCCGGCCCGCCCCGTCAGATCGTTCTCACTTGCCATCGACTCCGCCTCACGCCGTCGCGATCTCGGGATTCGGGTTGGTCACGCGAGCCAGGTACGTCGTGCGAGGCCGAGTGTTCAGGTCCTCGGCCAGCATTCCGTAATTGCGCGGCGACTTCTTGAGCCGGGTCACCTGCGCCGATTCATCGTTCAGGTCACCGAAGACCAGGGCCTGGGTCGGACAGGCGGCCTGGCAGGCGGTGACGATCTCGCCGTCCCGCACGCGTCGCCCCTCGATTTCCGACTGGATCTTGCCTTCGTAGATCCGCTGAACACAGTAGGTGCACTTTTCCATGATGCCTCGAGAACGGACCGACACGTCGGTATTGTTCAGGAGCACCAGGGGGGAGAAGCCCGATCCGAGTTCCGACTGCTTCAGTTGGATTTCGGGGTAGTTCAGGAAATTAAACTTCCGGACTTTGTACGGGCAGTTATTGCTGCAATACCGCGTGCCGACGCAGCGGTTATAGACCATGTTGTTCAGGCCCTCGTGGTCGTGCACGGTCGCCCCGACGGGGCAGACCGGCTCGCACGGAGCCTTCTCGCAGTGCATGCAGAAGCGCGGCTGGTACGCAATCTTGGGGTTCGCGAGATCGGGCTCCTGGCCAGCGGGCGTTTCGATCGCGAAGTAGCGATCCACCTCCATCCAGTGCATGACCCGGCCCCGGATCACTTCCCGCTTGCCCACGACCGGGATATTGTTCTCAGCCTGGCAGGCGACGACGCAAGACGCGCAGCCGACGCAGCGGTTCAGATCGACGGTCATTCCCCAGGCGTATCCCGGATGACCGTTCCACCCGTCCCCCCGGTCCGCCGAATAATCGTATTCGGGGTAAAGCGAGTCGGTCGTCTCTCCGTGACGAGCGGAGAAGTGCTGGTTGAGGTGGGCGAAGTCGGGCCGAGCCTCGTACTGCTCCAGCGTCGCCTCGCGGTACAGGTCACGCCCGTCGAGGGCGCCTTGCAGTTGCGTGGAAGCCAGCTCGTACTTCTGGGGCGTCCGGTTGATCGACACCCCCGGAACGATCCAGGGGAAGGCAGACGACCGGAGGGAATAGGCGTTGAACCCGGTCCCGTTCCCGACCCGGCCGGCCCGAGTCCGACCGTACCCGAGGTGCAGGGTGACGGCCCCTTCGGCATGCCCGGGCATCACGAAGATGGGGACATCCAGGGTCAAATTCCCCAACGTCAACCCGACCACGTCCCCGGATTGCGAGCCCGCGAGCGGACCGCCGGAGGCCTCCTCCACCATCGACGCCGGGACCATCAAGGCATTGTCCCAGGTCAATTTGGTGATCGGTTTCGGGCATTCCTGGAGCCAGGCGTTGTTGGCAAATCGGCCGTCGAAGACCGTCGGGTCGGGGGCGAGAACCAGTTCGAGCGAGCCCTCGACCGGCTCGAAATCCTCGGCCGTCGCCAGCTTCGTGGGGTCCGCGATCGACACCTCGACCCGCTGGCTCGCCGTGTCCGCGATCATCCCGTCGTGAAGGCATTGTCTCCACGTCCGAGAAAATGCGTCCGTGTCCCCACCGCCCTCGGAATCCGAAGCGTCCCCCCCACCGAGCTCGTCCCGCCAGTAGGCCTCGACCAGGGCACGCCCATCAGGATTCCGGTCGCCGCGGATGGCCGCGACCACCTCGATGCTCGATCGGCCGCCGAAGAGGGGAGCGATCAAGGGCTGGACCAGGGACACGGTCCCATCGAAGGCCCGACCGTCGCCCCAGGCTTCCAGGAAGTGGGCCTGCGGGACATGCCACTGGCACAGTTCTCCCGTCTCGTCCAGGGTTAGCCCCAGGTGCACCCGGAGTGTGCCCTCGGCATCGAGCAACGCCTCTCGGAAATTCAGGTCGGCCGGCGCATCATAGACGGGGTTGACCTCGAGCATCACCAGCAAGTCGACGGCGCCGGCGTTCAGGTCATCCACCAACTCTCGGAGCCCTTCCCCCTGATTGTCCGACGGGGCAACCGGCTCGATCCACTCGATCGTCTTGCCGAAGTTCCCGAGCGCCTCGTTCATCGCGTGGGCGAGCGCGTGGACGACCGGAGGCTGCCCGTCACCGACCAGAACGAGCGAAGCTCCCGGATGCCCTCGCAGGTCGCGAGCGAGCGGCCCGATCCAACGGCTCGCCTCCTCGGGGAGGGAATCCGATGGCTCCGGAAGGCCCGTGATGCCCAGTTCCTTGGCCAGCATCAAGGCGAAGTCCTTGATCCGGCTCGCCGCGAGCGGCAATCGATGGTCGGCGTTCGACCCGGTGAGCGTCAGGTTGCACTCGACGGCGTAGTGCCGGCTCATCCCATCGGGGTGATCGGGATTCCGACGATCCGCGTAGCCCCGAGCCTGCACCAGGTGGCCCGGGCCGTAAGCCAGGAAGTCGGCGTCCAGCGTCAGAAGCCGATCGGCGCGCTCGACGTGCGGGATGGCGTGCCGGTCTTCGCCGAACGCCCGGATCGCCCCGTCCCGGGCATGATCCCGGTTCACCGGCTCGTACTGAATCCACCGGGCGTCCGGGAACTCGTCGAGAAGCCCTTGAATCTGCGATCGGAGCGTCGGCGAGGTGATGGTCCGGGTCAGGAGCCGGAGCCCATCGCCCCCCCCCTTCGCCTTGAGCTGCTGGTACTGCTCCACCATGGCGACCTGGAATTCCTCCCAGGTCTTCGGCCTGCCGTTGCGAAGGACCGTCTGGGAACGATCCGGGTCGTACAACGAGAGCAGTTCCGCCTGGCAGAAGAGGTCGGTCGACCCCACCGAGGCGTTGATCGGCGTGGCGTCTGCCCGGGCCGCCTGGTTGACCTGATCGACCACCTCCGCCGCGAGCGACGCTGGGGACGCCGGATGCAGGCCATTCCCCTCGATCTTGATGGGGCGGCCTTCCTGGCTCTCGACCAGCAGGCCGATGCAGTCGCCGGCGAGGCTCATCGAGGTCGCGAAGAAGAGCGGCTTCCCCTGGACCAGCTCCTCGGGAGCCTTCACATAGGGGACGATCTTCTCCTGGGGCTGGAACGCGCAACCACTCACCCCAGCCAGGGCGAGCGACGCGGCCATCAGCTTGAGGAACTGGCGACGACTCTCGGGATCGTCCCAGGAGTCGGCCTGCTCGGGGAATTCCCGCTGCATGTAGCTGAGGAACTCATCCGTCTCGGTCAGCTCCTCCAGGCCACGCCAGTACCGCGGCCCGGTCGCCCCTTCGAGTCGGGAGCGAATGCGAGCCAGGTTCAACGGCGTCCGCTTCGGAGCGTGCTGGGACTCTCTCATCGGTGGCAAACCGCGCAATTGGTCAAGGGAGTGTTATGGCCGAGCGTGGGGACCTCGTACATCGCAGCGAGGAGCTGCCCGAGTTCCTCCTGCGAGACGTACTCGTCGGACGCCAGGAACTCCAAGGTCTCGGAACCGGCCTCACGCTGAACGAACGCCTTGACAGCCTCTTGGTCGTTGTCGACCGACCATTCAAGGTTATAAATCTCTTCCTTCGGGCGCAGGTGTTTCTCCGGGTTTCGGTGGCACTCGAGGCACCAGCCCATGCTCATCGACTCTTCCTTCCAGGCCAGCGGCATCTGGTCGACGCGGCCGTGGCAGGAATAGCAACCGACCCCCTTGTTCACGTGAATGGCGTGATTGAAGTAGGTGTAGTCGGGCACGTCGTGAATCCGATTCCACTCCAGCGGACGGTCCAGCGCCAGGCTCTCCCGAACCGGGGCCAGCATCGGGCTGTCGGTCCAGATCTGGGAGTGGCAGCTCATGCACGTGTACGTGGGAGGCAGCCCGGCGAACGACGATTCTTCCACCGACGTATGGCAATAACGGCAATCGATCCCCAACCCCCGAACGTGGTGCTCGTGAGAGAAGGGGACCGGCTGCGATTTGACCACATGGACATCGGTCTGGTACGGCGACCGAATCACCAGGTGGGTGACAAGAACCGCCCCCAAGGCAACGAACGCCCCGCCGAAAATGCTCGCTCGGGCAAGCGTATTGGCGCTCGGGTGAAAAATCTGAGGCATTGCTCTCCTCGACTCGCCGACCAAGGCAAGACCACTCGGGCGACTGTCCGCCGGAGTCCCGCCAGCCAGGACTTCCGCCACTCTTTAACCCCAGGCGCCCGGAAAGGCAAACCTTAAGGTCACCAGCACCGCTCGTGATTTATTTCACGAAGTTTCCGAAAAAACAAGGATTGCTCTCGAATCCACAGGCATGTGGCTCGCCGACTCAAGGGCATCGATCACGTTGTTCTGGATTCGGAGGCAACCCGCGAAGAACCTGCAGGCGGGCGGCTGATAATGCGGGTCAGTTCAAGGAAGATCGTTGTGTTGAACCAACACCGTTTCCAATAGACTACCCAACGAGCAGTTCGAGGACAAGACACCGGTCCGGCATTCGATTCGAGATTTCGCCGTATTTTCCCTTTCTCTCGCCCCCTCACGGGTTTAGAACTTGGTTTCGGCCGTTTCGCCCCGCCCCACCCTCGGGTTGTCCCACGGAAAACGATTGCGTTCTGCGACCTCGATTCGTCAAGTCTGGTCGCCTGAGAAACGATTGCGGAATCCCGACTCCGGGGAGAAGGCGAGCAACCAGGGAGCCGGTTGCATCGTATTCGGTAGGTCACACCGAAGGAGATTCAGGCGATCCCGGCTGAGGCTCACTATCCACTCCCGTAATGCATTCGATTCCGATTGTCCGACCGCATGGCCGGGATAAGCGACCACGGTCACCAGGCCCCCAGGAACGACCCGGGCCAGGGTGGCCTCGATCGCGACGATCGTCGATTCCGGTCGGGTCGCGATGAAATGATCCCCACCGGGAAGATAACCGAGGTTAAACATCACGACCTTCGGCCGAGTCGTCGAGCCGTCGCGGGCAAGGACGTGATCGATCCTCTCGTGTCCGGCCCGGACCAGCAAGACCCGGTCGGTCACCCCGGCCTCGGCCAGACGTCTCCGCGCGGCCCTGAGTGCGACTGACTGGACATCGAGTCCCAGCACCCGCCCCGTCGAACCGACCTGTCGAGCTAGCCAGAGGGTGTCGTGCCCATTCCCGACCGTCGCATCGATCGCGAAGTCCCCTCCAGAAAGCGTCCGAGCCACCAGAAGACGAGCCAGTTCCACGATCCGAGGCAAGCCGCTCACGCAGGCAACTCCTCAAGGTGACGTTGTCGATCACACTCGGCCGGGTCTTCATCGAGTGCAACGGACAGGGGATGCTGGCCAGCCTCGTCCCCTCCATCTCCTCGGACCGCGATTTCGTGATCTCAGGCCCGCACGTCCTCGCTGCTCGGCGAGAACCACCGTCCGGGGCGGAGAAATGCGAGGCTCAGCATGAGGATCCAGAGGCCGACGAGGATGAGTGCCGGCCATCGGTCCACGAAGGCGATGGCAGATCCGTCGGCCGCCGTCAGCACCTGGATCAAGCGTTCCTCAAGTGGGCCCCCGAGGATAATCCCCAGGACCACGGGCCCGAGCGGGATGGCCCGCCGTTCGAGGAAGAAGCCGAGCAGCCCGAAGACCAGCATGACCCCGATGTCGAACGTGCTTCCATTGATCGCGAACGAGCCGAGCACGCAGAACAGGAGAATCACCGGCATCAAGATCCGCCTGGGCACCTGAAGCACCAGCCCCCCGGCCTTGATCGCGGCCAGACCGACCGGCAAAAGGACCAGGTTTGCAAGAATGAAGATCAGATACAGTCCATAGACGAGAGTCGCTTGCTTCTCGAAGATCTCCGGCCCTGGCGTCAGGTCCTTCATCATCAACACACCGATGACGATGGCGGTGACCGAATCCCCGGGGATGCCCAGCACCAGGGCCGGAATCCAGGCGCCCGCCAGCGCGGAGGAGTTGGCGGTCGTGGCGGCACCGAGATCATCCAGCGCCACCTCATCGTCGGCCTCATCGGATGATGCGGCCGTCCGACGACCGATCCCGAGCGAGACCCAGCTTGCGATGTCCGCACCGGCCCCGGGAAGCATCCCGATCACCGCGCCGATGGTCCCGGATCGAAGGCTGACGACCGGCCGACTCACCCAGCGGCGGATTGCACCCGGGACCTCCCTGAGGGGATGGCCAGGCGAAATGCCCCCCGCCGCGGCGTGCCGATTCGTCGGCGTCTCGGACCCTGGCAACAAGGTCAGCAGATTCTTGAACACTTCCGAGACGCCGAACAACCCGATCATTGCCGGGATGAAACCAATCCCCTGATACAATTGGGGGTTCCCGAAAGTGAACCGCGACTGGGCGTGCACAGCACTCAGGCCGACCGTTGAGACGAGCAATCCCAGCAACACGGCCAGCGCCCCCTTGATCGGGGCGCCGTGCGAAACCACGACGGCGCAGGTCAGCCCCAGGACATATAGCCAAAAGTGTTCCGCGGGGCTGAACAGGGTCCCGACCTGGGCGAGCTGACTGCCGAGGAAGATGAGCACAACCGCGCCGAAAAGCCCTCCGCCGATACTGGAGATCAAGGCCGTCACCAGGGCGGCATCCGCCCTGCCTCGGGCCGCGAGACCGCTGCCGAGATCGGCGTACGCGGCCGAGGCGGGCGTCCCGGGTATCCGCAGCAAGATCGTCGGGATGTCCCCCGCGAAGATGGCACAGGCGACCATCGTGACGATGGCGGCCAGCGCCGGGAGCGGCGGCAACCAGTAGGTGATCGGGACCAGCAGGGCCATGGCCATCGTGGCGGTCAGCCCCGGTACCGCCCCGACAAACACGCCGTACAGCGCCGAGGCAAGAATCACGATCCAGATTGTCGGGTCCAGCGCGACCTGAGCGGCCGCCTCCACGATCGCGGGATCCATCACTCCGAAGTCCCCTCTCCGGCCTCGACCGCCGGCGTCACCATCCCAGCCATCCCCAGGGAAGCGGCACCCGCAAGGCCACCGCGAACACCTGATAGGTCATCGGAGCAAATACCAAAGCGACCGCCAGGGCGACGGGCGTCTTCACCCCGAGGCCGCGCAACAGGGCCACCAGCAAGACCCCGGCCGTCAGCACGTAGCCGACCCGATCAGCCAGGATCAGGTAGCCGAGCACGAAGCCCACCGCCATCCCCATGCGGATCATGCCCTCGCGATCGATCCGAGACGCCTCGCTCGACCGCCTGAGCCCCCCCTGCACCGCCAGGATGACCAGCACCATTGAGAGCAGGACGACCAGGATCCCCGGGAAAATCATCGGGCCGTATCGGGTCGAACGGACCGACTGAAACGCGTCTCCCGTCAGGATCACGCCCAGCTGCTGGTCAAACGCTTCCATGATCTCCCGGAACGCTTCAGGACCGGCGGGGGAGACGTTGAAACCCGTACTCTCCATGAACCCGAGGTACTCGTCGCCCTGAACGACCTGCTGAATCGCCGACTCAAGGCGTTCGGCCCGCTCCTCAGGCACTCCCAGGGGCAGGGCGAGCCCTCGCCACCCTCCCATCGTCCAGTCCGATCCCTGCTCCCGGAACGTCGGGACGCTGAGAAACCCCTGCACGCGATCCTCGGCCATCACACCGAGGCTCCGAATCCGGCCGGACTCCAGCAGGGCGGCGGCCTCGGGGAGGCTGCAACAGACCACCTCGACACCCCCGGACATCAACGCGTCGAGCGAGGGCCCGGCTCCATTGATCGGGACCCAGAGGATGTCGCCGGCATCCAACCCTTCGTCATTGAGCCAGCCGGCCAGGCTGACATGCCAGATCCCCCCCTGGGCCGTGCCCGATGCCCTCAATGCTCGCGGGGACGCGACGACGGCCTCCTTCAGCTCCGAGATCGACTGCCACGGAGCATCGGCCCGGACGAACAACGCCGCGTCGTCCCGATTCAGCAGCATCAAGGGTCGGAACGCGTCGGGGGTGATGTTCGTCAAGCCCCGCCAGTGCAGCATGTTCAGCTCGACGGTCACCATCGTCATCGTGTAGCCATCCGCCGGGGCAAGCGCGCCCCGAGTATGGCCGGTCACCCCCGATCCCCCGGTGGCATTCACGACATTGACCGGCACCCCGAGATCCCGTTCCAGCAGGGCGGCCACCGTCCGGGAGACGGTGTCCGTGCCTCCCCCGGCCGACCAGGGACAAATCAGCATGATCGGCCGATCCGGGTAGACTTCACTCTCGGAACAGCCGCTGAGTACAAGCAGCGTCAGCATCCAGATCGGCAGCCGGATGTGGGGGGCCTTGGGGCGTGTCATGAGGTACTCGGCAACATGGGGGATTTCGCAACCCGGCAACCGCTCATGTGTCAGAGAGTCGAGACATGATCACGTCGATTCAAAACGATAAACCACGAGTGATCGAGGCCGCAATCCCGAACAACCCTCAATCAGCGTCACGTCCACCCGGCGAGGAGCGGGATCATCCGGGGCTCAGAATGGGTGCCGAAGATTGAGCATCCCACTGTAAATCACCACGGCCGCGGCGGCGATGATCCCGATCCGGAGCACCAGCTTCCCCCGCCCTGCCCTGGCATACTCGACCCCCTCCGCGATCACGACCACCCCGGCGATCAGGAGGAACTTGTACGCGACCAGCCCCTTGATGTTGTACCGGTGGAACACCCAGGCCGCCACCGGGTTCGACTCGATGAATTGGGGGCCGCGGGCCAGCAACGCCCAGGTCAGGAACACGTCGAGCACGCTGAGCAAGATCAGCCAGGCGATCTCCGACTCCAGGAGAAGGTGCCGGGTATGCCACGCAGACTGCCCTGAGTCCTGGCGACGATCGTGCTCACTCATCGCAGAATCCGGAAACGAGATGACGTCGATCGGTCAGCGTGGCCACTCGGCGCCGTCCTGGATGAATCTGCCCCATCGATCTCGTGCCCGAGGATGACGCCTCAACCCTCGACTTGCAAGCGTCTCCCGAAGTTCGCCACGATTGACAGGAGACCCAACCGGCTCGTAGCGTGGAACGGCCTTGCCCTCATCATCCTTGCGATTGGTTCCGATGTCCTGCTTGGTGAGCACTCATGACCGCCCCCCGAAAATCCGCTCGTCGCCAGGCGCTCGAAGAAAGTCTCGCGGCCGATCCCTCCGACACCTTCCTTCGCTACGGACTCGCCCTGCAGTGTCTCCGAGAAGGAGACCTCGATGAGGGCCGGGAACGACTCGAAGCCCTGATCGCCGATCATCCCGACGACCAAGTCGCCGCCTATCAGCAACTCGGCCAATCTTACATGGACGAGGGGGATTCGGAACGCGCCCGCGACTACTTCACTCGGGGAATCGCCAGGGCCCAGGTCGCCGGAGACCTGAAAGCCGCGGGAGAGATGCAAGGATTCCTCGAACTGCTCGGCTGAGCGTTCTCCCCCAACGTGCCGAGCGTCGCCGTCATGGTGTCCACCTTCTCGTTTCCCCTCCGCATCCTCTTCGGTGACGGCGCGATCTCGGAACTCCCCGCCGAGCTGGCCTCGCTCGACGTGCGCCGTCCCCTCATCGTGACCGACCCGGGGATCGTCGCCGCCGGCCTCCTCGATCGGGCCTTGCACGAGATGGCTCGGGGCAGCGGCCATCGCTCGGCCGTTTTCGTCTTCGCGGAGGTCCAGGCCAATCCCCACGAACGCGACGTGCTGAATGCGCTGAATCTCTATCGCGAAAACCGGTGCGATGGCCTGATCGGCCTGGGTGGCGGCAGCCCGATCGATGCCGCCAAGGCCACTCGGCTGCTCGTGACTCACGCCGGCCGGCTGGCGGATTACGACGTCTCGACCGGTGGCACCGCTCGCATCCGGGCCGACCTCCCCCCCATGATCGCCGTGCCCACGACGGCCGGGACCGGCTCGGAGGCCGGCCGAGGGGCGCTCATCCAGCTTCCCCAGACGGGCCGGAAGACCGCGATCCTCAGCCCCCACCTGTTACCGAGCGTCGCGCTCTGCGACCCCGAACTGACTCGCGAACTGCCGCCGGTCCTCACCGCCGGGACCGGCATGGACGCCCTGACGCATTGCATCGAGAGCTTCCTCTCGACGACGTATCACCCCATCTGCGACGGGATCGCGCTGGAGGGCCTCCGGCAGGTCGCGAGGGGGCTGGAGCCGAGCGTCCAGGACGGGTCACAACGCGACGCGAGGCGGAGCCTCATGATGGGAGCCCTGCTCGGCGGGGTCAGCTTCCACAAGGGCCTCGGGGTGATTCATTCCCTCTCCCATGCCCTCGGCTCGGACGGTCGCGCGCACCACGGCACATTGAACGCAGTGCTCCTACCGCACGCCTTGCGGTTCAACTTCGAGGCGGCTCAAACGCGACTGGCCGACCTGGCCGCGCAGCTCGGCCTGGGCCGAAGCGGAGACGGCCCCGGGCATCTCATCACCCTGGCCGAGATTCTGCTCGCTCGCCTGCCCTTGCCTCGACGGCTCGGCGAGATCGACGGGCTCGATCGCCGCCGGATCCCCGAGTACGCCCGGCTCGCGATGCTCGATCACTGCCACCGGACCAATCCCCGTCCCTGCGACGAATCGTCGTTGATCGGACTGCTCGAAGCCGCCTGGTGACGGTGTCCGATCTTCGACGACGATGGCCCGTTGAACCCTTATCAAGGAGGACAACGGGCCGCCCATCGGTCAGAGACGGTCGGTCAGGCCCCGATCAGAACTGATCCGCGCTGATGACCTCGCCACCCCGGACCGTGTTCAGGCCGACCCAGATCAGGGGGTTGATCGTGTCCTTGAGGAAGCGGACCGAGCCGTCACCGAGGACCACGTTGATCCCCCCGGCGTGCCGACTCCGAGCAGCGGCGAACGCCTGACTGTCCCCGGCATCTCCGGTGCAGGGCAAGCGATCTTCGGGGACGCAGAAGATCGGCCGGTTCAGGAAATCGCCCCCTTGAACGAGATCCAGGTAATCCCGGAACTGGTTCGGGGCGAAGCGCGTCATGAACGAGCCGCCACCAGGAACACTCGACCACATGACGCCCCGGACATCATAGCGGTCGCCCTGGAGCACTTCCGCGATGAACACCGTGTTGCTCGTCCCGTCTCGCACGTCGGCCAGCTTGACCGTGCGGTGGCCGAAGGCCGACTGGAGATACTGCTGTGCCCCGATCGCCTCCTGCCGCCAGTTGGTGTTCCCCCAGCTCACCGCATAGTTGCCCTTCGTGAACACGGGGCCGCTGAGCAGGCCGCCCTGATATTGGGGCGTGATCTGGAACTGGCGCTCCTCGTCGCTCGGGCACTGGAAGATCGAGATCTTCGTCCCCGTCACGGTGCTGTTCGCGAAGAGGCCCAGGGCGGGAGCCAGCGGCCCGCCGATGCCCCAGTCCGTCGGCACCCCCTCGGCGCCCAGCTCGAAGTTGAAGGCGTTATAGAGCGCCTGCTGCTCGAACTGGGGCAACATCAGGATGAACCACGTCGTATTCGGCGTCCCGGAGAAAATCGTGGGGAACGCTGGCCCCGGCGGGCCGGCCCGCCAGATGCGACCGGGTGCCAGCGTATTATGGATATCGTGATAATTGTGCAGCGCCAGGCCGAGCTGCTTCAGATGATTCGTGCACTGCGCGCGCCGGGCCGCCTCTCGGGCACTCTGCACGGCGGGCAACAACAGTGCGATGAGCACGCCGATGATGGCAATCACAACAAGCAACTCAATCAGCGTAAAGCCGCCGCGAGATCGTCGCATGGACGCGACCTCCTCATCGAGAACGGTGAGCGAACAACCGAACGAATGAATGGGGAACCCCGAAGAGACAGGCGGGTCCATCGTGTCAAGAACAGACCGATGGCTCCCAACCTCATCCTAGTCGAGCAGGCAGCCGAAAGCGAGCACGATCCCATGAATTCTCCAAAGACCGCATGGAATCCCTTGACCCGATGAGTTCATCCACCCGGTACAGAAACAGACCACTCCCGGAGTCCCGAGTCAAGCACTCCTGGCATGATGAGGTCAAGAATCATCAAACCTCCTCAATCCAGCGATCCGTACCGAATTCCCCTCCCCGATCGAACCACCCCACCGGAGCCGGAGGCCCCGTCCATGAGTCATGACCCATCCCGTGCGATCGTCCTCCTCAGCGGCGGTCTCGACTCCTCGACCGTGCTGGCGGAATGCCTCGATCGGGGATTCACGCCCTATGCCCTCACGGTGCACTACGGGCAGCGTCATCACGTCGAGATCGAGGCGGCGAGGCGTGTCGCCCGCGCCTTCCGGGTCGCCAATCACATCGAACTCCCCCTCGACCTCCGCCCCTTCGGCGGCAGCGCGCTGACCGACCGGATCGAGGTCCCGAAAGACCGGAACGAGGCCGAGATCGCCGAAGGGATCCCCATCACCTACGTCCCGGCCAGGAACACCGTCTTCCTGTCGCTCGCACTCGCCTGGGCCGAGGCGATCGCGGCCTTCGACATCTTCATCGGCGTCAATTGTGTCGACTATTCCGGGTACCCCGACTGCCGCCCGGAATTCCTGACCGCCTTCGAATCGCTCGCTCGAGTCGCGACCAGGGCGGGAGTCGAGCACGAGGGACGCTTCCGCATCCACGCCCCGCTGATCACCATGACCAAGGAGCAGATCATCCGGCGGGGGCTCGATCTCGGCGTCGATTACGGCCTGACTCACAGTTGCTACGATCCGGACGAGCGCGGGGTCGCCTGCGGCCGATGCGACTCCTGCCGCCTCCGGCGCGACGCCTTCGCCCGACTCGGCCTGAGCGACCCCGCCCCCTACCAGTCCTGAACGATCTTGCAAATGCCCGAAGGCCCGCCTCCGCTCGATCGCGGAAGTCGGGCCTTCACAAACTCGACGCGTCGTGTTCGGGTCCGGACAACGATCAGTCGTAGATCCAGGTAAACCCGGGGGCGATCAGCCGGAACTCGCGTTCGCGGACGTCGAACTCATCCCCGGGGGTCGAGAAGTCGAGGCGGAGCGTCTTGTACCGCACGCCCGAGTCCTCCCCATCCGAATCGTCGCCGTACTGGAGGCCGTCCGAGAGCCCTCGGATGAAGACGGAAAGCGCATCGGATCGGGCGATCTCGTCGTTCAGGATCCAGAAGGCCACCCCGTGGACCGCGTCATCCACTTCTTCCTTCGTGCTCGGGGGAATCATTCCGGTGACCGAAACCGCCCCCAGCAGCGGGGCGCCCACGATCGGCGGACGCGTGTGCTCGCGGGCCTTGACCACCTCGACCGCCTGCGGGAGCACCACATCCGGGAATCGCTTCCCTTCGTCCGTCTCCAGGAAGAACTGGGGGACGAACATCCGAGGCTTCCCGCTCTGGTTGATCACGCGGTAGTAGAGGTAGAGGACCGTCCGACGCCCCATCCCGGGAACGTCGATCGTCCGCGTCCGGAGCGGCTTGAAGCTGAAGTCGAGGACCCAGATCCCCTCGCGCAGCCCCGTGTCGGCGGTGGCCGAGCCGGTGTTCGATCCAGACAGAGCTTCCCCCGCCTGGAATTCCCCCGTCACCTCGCCGAGGGTCAGCGTCCCTCGCAGCCCCTGGTCGTCGTCGGCCAGAATCGTCCCGCTTGCCCCGCTCTCCTGGCCCGTGACCTGTTCGCCGATCGAGAAATTGGCGACCTGGTCCCGATAGTCGACCTGAGGGGCCTTGTCCCGGGGCAAGGGCGTGGCATCGATGATCGTCTCATTCACCCGGGCCGCTCGCGGGACCTCGACCGTGGGCAAGGTCTGCGAGAGCGAAAATTCGGGGATCGTCGGTAACCCATCGTCCTGAACTGCTGCCCCAGCACTTCCAAACGGGTACCCAAGGGCGAGTCCGCACGCAAACAACCAGGGAACGTGACTTCGCACAGAAGGGACCTCCCGCATCGAGGGATCGGGTGGAAAGGAATCGGAAGCGAGGAATGCAGTCCGAAGGCAGGCCAATCGACGTGAGTCTCCTCATTCTAACAACAGAATTACACTTACGTCAAGCCGACCGCGAGCACCTCGCCCCGCTCCCCCTTCCGGTTCGACCATCTGCACCATCAAGGACGGCCCCGGACGGTCGCGGAGCCCGGAATTCGCCGGGTGCTCACGACCCTGAGGAGCCGCCGGCGACCGGTCGCGAGGGGGCTCCGATCAATCGGCCCGGCGGACCGTGACCCGCCTGCCCTTGATCGTGCTGGTGCGGAGCGCCGCGACCACCTCGCCGGCGACGTCTTCAGGGACCTCGACGAACGAGAAGCGGTCGGCGATCTCGATCGCGCCGATCATCCGGCCGCTGATCCCGGCCTCGTTGGCAATCGCCCCGACCAGGTCCCCGGGCCGAACGCCCGACTCCCGACCCGCCCCGATGTAGAGCCGGGCCACCCCCGAGCCGAAGCCCGCGTTCGAGGACTCCGACCGGCGAGACTTCCGGGGGCCTTGCTGCCCCTCCCTGGCGGGCCTCCTCGGCTCCCGGGGGGGGCGACGATCCCGGCTCGATCGCTCCGATCGCGGGGCGACCACCGGGATTTCCTGGTCGTCCTCCTCGTCGTTCCCGAGCGCATTGTGCGCGAGCTTCAACGCGGCAAGGGTCACGGTCAGCACGTCGAACTCGCCGGTCAACGATTCCAGGACCACGCGGAAGCGGTCCAGCTCTCCCTCGATCAACGTCTCTCGGACGGCGGCCACGGTCAGGTCGAGCCGCTTCGAGCGAACGTCCGCGACGGTCGGCACCTGGGCCAGCTCGATCTTCCGCTTCGTGGCCCGCTCGAAATTCTGGAGCAGCCGGTGCTCCCTCGGCTCGGCCAGCGTGATGGCCACCCCCTCTCGACCGGCTCGGCCCACCCGGCCGATCCGATGGACGTACGATTCCGCCTCGGTCGGGGGGTCGTAGTTCACCACGTGAGAGAGCTGCTCGATATCGAGCCCCCGGGCCGCCACATCCGTGGCGATGAGCAGATCCGCGTTCCCCGACCGGAACTTCTTCATCACCCGATCACGCTGCTCCTGCGACATCCCCCCGTGCAGCGGCTCGGCCCGATAGCCCCGGGCGTTGAGCATCTCCGCGAGCTGATCCACCTCGTCGCGCCTCCGGCAGAACACGATCGCCGAGGTCGGATTCTCGAGGTCGAGCACCCGCCCCAGCGCCGCGATCTTGTACGCCCTGGGCACGAGGTACGCCAGCTGCCTGACCTTCGGGATCGCCCCGGCCGGGAGCTTCTCCTTGGCGATGGTGATCTGGACCGGGTCCTTGAGGTGCCTCCGCGCGATCGCGGCGATCCGAGGGGGCATGGTCGCCGAGAAGAGGACCGTCTGCCGAGCCTCCGGGGTCGCCCCCAGGATGGCCTCGATGTCATCGGCGAAGCCCATGTCGAGCATCTCGTCGGCCTCGTCGAGGACGACGGTCACCACCCCTTGCAGGGGCATCGTCCCCCGCTTGATATGGTCGAGGGCCCGGCCGGGGGTCGCGACGACCACATCGACCCCGCGCTGCAGGGCCCGGAGCTGGGGCCCGTACGCCTGGCCCCCGTAGATCGGCAGCACCTCGATCCCGAGCTTCTTCCCGTAGCGATGCACGGCCTGCGCCACCTGCATCGCCAGCTCTCGGGTCGGGACGAGGATCAGGCACGACGGCTTCCCCCGATCGGGGCCCGCCACGCTCAAGCGTTGCAGCAAGGGCAACGCGAAGGCCGCCGTCTTCCCGGTCCCGGTCGCGGCCTGGCCGACCAGGTTCCGCCCTTCGATCAGCGGCGGGATCGTCTCCCGCTGGATCGGCGTAGGTTCCTCATAGCCAAGTTCGGCGAGCGTCTCCGCGAGGCGGGCGTCGAGGCCAAGCGCGTCGAACCCAGGGCCCGCGTCGTTGGAGATCGGAGTGGACATCCCAGACATTTCCTCTTGAAGTTGCAGGGGTCGAACCCGACTCACTCGTCTGAAGGCAGTTCGACCATCAAAACGGACCAGTGTAACAAAGTCCCGCAATCCGTGAGGGGTCCGAATGGGAGAATTCGGGTTCTCGGCCCGGCAGCCGCCCCGCGGGCCAGCCCCGGCCGTCAGGCACCCTGTCGCAATCGCCCCGAAGGGCCGCTAGAGTCAGGGACACCTTCCCCGACCCCGATCCCAGCGTAACGCAAGAACGCCCGAGGCAGGTCATGAAACGTCGACGGTTCTTCCAGGCAACAGCGGCCGGGCTCGCCCTCTCGGCCGGGGCTGGGTCGGCGAACGCCGCCGCCGCCATGCAAGGCAAGCGAGTCGGCCTCATCGGCACCGGCTGGTACGGCAAGGTCGACCT
Organism: Tautonia sp. JC769; assembly: GCF_040717455.1. NCBI lineage: Bacteria > Pseudomonadati > Planctomycetota > Planctomycetia > Isosphaerales > Isosphaeraceae > Tautonia > Tautonia sp. JC769. The sequence goes on from NZ_JBFEFH010000003.1 coordinate 152,665, forward strand.
CTTTCGGCTGCTCCAGGTGGCCCCGGTCGAGGTCGTCGCCCTCTGCGACGTCGACGCGAAGATGCTCGCCGAGGCCGCCGAGATGACGGCCGATCGCCAGCAATCCGGCAGGCGCCCCCGCACCTACGGCGATTACCGCACGATGCTCGACGAGAACGAACTCGACATCGTCCTGATCGCCACCCCCGACCACTGGCACGCCCTGCCCATGATCGCCGCCGTCGAGCGCGGGGCCGACGTCTACGTCCAGAAGCCGATCAGCGTCGACGTGGCGGAGGGCAAGGCCATGCTCGACGCCGCCCGGAAACACGGCCGGGTCGTCCAGGTCGGCACCCAGCGCCGGAGCACCCCCCACCTGATCGAGGCCCGCGATCGCATTGTTCGAGAGGGTTTACTCGGAACCATCGGTCATGCCGAGGTCTACTGCTATTATCACATGCGCAATCGGAGCCGGGCCGCCGACACCGCCCCCCCCGACCACCTCGATTGGGACATGTGGACCGGCCCCGCCCCCATGCGACCGTTCAACCCGATCGTCCACCCCCGCGGCTGGCGAGCCTTCACCGAGTACGGCAACGGCATCATGGGCGACATGTGCATCCACATGCTCGACGCCGTCCGATGGATGCTCGACCTCGGTTGGCCGAGGCGGATCGCCTCGACCGGCGGCATCTACATCGACCCCGGCAGCCGGGCCAACATCCCCGACACCCAGACCGCGACCTTCGACTTCGACCAGTTCCCGGTCGTCTGGCAGCACCGCTCCTGGGGCCACCCGGTCGACCCCGACTATCCCTGGGGTGCCACCATCTACGGCGACAAGGGGACGCTCAAGCTCAGCGTCCACCGCTACGACTTCATCCCCCTCGGCGACGGCCAGCCGATCCACGGCGACGTCCTCTACGAGCTGGACGAGTACCCCGAAGACCGGACCGAGAAGGACCTGGAGCAGCACGTCGCCCCGGCCGTCCGTCGCCACATGCTCGACTTCCTCGCGGCCATCGAGTCGAGGGGCAAGCCCGTGGCCGACATCGAGCAAGGGCACATCTCCTCGGCCTCCTGCATCCTCGCGAACCTGGCGATGGATCTGGGCCGGACACTGACCTGGGATGCCGACCGCGGCCAGGTCGTCGGCGACGACGAGGCGAACGAGCGGCTCGCGCGCCCCTACCGCCAGCCCTGGACCCACCCCGGTTCATCCCCCGCCTGAGGCCTCCGACCGGACCGCGGCCGATTGCCCCCGCCCCCGGCGTTCATCCCAGAGCGTCGGGGATTTTCACGCGCGGCTGTCGGCATCGGGCCGGGGTTTCCGAATGATCGTACGGATCGGGCTACGCCGCCCGGTCACTTCGGGAAAAATTTCGGGATCGCACTGGTACGACCTGCGGCCGATCTGTTATAGAGTTGCCGTGCCATGGCCTTTGCCGGACCTTCAGGATGAGCGTCACGACGAGGCAAATTTCCGCTCCCCACCAGGGCACTCACCTCCGAGCGAACCGCGCCATGGACGGCACCTTGTGACAGAGTGATACGTCACCCCTTGAGGATGGAACCCCGCGTGCTCGCCGCATTCGCGAGCCCGACCGCAATTCACCTTTGCCAACCGATCTTCTGCCGAGCGGAAGGGTTGTGAATGGATTCGAGCGCGCGATCCCTCGCGACGCTGCATCTTGCACGGAGGAGAAACCGATGTCCGTCCGCTGGAAACCCCTGATCGTTCTCTCAGGGCTCTTTGTGACCGTGGCCCTCGGAGGGCTCGCGGCCTTCGTCCTCGTCTCCGGCCAGTCGAATGTCGAGGATGTCCTCACCCAGGCCCGCTCGGCTCGTGAGGCCGGCAAGTTCGAAGAGGCGGAGATCTACTACCTCCAGGCGAATCAGATCGAATCCCGCAACGCCGAGGTCCATGCCGAGATCGCCGACTTCTACGGCGACTGGATCGCCCAGGCCGACGCCTCGAAGCGGTCGCACTACCAGGGATTGCGGCTCCGGCATCTCCTCGAAGCCACCAAGTTCGACAAGGCCGCCCTGCAGCCCCGCCTGGCCCTCCTCTCCGAGAGCCTCAAGGGTGACAACACCCCCGAGCAGATCCACTGGGCTCGCCAGGTCATCGCGCTGGCGCCCAACGATCTCGACGCCCTGTACGTCCTGGCCATCGAAGCCCTCGACGAATCCCCCACCAATATCAAGGAAGCCGATCGCCTGGTCAAAGCCCTGCAGGAAGTCGCCGCCGACCGCGATCGCACCTCCTGGGTCGAGGCCCGCATCGCCCAGTATTCCAAGAATTCCGCCGAGCTCCAGCGCATCCTGGGCACGGCCCTCGATCGGGAGCCGGTCGCCTCGGCCGACGAGATCGACCAGCTCAGCCGCCTCCGCCTCCTCGTCCTGCAACTCGAATCCGCGAGCGGAGTCGAGGGGCAGGACGCCGTCCTCGAGCGCATCCTCTCGCAGAACGAGCGCATCCTGGCCCAGGAAGGCATCCAGGGGACCCGGATCGTCGAGCTGCAACGCCTCGCCCGCCGGGTCCGCGAACAACTCCTGAACGTCGAGAACAGCACCGCCGAGGCACGCTGGGAGCCGCTGGCCGAGGTCATCGACCGCGGGTTCCAGGCGGCGCTCACGTCGGACGAATTCGTCGGCGTCTGGATCCACCAGGCCTATGCGGAGCACCTGAACCTCCGGGGGCACCGGGTCGCCTGCCTCGACGTGATTCAGAACGCCCTGACCCCCGAAGTGATCAAGGACGCCTCGCTTCAGGACGAGGTCATGCGTCTCCGAGAGACGGCGATCAAGGCCGCCCTCTCCGACTCCGGCGACGCCGGCCGCTTCGACAAGGCTCAGCCCCACATCGAGGCCCTGATCGCCGGCACCCGTCCCGAATACCAGGGACTCGGGCACCTCTTCCAGGGGGTCATCGACCTCGAACGCTCCGGGCTGACCGGCCCCCGCTCGGGGTCGGGCGCGACCGAGGCTTCCCGGCCGCTCACCGAGGCTCGTGACCATCTTCGCGAGGCGACGCTCAAGCTGCCCGACGTCGCACTGGCCAAGGCGCTTTATGGCGTCTCCCTGCTGATGTCCGGCGAGACCTCGCTCGGCCGTCAGCACCTGCTCGAAGCCCAGCGTATGGGGCCGCTCGAAGCGCGGTATCAGATCTGGGCCGCCTGGAGCCTGCTCGAAGCCGGCTACCCCGAAGAGTCCGAGCGGATCGTCAACCGCGTCATCGAGCTCGGCAACCGAGATCCGGGCCTGGCCGCGCTTGCCGGCACGCTTCAGCTGCTCCAAGGGGAGATCGCCCGCAGCCGGAAGTCCCCGAAGGATCTCGAAGTCGCCCGGGCCGCCTACGCCGGGTCGATCGTCGACGGAGACGAGGTCCCCCCCGCCGTCTCGCTCCGTCTGGCCGAGCTGACCATCGCCCTCGACGGTCCCGAGGCCGGCCTGGCCCAGCTCGACGACATCCGACGGCACGGCGGCAGCACCCCTGCCCTCGAAGCCCTGGCCGTCTCCACCCTGGTCGAATTGGATCGGATCGACGACGCCCTCGCGACCCTCGACGCCGCCCGAGAAGTCTCCCCGGACGACTCCCAGCTTGCCGTCCTCCACGCCGCCATCGCCCTGAAGCAGGACAAGGCCGAAGAGGCCGACGCCCTCCTCGCCGCCTTCCTCGCCGACCACCCCGACGACCTGACCGTCGCCCAGACACGGGCCCGGATCCTCTCCGGGGTCCTCGATCGCCCGGATGAGGCCCGGACCGTCCTGACCGAGATCGGCGAGCGGACCGGGGTCACCGCACCCTTCGTCCAGCTCGCCATGGTCGACCTGGCCAGGAACGACCTGGCCGCCGCCTCGAAGACCGTCGAGCTCATCCGCAATCGCTGGCCCGAAGCCTCGGCCGGCGACCTGCTCGATGCGCAGATCGCCCTGGCCGAACGCGACTTCAGCGCCGCCTCCAAGCACCTCCAGGCCGCCATCGAGAAGGACCCGAGCAACAAGGTCGCGCTGTTCTGGAAAGCCCAGCTCGACAGCCGAGGCGCCGCCCCGTCCCGAGCCGCCGAGGACTTCGAGAAGCTCGTCCGAGACGGCACCATGAAGGAGCTCGGCAACGGGCTCTCGCTCGCCACCGCGGCCGAATGGTCACTCGCCGCCATGGCGATGGAGAACAAGGACTTCGACAAGGCGATCGCCCGCCTCGAATCCATCGTCCAGGGCGAGAACGCCGGGTCGATGGAGCGGGCCGCCCGCTGGCAACTCATCGCCGCCCGGTCCGAGAAAGGGCAGTGGCCGGAGGCCCGCAACGACCTGGTCGCCCTGCTCAAGGAGCCGCAATCGACCATCGACGAGCGAGTCCAGGCCGCCGACTTCTTCCGCCGCAACGGCGAGACGAAGAACGCCGAGCAGCTCGTCGATCAGGTCCTCGACCACAAGCCGGGCCACGCCGGGGCCGTGATCATCAAGTCCTACCTGCTCAGCGAGCAGGGCAAGACCGCCGAGGCCCTCGATCTCCTCCACGCCGCCATCGAGCACGAGGAACAGCCCCCGGCCGTCTACCTCATGCTCGCCGCCTTCGCCGGCGAGGCCGAGACGTCCGGCGACGCCATCGCCACCATCCGCAAGGCGCTCGAACAGGGCCTCGAGGCCCATCCCCGGTCGATCGAACTGCTCCGATCGGTCTACGAGGTCATCCGACGCGCCGACGGCACCGACGCCGCCCTCCAATTCGTCGAGGCGCGCACCGCCGACGACGCCGACGACGACCGCATCCAGCGCCTCCTGGTCGACCTCTATACCCACGAGGGTCGGCTCGACGAGGCCGAGTCGCTCCTCGGGACGCTCATCGAGCGGCAACCGAAGAACGCCCGCCTGGCCGCCGGGATGATCACGATCGTCAGCACCAAGGCGAGCCAGGCCGCCCGACAGAACCAACGCCAGGAAGAGCAGGAACTCAACGCCCGGGTCTTGAAGCTCCTGGAAACCTTCCGGGCCCAGTTCCCCGACGACCTCCGCTTCCCGCAGGCCGAGTGCGAGCTGGCCATCCGTCAGGCCGATTACACCAAGGCCGAGGCCGTCGCCCGGGAGATCGAAGCGCTGAACCCCGAGTCTCCCATCGGCCCCCTGCTCCGGGCCCAGGTCTACCGCGATCAGGGGTTCGACGAGCGGGCGATCCAAGCCTATCGGGATGCACTGGAGCAGAACCCCCTCCGCGACGACATCCGCATGGTCCTCGCGCAACTCCTGCTCGACCTCGGTCGGGCCGATGAGACGCTGACCGAGGCCGCCCGGATCCTCGACCGCGCCCCGGGGCGACCCGATGCCGTCCTCCTGAAGGCGTCCGCCCTCGCCTCGCAGACCGGCACGGCCGAGCAGATCGATCGCTGGCGAGACCAGGCGGTCACGCTCCTCGAAGACGCCATCGCCAAGGATCCGAACTTCACCAAGGCGTATCTCGAGGTCGCCCGGATCAGCCACCTCCGCGGCCGGGTCGAGGACTCGATCGCGACCCTGACCGCCGCCCGGGAATCGTTCCCGAACGACGAGCAGCTCCTCTCGGGGCTGATCCGGTACCTGGTCGAACCCCCGGCCGATGGTTCCGCCTCGGGCGAGGCCCACCTCGCCGAGGCGCTCCGGATCGCCGACGAGATCGGCCTGGATAACGCACCGGGGACGCTGGCGCTCGCCCTGGCGCTCGGCTTCCACCGCGGCGGCCGGTCGGACCTGGCCAAGCCCTGGGCGGAACGGGCCGTCTCGCTCATCGACGAACCGCTGGTCCACCTGACCTACGGCGACATCCTCCTCTCGTTCGCCGAGTCGCAGCGAGACGCCGGCTCGGCACGCGGCCTGTTCGAGGAGGCGGTCGGGATGTACGACAAGGTCCTCTCCCGAGACTCGAAATCGATCGAGGCGGTCAACAATAAGGCCTGGATCCTCCATCGCCACCTGGGCAAGGACCAGGAAGCCCTCGACCTGATCGAAGGGCTCCTCAACCGGGTCGAGCAACGCACCCTGCCGGGCGAATTCTTCGACACCCTCGGCGCCATTCAGCAAGCCGTCGGGCGCAACAAGGACGCCGAGCAGTCCTACACCGAAGGCCTGAAGAAGTCTCCCGACCTTGCCGTCCTCAATTTCCACCTCGGCCGCCTCATCGCGACCGATCCCGAGCGATCGGCCCGCGCCAACCAGTACCTCACCCGAGCCTGGGAGGCCCGCGCCCAGCTTTCGGGCGAGGATACCGCCGAGCTCGAATCGCTGATCAATCGCGTCGGCCACTGACGCAACTCCCGGGGCGTCACCACCGTCCCCTCTCGATCGCGAACAGGTCCCCCGCCCCCGCGAGCTTCGCCTCCGAGCGACTCGCGGGGGCGTGTTCGTTGATCGCGAGTCAAATCCCGGGGCATTCCGCCTTCAGGGCCTCGATCAGGCGATCCACTTGCCGCTCATCGTGGCTCGCCGCCAGGCTGATGCGCAGCCGGGCCGTCCCTCGGGGCACCGTCGGCGGCCGGATCGCGGCGACCAGCATCCCCGAGGCGAGCAGCCGGGCCGCCGCATCCATCGTGCGATCGACCTCCCCGAGGATCACCGGCACGATCGGCCCCTCCGACTCCAACACCGGCAAGCCGATCCCCCTCAACCCCTCCCTCAATCGCCGACCGAGGCCCTGGACCCGTTCCCGCCTCCAGGGCTCCTCCCGGATGATCCGCAACGCCTCGCGAGCGGCCCCGGCCGCCGCGGGCGGCATCGCCGTCGAGTACACCAACGTCGGCGCGTGATTGTTCAGATGATCGACCAGCCGCCGGCTCCCCGCCACGAACCCCCCGACCGATCCGATCGCCTTCGAGAGCGTCCCGACCCGGATCGGGACGCGCCCCGCCACGCCGAGCGCCTCGCTCGCTCCCCGGCCCTCCGGGCCGAAGACCCCCGTGCCGTGCGCCTCATCGACCAGCAGCATCGCGCCGAATCGCTCGGCGATCGCGACCAGTTCCGGGATCGGCGCCAGGTACCCGTCCATGCTGAACACGCCGTCGGTCGCGATCAATGTCCTCCGGAATCGCCCTCGATCGCGTTCGAGCAGGTCTGCCAGCCGCCCGTGATCGCGGTGCGGGAAGACCCGCAGGCTCGCCCCCGAAAGGCGGGCCCCCTGGACCAGGCAGGAATGATTCAGCCGATCTCCATACACGGCGTCTCCCGAGCCGACCAGCGAGGCAATCGTCCCCAGGTTGGCGGCGTAGCCGCTCGGGAACACGGCGACCGCCTCGGTCCCCTCGAACGCGGCCAGCTCCTCCGCCAGGGCCTGATGGACGCCCCTCCATCCGCTCACCAGCGGAGAGGCCCCCGCGCCCCAGCCGTATAGCCGCGCCGCGTCCACTCCCGCGGCGATCACGCGAGGGTCGCCGGCAAGCCCGAGATAATCATTGGAGCAGAAATCGACCAGCCTCCTGCCGTCCCGCTCGATCCATCCCGGAGTGGCCGCCCCGTGGGTCACGATCGACCGTTGCAGGTTCGGTCGCGAGCGGGCCTCGGCCACCTCGTCGATCCAGGCCAGCGGGTCAAGAGTCATCTGATCGTCCTCCTCTCGGGACCCGTCCCGGGCGATCTCGCCTCGGCCCCCCCGGTCGGCGTACCACGAGCACGGCGAGATGCCCACCGAAGCCGAGAGACAGCTTCAAGGCGGCCCGGATCTCCCGGGATCGGCCGACCCCGGGAGTCCCGTCCAGGTCACACGCCGGGTCGGGATCGGTCAGATTCACCGTCGGCGGCACGAACTGATCGCGGATCGAGAGGCAGGTGATCGCCAGTTCGGCGGCCCCTGTCCCCCCGAGCAGGTGGCCGATCTGCGCCTTGTTGGCGGAGCAAGAGACGGAATCGGCATCGGCCCCGAGGGCGTCTCGAATCGCCCGGCATTCGAGCGGATCGTTCACGCGGGTCGCCGTCCCGTGCACATTGATGAGGTCAATCTCCCCGGGTTCCACCGCCGAGCGCCGCAGCGACTCCTCGATCAGCCTGGCCAGCCGAGCCGGGTTTGGGTCGAGACTCGTCAGGTGGACCGCGTCGGAGCCGAGCGCCCCCCCCGCGATCTCCGCGTACGGCAAGGCCCCGCGATCCCGGGCCAGATCCTCACGCTCGAGGACGAGCACGGCCCCCCCCTCCCCGACCAGGAATCCGCTCCGCGACCGATCCCAGGGGCGGACCGCGAACCTCGGCTCCCCTTCGACCCTGGCCATCGCCCCCATCCGGTCGAATGCCCCCAGCACCAGCGGCTCGAGGGATCGATCGACGGCGCCGGCCAATGCCAGGTCGCAGACCCCTTGCCGGATCAATTCCGCCGCGCGCAGGACCGCGACCACTCCGGTGGCACACGCGGCGATCGGCGAGAGCCGGGGCCCTTGCAGGTCGAACGCGCGGCCGATCGCCCGGGCCCCCGCGTCGGGCCAGGCCTCGCTCCAGTCACCCGGCGAATCGGCCGTCCCGTGGCGCACCGACAGATGCCGGCGGATCAGGCTCGGCACGTCCCCCTTGCTCAGGCCGACCACCGTCGCGGCCCGGGTCCGATCGAAGGGGAAGGCCCCCGAGCCCAGGAGCCCGGCATCCTCCAGGGCGGCGCGGGCCTCGACGACCCCCGGCCCCTCGCCGTCTCGCTCCGATGCGGGCATCGGGAACCCGGCCCAGACGCGCCCAGGTCCGGCGTCCAGATCCAGGAACGCCGCGGCCGACCGCCCCGACCGGAGCCCCTGCCAGGTGGACTCGGTGGTGGGACCGAGCCCCGATCGAAGGCCGATCCCCGTGACGACGACCCGGGGCGATCCCATCCTCGACGACTCTGCCATGACTCAGACACCGGACCCGCCGGCCCCGAGGAGGGGGCTCAGCGCGGATCGGCCTCCATCGGCTTCAGGCCGAGCTGATCGAACATCAGGCGGTCGGCATCCACGTCCGGATTCGGCGTCGTCAGCAGCTTCTCGCCCGCGAAAATCGAGTTGGCCCCGGCCAGGAAGCAGAGCGCCTGCTCGGCCTGGCTCATCGACATCCGACCGGCCGAGAGCCGGACCCGCGCCGTCGGCATCAGGATCCGGGACGTCGCGATCGCCCGGACCATCGACCACACGTCCAGCTTCGACTGACCGGCCAGGGGAGTCCCCTCGACCGGCACCAACGCGTTGATCGGCACCGATTCCGGGGGCTCCGGCAGATTCGCCAGGGTGTGCAGGAGGCTGATCCGATCGTCCTCCGACTCCCCCATGCCCAGGATCCCGCCGCAGCAGACCGAGACCCCCGCCTCCCGGACGTGCCGGAGCGTCTGGAGCCGGTCCGAGTAGGTCCGCGTCGTGATGACCCGGTCGTAGTATTCCTCGGACGTGTCGAGATTGTGATTATACGCGTCCAGCCCCGCTTCCTTGAGTCGCAACGCCTGGTCGGCATTCAGCATCCCGAGGGTGACGCAAACCTCCAGGCCGCCCAGCCCCTTGATCCGGCGGATCATCTCCAGTACGCGCTCGAACCGGGGGCCGTCCTTCACCTCTCGCCAGGCGGCCCCCATGCAGAACCGCGTCGAGCCGTCCGCCTTGGCCGCTTCGGCGGCGGCGACCACCGCGTCCACGTCCATCAACGGCTCCGCCTTCACCGGCGCCTCGTAGTGGGCCGACTGCGGGCAATAGCCGCAATCCTCCGGACAGCCGCCGGTCTTGATCGAGAGCAGGCGGCAGACCTGGACCTCCCCGACCTCCTGGTGCCGCCGGTGCACGTCCGCGGCGCGTAGGACCAGCTCCAGCAAGGGCGTCCGGTAAATCGAGGCAACCTCGTCGATCGAGTAGCGCGGGGTCGAGGCAGTGAGCATAATTGGCTTCTTCGGCGGGTCAGGCGGAGGGCGAGACGAGTCGGCCGCCGGATTCCCCTCGGCGGCCCGGACTTACACGAACGAATCGAGGACGACCCGTCGGGATCAACGGCGTGCCGACAGGCTGACGACGAACATGATCGCGAGGCAACCCGCCCCGGCGGCCAGGTACCCGAACAGCGGCTTGCCTTCGCTCTCCTCGCCGGCCACGGGGACACCGGCCTCTTGCGCGATTGCGGCCGCGGGAGCAGCCAGGCCGAGGACCATCGCCAGGACCAGCCCTCGGGCAATTCGGGTGAACAGGCTCATCGAGAAGATTCCTTCGAGGTCTGGGACGAGGTCGAGGTCGATCCGGGCCGAGCGTCCCCGGCGGTCATCGGCAACCAGTCGTCGAGCGGTCGGACGCGCTTCCGGAAGGCGAGCCGGGCCATGGCCACCGCCTTCCACGCCGGGCCTCGCGATCGCAGGTGCATCAGGTAGTCGTCGAGGCCGACCGCCCAGAACCGATAAATCCGCCCCCGGAACGAGAATCCCCCCTCTCCCGGGGGGAGCCCGAACGCCGGCGGACGCTCGGCATACACGAACGCAAGGACCGACTGGAACGACGGCCCGAACAGATCTTGCCAGCGGACCAGGCCGTCCAGGTCGTCGGTCGTCACCCAGTTCTCCCACCGGCGTCGGCCCGAAGCATTCTTACCGCGTTTGCCTTTGACTTCCACCACCAGGTTCGGGCCGAGCCTGGGATAGAGCAGAAAATCCGGAGATTTCAAACCACCTTCCGGCGCCAACGACCGCTTCGCCTCGTCGACCGCGACGCACGGAACCTTCCGGGCGCGGATATACGCCTCGAAGGCCGCTTCATAGTGATTGGAGCGATTGGCCATCACCGTCTCAATCCGGGTCGAGTCGCCTGGCCTCCGGTTCGATTCGCGAGCAGGCCTTCCGGGGCGAAATCGAAGGCAGGCGGTGATCGGGTCGCAAGTCGCCGCCGGATATCTTATCCGGCCTCGGCCGATCCCGCGAGCCATCGACGCCGCCAATCCGGCGACGTTCTTGCCCTCGCGATTCCCGCAGAGGATCGCCTGCCGCTTGGCCCGACCGGAACCGCGGGCCTCCGAACGCCGGTCGGCCGCTCAGGGCCGGTGCCGAACCTCGACGGAACCGTCATCCTTCCCGATCAGCACCCGGCTGGCCATTCCCAGGAAGAAGCCCGTCTCGACGACCCCCGGGATGGCTCTGATCCGACCGTTCAGCGTGCCCGGGTCCTCGTCCAGGTCCGAGAGGTCGACGTCGATCGTGTAGTTGCCGTTGTCGGTCGGGATCGGTTGACCTTCCTGGGCCCGCAGCTCCGCCTGGAGCCCCAGCCGCGCCAGCTTCCGCTGCACGAGCGGCAGGCCGAACGGGACGACCTCCACCGGGAGTTGCCGGCAATAACCCCGGCCGAGGCGGTCGGTCAGCTTCTCCTGGCCGACCAGGACGATCAGGGTGCGGGACGACGCCGCCACGATCTTCTCCCGGAGCAGGGCACCGCCCAGCCCCTTGATCAGGTCGAGCCGGGGGTCGACCGCGTCGGCGCCGTCGAACGTCGCGTCGATCTCCTCCACGTCGCCGAGGCCGAGCAGCGGGACCCCCACCTCTCGGGCCAGGGCCTCGGTCGCCCGGGACGTGGCGATCCCCCGCACGTCCAGCCCCTCCCTGACGTGCTGCCCCAGGCGTCGCACGAATTCCGAAGCGGCCTGCCCGGTGCCGAGGCCGATGACCGTCCCATCGACGACCAGCTCAAGCGCCTTCTCCGCGATGCTCACGACTGCGTTCCCTCGATTTTCGTCGCACGCCCCGACTCGAATCGACGGAGCACGCCCCCCGGATGACCCCGCCCCTACGATGACAGACGCTCATCCCCCTGGCAAGCTGTCCGACTCGTTTTCGAGGCCCCATCGCATCCCATTCCGATCCGATCTTCCCCCAGCCCCGTCCCCTCCCGATCGAGCGCCCTTCATCCCGATCCGACAACCGGTTGACCGCGACCCGGAATTGCTACAATCGATCGTCCGCGAGCGTCGTCCTCTCCGTCCGACCGCCTCCCTCAGCAGCAATCCACCCCCGCGATGAACCTCCCCGCCATCATTTTCGACTTCGGCAACGTGGTCGGTTTCTTCGATTATGTCCGGGCCTGCGAGGCCATCGCCCTCCCCCGGGGTCTCGATGGTCCGGCCCTGCTCCGAAACGCCCGGGAACGCGGGCTGAACGAGCTCGTCGCCCGGCTCGAAATCGGCCAATTGCCGGCGGAGGCGTTCGTCTCCTCGTGCTGTTCCTTGCTCGAACTCGACGCGCTGACCCCCGACGAATTCCGCGACGCCTGGTCCGACATCTTCTGGCCGAACGAGTCGCTCGTCCCCCTGATCCGGCGGCTCAGCGACGCCGGGCATCCCCTGATCCTCGGCTCGAATACCAACGGCCTGCACGCCTCGCGGTTCCGGGGCCAGTTCGCCGACACCCTCGCCGCGTTCGATCGCCTGATCCTCTCGTATGAGATCGGCCACCTGAAACCGTCGATGGGCTTCTACCGTGCCTGCGTCGAGGCCGCCGGCGCCGACCCGGCGCACTGCATCTTCATCGACGACCTGCCCGAGAACGTCGAGGGGGCACGCCGGGCCGGGCTGCACGGCCTCTGCTACCGCGACACCCCGACCCTCGAGGCCGACCTGCTGCGGCTCGGCGTGGCCGCGGCGGCGCGTGAATCCTGACCCACCGGCGGTCGCAATCGCCCCGTCCCCGGCGTCCCGCCGCGGGGGAATCCCGGGCAATCCTGGAACATCCCGATCATCCCGTCCGATCCTCAGCCGCCGGGCCCGATCCGCGTCCCGGGCGTTTGACTCGGCCGCCCCAGGCCCCACACTCCTAATCGAGCCACGGCCCAACGGAACGTCCAGCCGCTCGGGATTGTTGCGACAAACACACCCCTTGATCTCACTTCGAAAAAATCCCACGGACAGGGACTTGACTCGCCCCGGGGCACGGCGCCATGATTGGGTGAGTGCATTCATGCCATCTACGTCCGAGCGTTTCGATCGAACCAACTGTCCCGACCCGACCGAAGGCCCCCGAAGCTTGGGGGATCCGGCGGCCGATGACATTGGGGGAGGTCGGCGCGCGGGGCGGCATTCCATCGCGTCGGGACCCCGGCCGGGTTCGGCCGGGACGTTGGAACACTTTGGGATCTGATCGCACCTTATCTCCGAGCATCCCCCGGGAGAAACTCCCCGTTCGTCGCGGGGCATCGTCGGCACGCCACGCGATTGTCCGGCGGACGAGTGGGGGGGCGGGACCAATTCCAGGAGTCGTTCGATGGGCAGCTTCAAGGGTGACAAGCGCAAGCCGGGCCGGAATCGTCCTCGCTCCCTCAGCGGGCTCGCTCGACGCGACATGAGCCCCGAGCGTTTGGAAGAGCGGACGCTTCTCTCATCAGGGTTCACCACTCCCCAGCAGGTCACCGCCGCGGCCCTGAGCGGGCCGGTCTTCGACACCGGGGGCAAGCACCTCTCGGAGCTCTTCGAGGCCAGCCGCGTGGGCGGCAACGCCCTGCAGCAGACGATCGCCGCCAAGTCGCAGTTCATCACCTTCCGCAACGGCCTGGTCGGGGTCGACATCTACAGCGACCGATCGCTCGGTTTCGATCGGCTCTCGAAGACGTTGACCGATCTGGGCATGCAGATCCTCGCGACCGACTCGCGCAACCAGATCGTCGAAGGGTTCTTGCCGCTCAATCAGCTCGGCACGGTCGCCCAGATGGCCGGCGTCCGGACCATCAACCCGATCTTCACCCCGGCCGTCCGGTCGCAGGGCTCCGCCTCGAACCAGGCCAACGAGGTCATGCGGGCCGACGTCGCCCGCGGCCAGTTCAACGTCGACGGCAGCGGCGTGACCATCGGCGTCATCTCTGACAGCGTCGACCGCTTCCAGGGGGGCCTGGACGACTCGATCAACACGGGCGACCTGCCGCCCCGACCCCGGATCAACGTCCTGCTCGACGAGCCGGTCGGAGGGAACAACTCCGACGAAGGCCGGGCGATGCTGGAGTTGATCTACGACATCGCCCCGGGGAGCGACTTCGCCTTCCACTCCGGATTCGTCGGCGGCCCCGTCACCTTCGCCGATGGCGTCCGCCGGCTCGCCCGGGAAGCCGGCTCCGACCTGATCGTCGACGACGTCGGACTCGTCGGCGAGCCGGTCTTCCAGCCCGGCCTGATCGCCCAGGCGATCACCGACGTCACCAACGAGGGCGTCACCTACTTCAGCGCCGCCGGCAACGACGGCGACCAGGGCATCGAGACCAACTTCCGAGGGGTCAACGCCACCGTCAACGGCGTCGGTGCCGGCCGGTTCCTCGACTTCGACCCCGGTCCGGGCGTCGCCACCACCCTGCAGGTCACCACGAATCAGGCGAATTCCCGGGTCGTCATGTGGTGGGATGACCCCTGGTTCACCGGCAATGCCGCGACGAACCTGGACTTCTTCCTCCTCGACGCCAATGGCAACGTCGTCTCGTCCGGCGTCAACAACAACATCGGCAGCGCGACCCCGCAGGAATTCGAGGTCATCCCCGCGGCCGGGACCTATCAGCTGGCCATCCGGGTCACCGGCGGCCCCGACCCCTCCCGCGTCCGGTTCCAGACCTTCTTCGACAGCCTGACGGTCGACCAGCAATACGGGAACGCCGGCACCACCACCTATCCGACGACCTTCGGCCACCCGGCCCACTCCGACGCGATCGGCGTCGGCGCGGTCAACTTCTTCGACGCCCCCCCCTTCTCCACGCAGTCGCCGACCCCGACGGCCGACTTCACCTCGCTCGGCCCGGTCCTCTACTTCTTCGATGCCGCCAGCAACCGGCTCCCCCAGTCGCAGTTGCTCCTGAAGCCCGACGTCGCCGGCCCGCAGGGGACGAACACCAGCTTCTTCGGCAGCGACATCCCGCAGGACCCCGACACCAACCCGAACTTCTTCGGGACCTCGGCCGCCGCCCCGAACGTCACCGGCCTCGCGGCCCTGATGAAGCAACTGAACCCGACGTCCCGGCCGGACGACATCCGGCAGGCCCTGACCACCACGGCCACCCCGGTCAACGGCACCCCGGCCCGGGCCTGGGACAACCGCGGCGGCTTCGGCATGGTCGACGCCGTCCGGGCCATGACGGCCATCGATCAGCTCCGCGTCGTCGCCTCGACCCCGGCCAACGTGGCGGTGCTGGCCTCGGCCCCCTCGTTCATCGAGGTCGAATTCTCGAAGGCCATCGACCCGTCGACCGTCCAGGCGTCCGACCTGACCTTCCCCACCACGCCGAACGGGGTCACCATCTCCGTCGGGACCCCGGTGGTGGTCGACCCGATCCGGGTCCGATTCCCGATCACCATCAACACCGCCTCGCCCGAGGTCCAGGTCAACGGAACGTACGTCTTCCGCCTCGCCGACAACGCCATCCAGGCGCAGGACGGCAGCGAGCTGGTCGGCCTCGACCGCGCCTTCTCCATCAGCGACGTCACGGCCCCTCGCGTCACCAACACGATCCTCCAGGGCCGCATCCTCGTCGTCCAGTTCAGCGAGGCCATGCGGGCCTCGACCATCAATCGGGGGACCGTCCAGCTCGTCCGGACCGGCGGGGTCGGCGAGTTCGGCCGTCCCGAGAACCGGGTCGTCACCGACGATCCCCGGGCGCTCTTCTTCTACGACGCCCCCAACAACCGGGCCATCTACGACCTGCGCGGCCTGCCGCAGACGGCCATGCCGTCCGACATCTACGCCTTCGTCGTCAGCGACGCGGTCCGAGACGCGACCGGCCTCCGGCTGGACGGCAACTTCAACGGCCAGTTCCCCTCGGGCGACGGCGTCCAGGGCGGCACCTTCGTCCAGAATCTCGGCGGCCGGATGGTGATGGCCCCCCAGATCGTCCAGCTCGGCCTCACCGCACAGTCCGACACCGGCCTGCCCGGCGATCGCAACACCAACCAGGCCCGGCCGACCTTCTCCGGATTCGTCGCGGCCCCGTTCCCGGCGACCAACGCCGGGCTCCAGGTCGCCGTCCAGTTCGTGCAGGATCGGGCCGGCGGCCTCGACCTCGACGTCGGCACCGACGGCCAGGGCTTCGTCGGCTCCCCCGACCTCATCGTCACCACCGACGCCTCCGGCTTCTTCACCTTCCAGGCCCCGGAAAACCTGCGGCAGGGCTTCCACCAGGTCCGGATCGTCGTGGTGGGCGAGTCGGACAATTCGTCGGAGGACGGCGAGGCCAGCCGCGCCGACCTCTCCTTCCGGGTCGATGACACCGGCCCGCTGGTCACGGCCAGCTCCATCCCGATGGACTCCCGGATCTCGAACCTCCGCAACATCACCCTCAACTTCTCGGATCCGATCCGGCCGACCGACCCGAACGACCCGCTCGCGGTCCCGGCCCAGCTCGACATCCCGGCCCTCGACCCCCGGACCGCCGAGAACCTGGGGAACTACTCGCTCTACAACCTCGGGCCCGACCGGACCCTGGGCACGGCCGACGACATCGACCTGTCGCGGTTCATCCAGAGCGCGACGTTCACCTCGACCACCAGCCGCGGCGTCTCGACCGATCCCTACACGGCCCAGGTGGAGCTGAACTTCTCCGACGGGTTGCCGGAAGGCCGCTACGTGCTCGTCGCCCGGACCCAGGGCTCCGGCTTCTCCGGCATCCGAGACGCCGCCGGCAATCCGCTCGACAACAACACCGGCCAGGCCGGCAATCAGAGCTTCTTCACCTTCTTCGAGCTGCAGCCCGAATCCGCGTTCGTCAGCAACTTCACCGCCTTCAGCCCCTCGCTCACCAACCCGGGCCAGATGGTCCCGAGCGGGCCCCGGGCCTTCTACGAGGTGCAGGTCCCGGGCTTCACGCCCCGGGCCCAGGCCCCTCCCACCATGTTCCACATCGATTTCTCCAACACCCTGGAGGATCGTGACTACACCAACGCGGTGCAGCTGATCCGGTCCGCCAACACCGCCGGCGGCGATCCCGACGGCGACTTCGGCCTCAACGGCACCACCGGCTTCACCACCGTCTCCGGCCTCACGGTCGAGCTGGCCAACTCGGTCCCCGGCGCCACCTTCGGCCAGCCCGGCTTCCGCAACCGCCTGGTCGTCCGGATGCCGGCCGGCCAGCTCCCCGCCGACTACTACCGCGTGGTCCTGCCGAACACCGGCACCGAGATCATCCGGGACGTCTTCGGCAACCACGCCGACCTCGAATTCCTCGGCAACCAGAAGCCGACTGGCACCGACTACGAAGTCTTCATGCCCGATGGCACCTATCGCGAGGGCCTGACCGGCGACGGCGTCGAGGGCGGCACCTTCGTCACCGGCTTCGTGGTCGTACCCGGACAGCGGGTCGACTCCAGCGGCCGCGTCCGGGGCAATGTGATCTACACCCGCCCCGACTACCAGGACGACCCGTTCCTCTCGTCCGACGACCCGGACGGCAGCGTGCAGCGCCCGTTCGCCACGCTCCTGCCCGAGGCCCGGTCGAACTCCCTCAACGGCGGCGACCTGAACTCGGCCGCGAACTTCGGGACCGGCTTCAACCCCCTGCTCGACCGCAACGGCAACGGCCGGTTCGACCGCTCCGCCTTCTTCGAGGCCGAGCAGAACAGCTCGGCCGGCCCGGTCGTCATCGTGGCCCTGCCCGGCATCCCTCGCCCCGGCACCGGCGACTTCGACACGGTCCAGGAGACCTTCGTCATCGCCCCGCCGGCCGGGATCGACCCGACCATCCCGGAAGGCAACGCCAGCGGCTCCGTGCCGGAGATGACCACCCTGGTCTTCAATCCCGGCTCGGCCCTGAAGATGTTCAACGCCTCGCTGTTCGTCCAGAACCAGGGCTCGGCGCTGCAAATCCGCGGCGGCTCGAACCCGGGCGAGACGGTCGTGATCACCTCGTACCTCGACGACTCGGTCGGCGGCGACACCAACCGAGACCGCGCCAACACGACCGCCCGGGGCGGCGACTGGGGCGGCATCGTCTTCCGCAACTACGACGACGTCTCGAACGGCCGCGCCGCGCTGGCCGGCCAGTTCCCGGTCGACGGCAAGCTCGGCCTCTCGGGCGCCTCCGACGTGATGTCGCTGATCAATCACGCGAACATCCGGTTCGGCGGCGGTGCCGTCCCGCAGACGATCGGCACGCGGTACGACACGATCACCCTCTTCAACAGCCGGCCGACGATCACCAACACGGTCGTCTCCGAGAGCCGGGGCACCGGCGGCTCCCAGGCCGCCATCTCGGCCGACCTCGACTCGCTCCGTGAAGACGCGATCGCCCGAGGCCCCCTGATCCGCCGCGTCGACTTCGTCGAGAACTCGATCAACGGCATCCTGCTCCGGCCCGCGGTGGGGACGCTCCAGGCCCAGGAGACCGACGCGCAGTTCTTCCCGAACAACCCGTCGTCGCTGGGCGGCGTCCGGAACTTTGTCATCGACGACCCGATCCCGTACGTCCTCAACTCCCAGGTCATCATCGGCCAGCGGCTCAACACCCTGACCGGCGGCGTCCAGGGCGGCATCGGCAGCCGGCTCTACGTCCAGCCGGGCATGATGGTCAAGGCCAGCCCCGGCTCCTCGATCGCGGTGGCCAGCGGCAACGCCAGCCTCAACATCGGCGACCGGACGTACATCTCCCAGTACGACGCCAACCCGAACTTCGGCCCGAACAGCCCCGGCTTCCGGCCGAGCGACCAGGGCGACGCCAAGCCGCTGTTCACCACGCTCTTCGACGACGCGGCCGAGACCTTCTTCTTCGACCCGACGACCGGCGTCCGTCGCACGATCGTCCCGGCCAACGCCACCGACGGCAACTCGAACAACCCGCAGCCGTCGCCCGGCAACATCACCTCGGCGCTCCGCTGGGGGAGCATCTCGGTCACCCCGGGCGCCCGGGCGGTCATCGACGAGGCCGAGTTCCGCTACGGCGGCGGCCGGATCATCGTCCCCGGCGGCGGCCTGGGCAACCGCCAGGTGCTCAACCTCTCCGGGGGCGGCGCGGGGGCCTTCGTCTCGGTCACGAACAACGACTTCTACGACAACTTCGACACCCCAATCCTCGTCTCGCCGAACCAGTTGCTCGCGGCCGACCCGACCCGCCCGCTGCTCTCGGGCAACCCGTTCTTCCGCGGCAACGTGATGCAGCGGAACTCCATCAACGGCCTCGGCGTCAGCACCGGCGGCTTCGTCATCCCCCCGGTGAACTTCCAGGGCGACTTCTACGCCGAGAGCGTCCCCGCGAACTCCTGGAGCCCGAACCAGAACGTGGACGCGGTCTGGGATGACACGGACATCGTCCACGTCCTCCGCGGCACGGTCATCCTCGCCGGCTGGAGCAACGGGGCGGGCGGCAAGCCGCTCCCGAACCCGACCGCCTTCGAGGAGGAGCTGGAACCGGCCGTCTCCCTGACGATCCAGAGCGCCTTGCCCGACTCCCTGCTCGCCAATGGCGAACGGATCGCCCGGCCCGGCGAGGAGATGGTCGTCAAACTGTTCAACGACACGCCGATCGGCAACCCCGGCCCCGGCGACGCGATCGACCCGGCCCTGGGCAGCCAGACCGGAGGCGTCGCGATCAACCTCTTCGGCGCCGGCTTCAACGTCGGCTACGACGACGGTGTCGAGGACGACGGCCTCGGCCCCTTGATCGACCCCGGCTACGGCAGCCAGATCCGCATCATCGGCATCGGCTCGAACGAGTCGACCGGCCAGCAGCGGGTGCCGGTGGTCATCACCTCGCTCCGCGACAACACCGCCGGGCCGGTCGTCCGGGGGATCGATCAGTCGGATACCTGGTTCGCCGACTTCCGCGGCCGCACCCTCGATCTCGACACGCCCGTCGCCGGAGACGGCGGGATGATCGGCATCGGTGGCGGCAGCCTCTTCGACTACAACCTCCTCGACCCTCGAAACGGCAGCCTCATCGACAACGCCGACATCCGATTCTTGCACCGGATCGAGTTCCAGGGGGGCGGGCTGATCGACGTGCTCGACGTCGACGCGAGCGAGGCCATCGACATCGACGACTCCCCGAGCTTCCAGCGGCTCGGGACCGATCCGGAAGTCCAGTACAACGCCCTGCACGGCTGGACCGTCTCCAATTCGAATCTCTCCAGTTTCAGGGACGCCGGCATCCTCGCCGATCAGGGCTTCGACCTGATCGCTCGCCGCCTCATCCGCGTCGGCGATCAGCTCTTCATCAACAACCTCCCCGATAATCCCGCGACCCAGCGCATCGGCGGCCAGCGTGGGCAGCCGACCAACCTGTTCTTGGTCAATAACACCATCGCCGACATGCCGGTGGGCGTCCGGGTCAACGCGACGACGGGCAACAATGAGACGTCGCAGACGCCCACGTCGATCGTCATGCTGCACAACACCTTCTACAACAATGGTGTTGCCTTCCGGGCCGAAGCCCCGGTTTATGCGGGCGGGCCGCCGCCCAACAGCCTGTCGCACGTCTACTTCTTCGGGATGAACAACATCTTCGACGGGGGGACGATCGGCAGCCAGGCCGGGGCCGCGGCCATCCGGACCAACGGCATGGTCGGCGGCAGCGAGCTGCTGTTCAACGTCTTCCACAACTACACGTCGAACGTCGAGATCAATAACCCCGCCATCTCCGGCTTCGGATTCCTGGGGAACAATAACCCGATCTTCGGCGACCCGCTGTTCCTCGACCCGCAGAACGGCAACTTCTTCCTGCAGCCCGGCTCCGTGGCGATCGACGCCGCGATCAGCGAAATCGGCCCGCTGGCCATCGGCAACATGCTCCGGCCGATTTCCAACCAGGTCCTCGATGCCAGCGGCGGGATTCGGAACGCAACCGGACGAAGCAACCCGTTCGGCAGCCTGGGCAGCCCCTCCTCGACGCTCGACGTCATCACCTTGCCCGGCACCCCCGGCCGGGGGTTCGTCGACCAGTTCATCCCGGTCCTGCAAGGCACCCCCGGCGGCGTGCTCGGGCCGGCGTCCAGCGCCGCGACCTTCGCGTTCCGGCCGCTCGGCGGCGAACGCGACCTGGAGGGCTTCCTCCGGATCGACGACCCGAACACGCCGAACCTCGGCTTCGGCAGCCGTCCCTACTTCGACATCGGTGCCCGCGAGTTCCGGATCTTCAATCCCCCGGTCGTCACGAACCAGGGTGCCCCCGACGTCAACGGCGACGGGGTCGGCGACGGCGTCTTCGCCGCGATCATCGACCCGTCGACCAACAGCCCGCAGAACATCAGCATCTACACCCCCGGCGGCGTCGCGGGCGTCAACCAGTCGCCGCAGTCGATCAGCTTCCAGATCAACAAGGATCTGGACCCGCAGACGGTCAACAGCCAGACGGTCGTCCTCCAGGCCTCCGGCGGCGACGGCATCTTCGGCAACGCCAACAGCCCGTCCGACCGCACCATCCCGCTCTCGGGCCTGGTGAGCTTCGACCCGGCCACCAACCGGCTGGTCATCGAGCTGGCCTCGGCCAACCTCTTGCTCCAGAACGACCTGTACCGGATCACGCTCATCGGCACCGGCGGCAACGTGATCCGAGACCGCCAGGGCAACGCCCTCGACGGCGAGAACATCGCCACCGACGGCCTGCCCGGCCCCCTGCCCTCGGGCGACGGCTTCCCGGGCGGAAACTTCATCCTGCCGTTCACGATCGACACGAGGGCTCCGGAGGTCATCCCCGGCTCCTTCCGCCTCGACCCGACGAACGACCCGACCTTCCCGGTCGGCATCACCAACGTCGACATGCCGACCTTCGTCGGCAGCGTCACCGACCTGTTCCCGCCGGTCAACCCGCTGATCAACCAGACGGTGGTGCTCGACGTCGACAGCAACGGCGACGGCGTCTTCGACCTGCTCGGGGTCGGACAGGCCATCACCGACGCCAACGGCAACTTCGTCATCACGGCCGGCCAGGCCCTGCCCGACAGCCCGTTCAACGTCGGCCCCGACGGCATCTTCGGCACCTCCGACGACACCGGCTACAGCCGGGCCCGCGTCCGGGTGACCGACGTCTCCGGCAACGAGTCCGACCCGGACGACCCGAACGCCATCATCCGGTTCGTCGTCGACACCCGATCCCCGCGGATCACCTCGACGACGCCCGAAGACGGCTCACAGGTCGACAGCGGCGGCTTCCGCGTCTCCTTCACGGCCGACGAGAACCTCCTGCTCTCCAGCCTCACGGCCCCCGGCTCCATCCAGGTCGCCGGCGCCGGGCAGGACGGCATCTTCGGCACCGGAGACGACCGCACCGCCAGCGTCGTCCTCTCGTCGCTCAACGTCGAGTACCTCGCCACGTCCCCGAGCGGCCCGGTCCGGGTCAGCTTCGACGTGACCGGGGCCGATGCCAACGACATCTACCGGGTCACCATCAACCCCTCGGTCACCGACCGGGCCGGCAACCCGATCGAGGGCGGCGGCTTCAACCTCGACATCATCGTCTTCACCCCGGGCCAGGAACGCCTGCTCTTCGTCGGCTCGCCGACCTCGGGCAACCCGACCGGCTCCCGCAACAACCCGTTCCCGACGATCGCCGCCGGCCTGGCCGAGGCCACCGTCGGCGACACCGTGGCCGTCCTGCCCGGCACCTACAACGAGGCGGTCACGCTCAAGTCGCTCGTCCGCCTGGTGTCGGCCGACCCGTCGAGCACCGACGGCAACGTCGTCCCCGGCCGGGCCCAGGCCACCATCATCCGGGCCCCGATGAATCCGAACGGCCCGGAGGTCACCGTCTCCGGCACCGACCTGATCGGCCTCGGCGGCGATGTCGACACCGAGCTTCGCGGCTTCGCGATCGTCTCGCCGCTGTCGAACGTCAGCAGCGGGCAGCTCCAGGAAGACTCGACCGGCCTGCTGCTGATCAACTCCGGCGGCCTCTTCCACCGGAACATCATCATCAATGGCGGCCGCGGCATCGACATCACCCCTCGGTCCTCCGGGTCGAACCCTCGGGTCGAGAGCAACGTCTTCGCCGGCAACCGCACGGGTCTGGTCATCATGGACGGTGACAACACCGACCCGATCGCCCCGGTCCGGGTGGCGAACAACACCTTCGCCCTGAACAACGGCGGCATGGTCGTCTACGACGCGGCCCTGAACACCGGCTCGATCCTGCTGGCCGACGTGGTCAACAACATCTTCTGGCAGAACAACGCCCGGACCCCGGGTGCCACCGACAGCCACCTGGCCGTCTACCCGCCGGTCGCCCAGGTCCGCGGCAACATGTTCGGATCGAACCCGAACAACCCGCTGCTCGGCTTCCCGGTCGGTGCCCTCAGCACCACCCCGAACCCGGCCGCCGCGTTCAACTTCATCGGCGAGCCGGCCTTCGCCGCGGCCCGAGACCCGAGGCCCGGGTTCGACGGCCCGACGATCACCCTGCTCGACGGCAACTTCGGCCTGACCCCCTCCTCGGCCGCCATCGACGCGGCCCTCGGGCAGGCGGCCCCCTCGGTCGACTTCCTCGGCCGGGCCCGGGTCGATGTGCCGAACCGCGGCTTCGTCAACCTCGGGCCGGCGGACGTCGGGGCCTACGAGTTCCAGCCGTCCAGCCAGGTCATCATCCCCGGCTTCCCCGGCATCCCGGGATCGCCGATCTCCCCGACGCCGACCCCGACGCCCCCGGGCTCGATCCTCTTCGGTGCCCCGGCCCCCGGCTCGACGAGCCAGCCCGGCTCCCCGGTCAACGTCGGCTCCGGCAACCCCTCCGTCACCTTCCAGCCGGGCACGGGCGTCGGGCGGGCCGCCCAGACCGGCGGCACGCAGCAGGCGACCGCCGGCCAAGCCCGCCGCGACCGCGACGCCCTGCGGGGTCTCCTCACCGGGAAGCAGACCAAGGTCGCCGAGACCAACGCCCCGCAAGGCAAGCGGGCCTGGCACGACCTGATCGCGCTGACCCGCTTCCGCCGCGGAAACTAATCGGTTCCGCCAGGCTCTTGTGACAACGCTCGCAGGCGAGCGGTCCCTTGCTCGGGACCGCTCGCCTGTTTCTTCGTTTCAGAACAGTGAAACAGCCTTGCGATCACCCCCGCCCGAGGTCGGAGACCCACCCGCGTCTCACGGTCGATCCCGAGTCCCCATGTCCGGCCCTTCAACGGTCCACCCACTCGGTCTGAGTCTGGGGAGACGGCCAGAAATCGGCAGCGAGGCGTCCTTCACAGGCACCCTTTGCCTGACTGATCCATCATGAAGCAAAGGGCCACCCACGGCGAATGGATGGCCTCGGATTCGAGGACATGCTTCGTCAGGACTTGCCCGCGCAGCCTTCACCTTCCAGCGCCGGCTTCTTCTCCGTGATCACGGGACACTTCGGCGATTCTTCCGCGTTCAGCGGGGTGAAGTCCTTCCACTCGTCGGGCACGTTGTCCTCGTGGAAGATCGCCTCGACCGGGCATTCCGGCACGCAGGCCTCGCAGTCGATGCACTCCTCCGGGTGGATGAACAACATCTGCGCCCCTTCATAGAAGCAATCGACCGGGCATACCACGACGCAGTCGGTGTACTTGCAGTCGAAGCATGGCTCGCAGACGATATGCGCCACGTTGCGCTCCTTTGTTTTCTGATGATCGTGAGAGAGTCTTGGAATCGAATGGACCGAGCGTTCGGCCGGATCGACCTGGGAGTCAACACCAATTGTAAAGAGTTTGCAAGTCCACTGCACGCCGACCCGGGCGTCCATCCGGGGATTCCCGGCCGAAACACTCCCGCAATGCGGCTCCCTGCTCGATCGACCCATCCCCTCCCGAAAGGGGGCTGCGGCCTGCCCCCCCACCCACCGGAAACCCAGACAACCGCCCTGGTTCGCGCTCGTCTTTTGCTTGACGCGCCCCGCCGATCCGCCCTATGTTGAAGAATTGACGGAGATTCGGCGGACACTCTCGCCGGATCGGTCCTCCTCGTGCCCCGGTCCTCCCGCCATCGCCTCCGAGGAGCAAGCCCTGTGCGAGTCCTCCCCTCCCGCTTCTGCTCCCGCCTCGGGCTGGCCATCCTGGCACTGAGCCTCGCCTCCGTCTGCCATCGAGCCGCCCTTGCCGACACGACCTCGCTCCATTCTCTCGCGATCGAACCGCCTTCAATTCAGCTCACCGACCCGAGCGATCGCCAGCAAGTCGCGGTGACGGCCCGCTTCGACGACGGCTCCGTGCGCGATGTGACGACCGAGGCCACCTTCTCGGTCGAAGGCCCTGCCGTCGCCCACGTCACCCCCTCCGGCCTGGTCACCCCGGCCTCGTCGACCGCCGACGGCCCGACGCGGCTGGTCGCCCGCCTCGGAGACTCCTACGCCGAGGCCGACATCACGGTCGCCCCCTCCGATGCCCCCCGGCCGATCAGCTACCGGCAGGACGTCGCGGCCGTGCTCTCGAAGGCCGGATGCAACATGGGGGCCTGCCACGGCAACCTCAACGGCAAGGGCGGCTTCAAGCTCACCCTCCGCGGCGACGACCCCGGCCAGGACCTGCTGACGATCACCCGGGGCGTCTTCGCCCGCCGGATCGACACGACGGCCCCCGAGTCGAGCCTCATCCTCCTCAAGGCCCTCGGCCGGCTCCCCCACGAGGGCGGCCGACGCTTCGGACCCGACGACATCGAGGCCCACATCCTCCGCTCCTGGATCGCCGGTGGCGCTCGCGACGACCTCGGCGCCGTCCCCGAGGTCACCTCCCTCTCCATCTTCCCGGCCGATCGGATCAACGCCGCCCCTGCCTTGACACAGCAGGTCATCGTCACCGCCACCT
The DNA here is from genome assembly GCF_040717455.1 of Tautonia sp. JC769. NCBI lineage: Bacteria > Pseudomonadati > Planctomycetota > Planctomycetia > Isosphaerales > Isosphaeraceae > Tautonia > Tautonia sp. JC769. The sequence goes on from NZ_JBFEFH010000003.1 coordinate 178,273, forward strand.
TCACCGACGGATCGACACGCGACGTCACCCGCCTGGCCGCCTTCGACGTGGACGACCCGACGGCCGTCGCCGTCTCTCCCTCCGGCCTGGTCCGTCGCAGCGGGTCGGGAGAGTCCGTCGTCTCGGCCCGATTCCTCGGCAAGCACGCCGTCTCCCGGCTCGCCTTCCTGCCCGATCGCGCGTCTTTCGTCTGGGACGGCCCCGCGCCGAAAACCCCCTTCGACGAGGCCGTCTTCGCCAAGCTCGAAGCCCTCACAATCCACCCCTCGCCCCCTGCCCCCGATCACGTCTTCCTCCGCCGCGCCTATCTCGACACCATCGGCGTCCTGCCCACCCCCGACGAGGCCCGCGCCTTCCTCGACTCCGACGACCCCGACAAGCGCGCCCGGCTCGTCGACTCCCTGCTCGATCGCCCCGAGTTCGCCGACTTCTGGGCCCTGAAGTGGGCCGACCTGCTCCGCAACGAGGAGAAGACGATGGGGCCGAAGGGCGTCTGGGCCTTCCAGCGCTGGCTCCGCGACCAGATCGCCGCCGACGTCCCCCTGACCGACTTCGCCGAGGCCCTGCTCACCGCGTCCGGCTCCTCCTGGGGCAATCCCCCGGCCAGCTACTACCGCACCAACCGCGACCCCGAGACCTGCGCCGAGAGCTTCGGCCAGATCTTCCTCGGCGTCCGCTTGCAGTGCGCCCGATGCCACAACCACCCCTTCGACACCTGGACCCAGGACGAGTACTACGGCCTCGCCGCCGCCTTCGCCAACATCGAGCGCAAGGAGGTCAACAACTCCCGGCGCGATCGGCTCAACTCGCACGAGATCAACGGCGACGTGCTCATCCACCTCAAGGGTTCCCCCCGGATGACGCACCCGGTCTCCCGAGCTCGCGTCGATCCCCAGGCCCCCGGCGGCATCCTCCTCGAATTCGACGACAACGACGCGCGCGCCGCCCTCGCCGACTGGCTGACGCAACACGACGAGCAGTTCGCCCGGAACATGGCCAACCGCGTCTGGTTCCACCTGTTCGGCCGAGGCGTCGTCGACCCGGTCGACGACTTCCGCTCCTCCAACCCGCCCAGCAACCCCGCGCTCCTCGACGCCCTGACCGACGCCTTCATCGCCGGCGGCTACCGCGTCAAACCGCTGATCCGCCAGGTCATGACCTCCGCCGTCTACGGACTCGACTCCACCCCCCGCCCGACCAACGTCGACGACGAGGCCAACTTCGCCCGAGCCCGGATCAAGCTCCTGCCCGCCGAGGTCCTGCTCGACGCCATCGCCTCGGCCCTCGACCGCCCGAGCGACCTCGACGGCGTCCCCCCCGGCACCCGCGCCGTCATGCTCGCCGGCGCCAACACCGGCCCCGAATTCCTCGACGCCTTCGGCAAGCCCGACCGCCTCCTCACCTGCGAATGCGAGCGATCCGAGGAAACGACCCTCTCCCAGGCCTTCCAGCTCATCAACGGCTCGTCCGTCCGCGCCATCCTGGAAGATCCCGATAACCGCCTTGGACAACTCCTCGACTCCCACCTCAGCGACGAGGCCATCCTCGACGAACTCTACCTCGCCTCCCTCTGCCGCTTCCCCGCTCCCGAGGAACGCAAGGGTGCCCTCGACTATGTCTCCTCCGCCGAGAACCGCCGCCGAGCCTGGGAAGATCTCGCCTGGGCGCTCGTGAATAGCAAAGAGTTCCTCTTGCGACGCTAGACGACTCGCTCGATCGCCCTGCCCTCCCCCCTCCGACCGGGAGATCGCCCGATGAACCGCGGATGCCCCGACTTCCAGGCCGCCTGCCGACTCAACCGCCGGAGCCTCCTCCGCGTCGGGAGCCTCGGCCTCGCCGGCCTCTCGTTGCCGAACGTCCTGCGGGCGGCCTCCGGCCCGAGCACGCCCTATCGCCCCGCGACCGCGAAGAACGTCATCTTCCTCCACCAGTTCGGCGGGCCGAGCCACATCGACACCTTCGACATGAAGCCGGACGCCCCCGAAGGGATCCGCGGCGAGTTCTCGCCCATCGCGTCGGCCGTGCCCGGCGTCAACGTCACCGAACACCTCCCCCGGTTTGCGCAGGTGATGGACAGGGTCGCGCAGATCCGATCCGTCCACCACCGGATGAAGAATCACAACTCGGCCAGCTACTACAGCCTGACCGGCCACGCCCCCCCGCTCGACGACATCCGCCTGCGCGACACGCTCGAACTGTTCCCGTCCTACGGTTCCGTGGTCGCGAAGCTCCGCCCGAGCGACGACCCGGCCGTCCCGTCCTACGTCTCCTATCCGCACGTGATGCGCGACGGCAGCGTCACCCCCGGCCAGCATGCCAGCTTCCTCGGCAAGTCGTATGACCCCTTCTTCATCGGCCAGGACCCGAGCGAGCCCGGCTTCCGCCTCCCCGAGCTGGACTTGCCCGAATCGACTCCCCTCGGCCGCCTCGACGACCGCCGCGGCCTGCTCGACCTGATCGACCGCCAGGCCCAACTGCTCGAATACGACGCCACCGCCCGCGGCATCGACGACTTCTACGGCCGGGCCCTTTCGATGCTCGCCTCCCCCCGGGTCAAGGGTGCGTTTGATCTGAGCCAGGAGCCCGACCTCATCCGCGACCGCTACGGCCGCACCACCTATGGGCAGTCCTGCCTGCTCGCCCGCCGTCTGGTCGAGACCGGCGTCCGGTTCGTCACCGTCTACTTCTCCCGATCCATCGGCGGCAACGGCTCGAATGGCTGGGACACCCACCAGGACAACTTCAACGACCTGAAGAACCGCCTCCTGCCGATCACCGATGTCACCGTCCCCACCCTGATCCAGGATCTCGACGACCGCGGCCTGCTCGACGAGACCCTCGTCGTCTGGATGGGCGAATTCGGCCGCGGCCCGAAGATCGGCGACCGCGACGGCAAGGGGCGCAACCACTGGCCCAGTTGCTACACCGTCCTCTTCGCCGGCGGCGGCACCACCGGGGGCGCCGTCTACGGCTCCAGCGACCGCATCGGCGGCTACCCCTCCACCGACCCCGTCCCCCTGGAGAGCATCGCCGCCACCATGTATCATGCCCTCGGCATCGACCCCGAGACCGAGGTCTCCGACCGCCTCAACCGCCCCCTCGCCATCGCCTCGCAACGCCCGATCACCGAGATCTTCTCCTAAATCACCGAAGCGGAGGTTGAGCCACGGATGGAACACGGATGAAACACGGATTCAAACCAATTGAATCATCGAATCGGAGCGCAGGGCACCTCTAACCCTCGCGCCCGCCCCTTCCGCCATCCCGCCCCCTCTGCCTTCCCAAAACTCTCCCTTTCCCTTCGCTCCCCATCCGTGTTCCATCCGTGTTTCATCCGTGGCACCAAACTCCCCCTTTTCCTTCGACCTCGTTGACCCTCCCATGAGCGACCCCCCGACCAACATCCGCGCCCACCAGGCCGACCAGGCCCTCGAACTCTCCTGGGATGACCTCGGCACCTCCCGCGTCCCCTACCACTTCATCCGCAGCGAGTGCCCCTGCGCCTCCTGCAAGGACGAGTGGACCGGCGCCCGCATCCTCGACCCCGCTACCATCCGCCCCGACCTCCGCATTGAGGCCCTCGAACCCATCGGCAGCTACGCCGTCCGGATCGCCTGGAACGACGCCCACTCCTCCGGCCTCTACACCTGGGACCACCTCCGCGACCTGACCCGGCGCCACGAAGCCAACACGAAGACGTCCTGACTCTCGCCCTGCGTTGGCCGGTTCGACGCTTCGAGGGCCCTCCAGCCTGTCGGGGGGAGGGGAGGCAGGGAAGTCACTCGATTCAGGGCTCCTCCCCGTCCCGTTCCCGCTTCAGTCGCTCGACTTCACCCCGCAACACCCGCAATTCCTCGAAGAGCATCAGCGTCTGGAATCGGGAGGTCATGGGGCCGCGATCGGCCGTGACCACGAGGTAGCCGTCCGGATGGAGCCAGTAAATCAGGTCGATTTGGTCCAGGAGCAATCGGAGCGTCGTCTTCAGCGGGACCCCTTCCAGCGTGAGGCGAGTGGTCGATCCGAGCGATCGCTCGACCATCTTCAGTCCGAGCTCATCGACCACGATCGGCACGCCTTCGGGGAATCTCGGGGAAACCGTCGCGTCCCGGACGAACTCCAGGACCTCCGACAGCGGCGTCTCCTCGCCAAAATCCAGGTCCAGCGGCTCCTCCAGCACGTTTGCCACCGCGGCAGACGCCTCGCCCCGCGGCTGAAGCAATTCCGCCTCTCGGGCCTTCCGCTGTTCCTGGACCTGCCGAAATCGTTCGAGATAATCCGGCTCGACCTGCCCCGAAGAACGCTCGCTCGCCGCGACGCTCATCATCAGCATGACGCCCGCCTGAATTGCCCGGCACTGGAATCGGCTCCCCATCGTCGGTGCTCCCTTCCCAGGAGATATGGCGATCCTGGCCGAGTCCGCAACTCATCGCCGCGATGGCCTCGATTCCAAGTCATGACAACCCTATCATACGATTGCAACCCCCTGACGGGTTGAATTCCGGACATTCTCCGCGACCCATGGACTACCCCCGGTGCCCCCTCACCTCACGATCGCCATCCCCACCTTCAACGGTGCCCGTCACCTCGCGGACACGCTCCGGTCGATCCTGGAGAACCTCCCAGGCCGTCCCTGCTCGCTGGTCCTCTGCGACGACCGTTCCGACGACGACACCCTTGCCATCGCCGCGCGCGAACTCGGGGATCGTGCCCGGATCCTCGTCAACCCGGAACGCCTCGGCCTCGCCGGCAACTGGAACCGCTGCGTCGCACTCGCCGAAACCGACCTCGTCACGATCATCCATCAAGACGACCTCATCCTCCCTGGCCACTTCTCCGCCCATCTGGCCGCCTTCGACCGCTCCCCAAACCTCGCGATGACCTGCGGCGCGATCCAGGTCATCGACTCGGCCGGCCTCCCGATCCCCCCCTCGGTCATCGAACGCCCGGACCTCGGCCCGACCGATCGCCTCTTCCCCCCCGGCACTTTCGTGGCCGAGCTGGCCGCGCGGAACCCGGTCCGATGCTCCTCGGTCATGCTCCGGGCCGAGGCCCTGAACGAGGTCGGCGGCTTCGACCCGGCCTATCGCTATGCCGTCGACTGGGACTGCTGGCTCCGCATCGCCCGCCGCCGGCCGGTCGCCTGGGTCGCAACCCCTACCGTCGCCGTCCGCTGGCACCCCGAGAGCGAGACCCACCGCTTCCGCCGCGGGACGGCCGACCTCGACGAGGTGGCCGCCTTGCTCGATCAGGTCCATACGCTCGACGCCGCCCGCTTGCCCGACCCCCGTGCCTCGCGTCGGGCCGCCGATCGAGCGCTCTCGGCCGCCTACCTCAACCGATCCCTCGACGCGCTCCACGCCGGAGACGCCCCCCTGGCCCGCTCGTGCCTCCGTCGCTCCCTCTGGCTCCATCGCTCCGCCCTGGGTCGCATCCTCCGCGACCCTCGCCTCGGCCTCCAGATGGCCGCCCTGGCCCTCGCTCCCCGCCTGGCCTCTCGACACAATCAGCGTCCCGGAGCCCCGTCGGCGTGACGAATCTCCCGACACGCCCGATCCAGGACCACCCGGCCGGCCCGACCCAGGCCGGCCGGGACCGACCCCCTGGACGGTTCCGAGGAAAATGTGACTACCGCCCTGGAAATTCTCGATCATTCTGGTGTCAGGCGATCCCGAACGACGTCCCGATCCTCGCGGGCGTCATGGTCGCCTGCCCCCTGCTCCTTGGCAATTCGCCCCGCCCTCACGCTCCGATTGCTCCCTCGTGGTTCGTCGTCCCCCGCCGGCGCGAAACAAAGCCACTTCCGTCGGAATCCGCCGCACGAAACGAACCCGTTCCCTCACGTCGATTCTCGGAACGAACCCAATTCGAATCCCGCAAACCCCGACTGAGAAAGCAATTACCGGAAAATCGCCCGAGCGCTCCCGAGCGTTCCCTGTGCCGTCCCGAGCGCGTGCTCGGGGGCGTTCCACGACCATTCGCCCTCCCCCCACCCTGGCCCCCGATCGTGCCGGGTTCGCGGTCCGGGCGGGGCACGATCGCCGGAGAATCCAGATCGTGCTCGAACTTCCCCCGCCCCGCACCGTACAATTGATCTGCTCAGGACCGAAGCCCCAGCCAGCCATCCCTCGACTCGCAAAACCCGACCCCTGGCGATCGCCCCTCATGGACCTCGTTCAACTGCAACCGACCGATGCCGCTCGGGACGAGCCGAACCGTGCTCTGACCCAACTGCCCGTCCTCGACGATGACGCCCCTTGCGCCCTCCCGCCGCTGCCCGCCACCCGGGCGGAAATGGACGCCCGGGGCTGGGATGCCGTCGACGTCGTCTTCGTCACCGGAGACGCCTACGTCGATCACCCTTCCTTCGCCAACGGCATCCTCGCCCGGGTCCTCGAGGCCGCCGGCTACCGGGTCGCCGTGCTCGCCCAGCCCGACTGGAAGAGTGCCGACCCCTGGCGCACCTTCGGCCGCCCCCGCCTGTTCTTCGCCGTCAGCGCGGGGAACATGGACAGCATGATCAACCACTACACGGCCAACAAGAAGGTCCGCAACGACGACGCTTATAGCCCCGGCGGCCGCATCGGCCTGAGGCCCGACCGCGCCACCCTGCCCTACTGCCAGCGGGCCCGCGAGGCCTTCCCCGGCGTCCCGGTCATCGCCGGAGGGGTCGAGGCCTCCCTCCGACGCCTGGCGCATTACGATTACTGGAGCGACACCGTCAAACGCTCCATCCTGCTCGACGCGAAGGCCGACCTCGTCGTCTTCGGCATGGGAGAGCAACCGATCCTGGAGATCGCCCGGCGGCTCTTTGCAGGAGAAACGGTCAGGGACCTCCGCGACATGCGGGGCGTGGCTTATTCCCTCGGCGCGAAGGAAGAACCCCCGGCCGATTGCCTCGTTTTGCCGACCTTCGAGGAGGTCAAGACCGATAAGGTCCAGTTCGCCAAAGCCACCCGGATCATCCACCACGAAACCAACCCGCTCAACGCCCGACGGCTCGTCCAGTACCACGACCGCCAGGCGGTCGTCTGCAACCCCCCGGCCTTGCCCGTGACCGAGGCCGACATGGACCGCATCTACGGCCTCCCGTACACCCGGCGGCCGCACCCGATGTACGGCGACGAGCCGATCCCGGCCTTCGAGTCGATCAAGGACTCCGTGACCATCATGCGCGGCTGCTTCGGCGGCTGCACCTTCTGCTCGATCACCGCGCACCAGGGGCGGATCATCCAGTCCCGCTCGAAGGACTCGGTCCTCAAGGAACTGCACGCGATTGGCCAGGACCCGCAGTTCAAGGGGGTCGTCTCCGACATCGGCGGGCCGACCGCCAACATGTACCAGATGAAATGCACCCGTCCGGAGGTCGAGGCCGTCTGCAAGCGTCAGTCCTGCGTCCATCCGAAGATCTGCAAGCTCCTGGGCACCGACCACGGCCCCTTGATCGACCTGATGAAGGAGAGCCGCGCGATCCCCGGGATCAGGAAGGTCCTGGTCGCCTCGGGGGTCCGGATGGATCTGGCCCAGCAATCCCCCGAGTACCTCCAGCAACTCGCCGCCCACCACGTCGGCGGCCACCTGAAAGTCGCCCCCGAGCACACCGACCCCGAGGTCCTGAAGCGGATGAAGAAGCCGGAGATCAACGATTACGAATCGTTCGACTCCGCCTTCCGCGCCGCGAGCCGGCGGGCCGGGAAGACCCAGTACACGGTCCCCTACTTCATCGCCTCGCACCCCGGCAGCGACCTGAAGGCGATGATCAACCTCGCCCTGTTCCTCAAGCGCAACGGCTACAAGCCCGACCAGGTCCAGGACTTCATCCCGGCCCCGTTCGACGTGGCCACCTGCATGTACTACTCCGGCCTCGACCCGTTCACGGGAGAGGAAGTCTACATCGCCCGGCACCTCCGCGACCGCAAGCTCCAGCGCGCCTTGCTCCAGTTCTTCAAGCCCGAGAACTACTTCGAGGTCCGCGACGCCCTGCTCAAGGCCGACCGATCCGACCTGATCGGCTCCGGCTGCGACTGCCTCATCCCCGCCCAACCTCCGAAAGCCGCCCTGCGAGCCCGGATGGAGCGCGCCAACAAATCCATCGCCGAAGGACGCTACGTGCATCAGATCGACGCGAAGGCGAAGTCACCCGGCCCCTCCGCCGCCGCCGCTTCGTCGGGGAACGACCGCCCCGGCAACGGGCCACGCTCGGCAGGCTACCGTCCCGGCCGCTCCGGCGCCCGGAGGCGCAAGCGATGAGGCATCCCCGACCCGCCCGAGGCCGACGCCCCGGCCCCACTTCGACCCGCCCCCCTCGGCCCGACCGGAATCAAGGACCTGGCGAGGAAGACCCGACAGCCTCGCTCGTCGCTCACGCCGTCCCCGCGCCCGACCTGGCGAGGGCGACGGCGTCGATCGCCTTGCAGGCCGAATCCGCCCTCTTCGTCGATCGCAGGAGGCCCGAGTCGCTCATCGCGGCATCCCTGAAGCGGCACCGCGCCTTCTCGCTGGTCGACCGCCTCTTCGTCTCGCGATCCATTGACTCGCTCTTCCGCTGGCGGGGCTGGATCGAGCCGCTCCGACTCGACCCGATCGAGGCCAGGCTCCTGGTCGCGGTCCTGCTCGATCGCCCGGACGTGCCCGAAGCCTGCCGGGTCTGGGCCAGGCACCTGGGCGTCGATCCCCGCTGCCTCTCGCCGATCGGCAACGCCCCGAGCTGGGCCCGGCGGGCCGAGGCCTTCCGGCGCCTCGTGGAACAGCCCCGGGCGACGACCGAGCCCTGGGCCCTGTTCCCCCGATGGCTCCGGGACGAGCTGCTCGAACCGCCCGGCACCCAGCCGCTCAAACACCGCGTCGCGGACCTCCTGCAGACGCTCCAGCGACCCGGCCCCTCCTGGGTCCGCGTCTTCAAGGGGCGGCCCGAAGCCATCTGGGACGAACTCCGAGGCGCCGGCTGCCCCCCGACCGTGCACCCGCACCACCCCGACGCCGCGACGATCGATTCGGGCACGATCCTGCAGACGCTCGAACCGTTCCGGCGCGGCGACCTCGTCTCGCAGGACCTCGCCTCGCTGGCGGTCGTCGCCTCGTGCGATGCCGATCCCGGCGAACGCTGGTGGTATGCCGGCAAGCCGCGAGGCGAGCGCGCCGTCCTGCTCGCCGACCGCATGGCCGGAAAGGGGACGCTCATCGTCGCCGAGCTCGACCCCCGCAACCGCGCCCGGACCGCCCGAATCGCCCAGAAGGGCCCCTACTCGAACGTGGCCACCCGCATCTGGGACGGCCGCCACGTGGTCGGCAAGCCGGCGACGTATCACGGGGTCTTGCTCGAACCCCCGAGCTCGGGGCTCGGCCTCTGGCGCCGTGACCCGTCGCTCCGATGGCAGACCGACCGGGAGCAGCTCGATCGGCTGGTCGAGCAGCAGGCCGGACTCCTCCGCGCCGTCGCGGCCGGCGTCCGCCCGGCCGGCGTCCTGATCTACGCCGTGCCCTCGCTGGTCCGATCCGAGACGACCGCCCAGGTGGAGCAGTTCCTCGCGAGTCATCCCGACTTCCAGCTCGAACCGTTTCCCGACCCGATCGACGGGACCCCCACCGATGGGACCTTCGTCCTCTGGCCCGGTCGGTCCGACACCGAGGCCTGGTTCATCGCTCGAATGATCCGATCGCCGCAGTCCCGAATTCAGGAAATTTCCCCCGAAAACCAGGAGGTCTAGGCGTTCTGATTTCCTCGATTTCGCCACAAAAAGCCTCATATTGACGAGTTTCAGCAAGATAAGGCTGAAACGACACTTTCTCGATCACGAAAGCGAATTTGCCATGATGGATGAGCCTTGACACTGTCCAAGGCTTCACCCCATAGTGCATGGAGACCGCAGGGACACGACCGTCTTCGTGAAGCGAACATTCGTCATCGCTCGGATCTGAAGGAGCCGTCTGATGCCGCTCTATGCTCCTCACACACCACCCGACCTCCGCTTTCATCAACTGCTTCGCGAGGCACGAGATGGGTCGACCGAGGCGCGATGGCTCGTCGTTCAGATGTTCCGGACGATGATGCTGAGCATCGCGAACGACGAGGTCGATCAGGCCGTCCAGGTGCGCGAGGCCCCCTCGGACATCGTGCAGGAGACGATCGTCGAGGCCCAGCGCGACCTGGATCGCTTCCACGGGATGACCGAACGCGAGATGAAAGGGTGGCTCCGGACCGTCCTGAAGCGCAACATCCAGAACCTGCACCTGAAATACCGGACGATCAAGCGCGACCTCAATCGCGAGCGGCCGATGGAGCTCCAGGCCCAGTGCAACGAGCCCAACCTGGCCGATCCTTGCCCCTCACCGAGCACCGTGCTCGACCAGCGTGAGCGGCTCCAGGGGATCGACCGGGCCTTGAAGACCTTGCCAGAGCACTATCGTCTCGTCATCGAGCTCTACTATCGGAAGGGCCTGTCCTTCGCCGAGATCGGCAAGTTCATGGTGAAATCCGAAGGCGCGGTCCGCCAGCTCCACGCCCGATCACTCCACGAACTCAGCAAACGGATCAAATAAAGGCCGGAGCAGACTCGATCGTCGTCGATCGAAAAGCGAGAGGGAGCGACCTCCTGGTTCAAACAGGACGTCGCTCCCTCCGACGATCCGGGGTTCACGGCGTTGCATCGACCCGGACCTGGGCGAGATCCTCTCGCGGTGCGGTCTCGCTCTCGGGGGCTTCGGCGTCCGATCGCCCCGGGGTCGGTTGATGGATGGCGGCCACGGCGGCCTGTCGGCTCGCGGTCTGGAGCGGACCCGGAATGCATCCCAGCACCAGACTCAGGATCGCACAGGTCCCGATCGCAGCGACGACCGGCCAGCTCGGGCGAGGACGATCGGCCACGCCAGACGCCTCGGCCGGCGTGCCGTAGTACATGGCCGCGACGATCCGGAGGTAATAGTACGCACCGACGGCGGCATTGAGCACGCCGATGAGAGCCAGGAGCCGGAGCGACGGGATCCCCTGGATCGGCGCCGCGTTCCAGGCCGAGGCGAAGATCAGGAACTTGCCCCAGAACCCGGCAAGCGGCGGCACCCCAGCCAGGCTGAACAGGCAGATCGCCATGGCCAGGCTCAGCAGCGGTCGGGTCCGGGCGAGTCCCGAGAGATCATCGATGTTCTCGGCCCGCTCCCCCACCCCTTCGAGCAGCAGGATCACCCCGAAGGCACCGAGGGTCATCAGAGCATAGGCGGCCAGGTAGAAGATGATCCCTTCGGCCCCGGAATTCGGGCCGAGGTTCGCGGGGTCTTCGACCGTGGCAAACGCCACCGCGATCCCGATCATCAAATAGCCCGCGTGGGCGATCGAGGAGTACGCGAACAGCCGCTTCAGGTTCGTCTGCACCAGGGCCACGGTGTTGCCCAGCACCAGGGTCGCGGCGGCGATGATCCAGGCGAGGAACACCGCCCGTTCGGCCAGCATGGGGTCGCCCACGCTCACGACCGAGGTCAGGACGCGGAGCATGGCGACGAACCCGATTCCCTTGGGGATCCAGGCCAGCAGCGCGGTGATGATGGTCGGGGCCCCCTGGTACACGTCGGGGGCGTAGAAGTGGAACGGGACCGCCGCGACCCGGAATCCGAGCCCCGCGGTGATGAACACCACGGCGATCAGGCCGAATGCCACGTTCCCGGAAGTAATGATCCCTTCACCTTCATGGAGCAAATACGCGAGCGCCTTGAGATTCGTCACCCCGGTCAGCCCGTACAGATAGGCGAACCCAAAGAGCAGTAACCCGGTCGAGAAGACGCTCAGGAAGAAGTACTTGGTGGCCGCTTCCTGCGCCGGACGATCGCGCCTGGGCAGGTAGAGCAGGAGATAGGTGGGGATCGAGATCAGTTCGAGTCCCACGAACAGGAAGACCAGTTCGTTCGCCGTACTCACGAGCATCGAACCGGCGACGATGAAGAGCATGGCCCCGAAGAACTCGGGGGCACGATCATCGCCAATCTGGTTCGAGCCCATGGCCAGCAAGATCAGGCCGGTGAGCAGGAACGCGAGCCTGGCATAGAGCGAGAGCGCGTCGTTCAACGCGACCGCGCCGTAGACGAAGTCGGTCGTGTCGTACCGGGCGACCGCCAGCAAGGCCACGAGCGACGCGATGATGGCCGCTCCGGAGAGCCCGGCCCACAGCGAACGCCCCCATCGCACGAACGGTCCCGCCACCATGATAGTCGCGGCGGAGATCGAGAGGACGATCTCCGGCAGCAAGATCAGGAGCGTCCGGGAGAGTGTTTCCGACTGATCGGGAGTCATTGGGCGATCACCTGCGCCGGTCCGGCGAGAAAGGCTCGAGGCTGCACGTTGTCGCGCTCGGCCGAGACGGTCTGAGTCGAATCCTCGGACCGGGCCGCCCCCACCTCGGGGAATCGAGCGACGATCGGCTCGACCGAAGGAGTGATCCGGTCAAAGAACGGTTTGGGATAGACGCCAATCACCACGATGAGCACCAGCAAGGGGGCGAGCCCCGCGATCTCGTACCACCGGACCGGCGGGACCTGGGTGTCGTGCGAACCGGCATGCCCGTGGTGGTCAGGCTCACGGAGCGGGCCGAAGACGACCCGCTGGAGCATCACGAACAGGTAGTAGGCACCCAGGATGATCCCGAACCCGGCAAATACCGCGGCGGCCGGGAACCGGGCGAAGCTGCCGACCAGGATCGGGAACTCGCCGACGAACCCGTTCAGGCCCGGGACCGCGGCCGACCCGAGCGAGGAGAGGATCAGGAAGAACGCGAGCAGGGGCATCCTGTTCCAGACGCCCCCCATCTGGCTCATCTCCCGGGTGTGATATCGCTCATACAGGATCCCGACGCAGGCGAAGAGCGCCCCGGTCGTCAGGCCGTGATTGATCATCTGGAGCACGGCGCCATCGACGCTCACCAGGGTCATCGAGAACAGGCCGAGCGCGATGAACCCCATATGGCTGACCGAGCTGTACGCCACCAGCCGCTTGACGTCGGACTGGGCCAGGGCGGTGAGGGCCCCGTAGAGGATGCCGATCACGGCGATGGTGACGAGCACCGGCGCCAGCGCCGCGGCCCCCATCGGCGTCATGGCCAGATTGAAGCGGAGGAAGCCATAACCGCCGACCTTGAGCAGCACGCCGGCGAGCAAGACCGAGCCGGCCGTCGGGGCTTCGACGTGAGCCAAGGGGAGCCAGGTGTGGAACGGGAAGAGGGGGACCTTGATGGCAAACCCGGCGAAGAGCAGCAGGAAAATCAGGACCTGCGGCTGGAGGAGGAAGGCGCCGTACCCCTCCGTCCCGACGGTCGTCTGCGTCTGAGTCCAGTCGTTCCAGGGGAGATTGGCCAGGCCATTGGTCAATTCCGGGATCGAGAAGGTCAGGACGTGCTCGGGCGAATACTGGTAATGGACGACGATCAGGGCGATGACGCCCAGCAGCGTCAGCAGGCTTCCCGCGAGCGTATACAGGAAGAAGGTGATCGAGGCTCGCTTCCGTTCGGGCCCGCCGAACAGGCCCACCAGGAAGAAGAGCGGGATGAGGGTGAACTCGAAGAAGATGTAGAACAGGACGACATCCAGGCTCGCGAACAGGCCGAGCAGCCCGGTCTCGAGGAACAGCAGGAGCGCGTAGTAAGTGGGTGACCGATCGACGATCGACGACCAGGAGGAGAAGACCGCCGTGATCATCAGCAGGGCGGTCAGCGTGAACAGCGAGAGGCCCAGGCCATCGAGCCCCATCGCGAACCGGATGCCCGGGCCGTCACCGACGGAGACCCAGGACAACCCGTAGTGCCCCTCACTCGACTGGGTCGAGAACTGGGGGGCCGCCGAGCCGACCTCGAAGGCGATGGTGAGGATGAGCGAGAAGGCGAGGGTGACGAGCGTCATCGCCAACGCGACCGATCGGGCGACGGTATGGTCGAGCCTGGGCGCGAGCAAGAGCGCGAGCCCCCCAATCAGGGGGAGCAAGACCGTGATTACCAGAAGCGTTGCCATCTCGGATTCCTTCTCACCTCGGATCGACGCGGGGGCTTGGAGCGGGGCCAGACTCTCGGTCTTCGAAGGGTCAGCCGACGAACATCAGGAGGATCAGCAGGGCGGCGATCCCCATCGCGGTCACGACGGCGTACGACTGGATCAGGCCGTTCTGGAGCGGTCGGAGCGCGTCCTGGCCCACCAGGCGGGGGACGAAGGCCACGAACTTGACCAGCCCGTCGATGACATACACGTCGAAGTAGCGACTGATGGTGGCGAGGAGCCGCGTCGGTGCCACCACCAGCATCGCGTACACTTCGTCCACATAGAACTTGTTCCACGAGGCGTTGGCCAGCGGCCGGAGGGCGCCGGAGATCTTCTCGGGAAGCTCGGACGGGCGAGCGTACATCAGCATGCTCAGGCCCAGCCCGATCAGCGCGGCGAGCGTCCCCGTGATGGCGGTCGCCCAGTCGAATTCATGCTCGTGGTGTTCGAGCAGCTCGAACGTCGGCGTCGCCTCGACGTGATGCGCGAACCAGTGGGTCATCGGCCCGAAGAGGATGCCGACGAGGACGGCGCAGGCGGCCAGCACCATCAGCGGCACGGTCATGATCGGGGGGGATTCGTGACCGAAGTGGGAGTCGTGCCCATGATGATCGCCGGCCCCGTGCCCGTGGTGGTCTTGCGGGACCGGTTCGTGGGTCGAACTCGCGACCGGGTCGGGCAGGTCAGCAGGGCGATGAGGGATGGCGTCGGGACCGGCCGCCGAGGCGCCGGGGACGCTCCGGTGAGCCCCCATCGCCGACTCGTAGCGCGAGAGCTCGGAGGACTCGGGAGCCGGGGTATCGACCCCATAGGCCGGCCCGCCCGAGGAGACATGGGGATCGTGGGATGCTTCGGCGATGGCATGGGGGCCGCCAGGACTGGGCAGCTTCTCGGGACCCCAGAAGGTCTTGAAGAAGGCCCGGCCGGTGTAGAAGGCCGTCAGCAAGGCGGTGAAGGTCGCGACCCAGTAAATTCCGAGATAAAGCCCCGCGTACCTGACCCCTTCATCGTGCCCCGCGGCGCTCAAGGCGGCCAGGATCTCGTCCTTACTCCAGAAGCCGGCCAGCGGGAAGAGACCGCAGAGGGCCAGGGCCCCGATCGCGAACGTCCAGCAGGTGTAAGGCAGCCGGTGGCGAAGCCCGCCGAACTGCCGCATGTCGATCACGCCGCCCATGGCGTGCATGACCGATCCGGACCCGAGGAAGAGCAAGGCCTTGAAGAAGGCGTGCGTGAACAGGTGGAACACCGCGGCGATCACCGCGAACTGGGCGATGTGCCCCACCGCCGCCCCCAGGCCCATGAACATGAAGCCGAGCTGGCTGACCGTCGAGTAGGCGAGGACTCGCTTCAGGTCCGTCTGCGTCAAGGCGATCAGCGCCGCGAGCAGGGCGGTGGCGCATCCGATCGTCGAGACGGCGGCCTGGAGACCCGGTTCGGCCGCCAGCAGGAGGCTCGATCGGGCCAGCAGATACACGCCCGCCGTCACCATGGTCGCGGCGTGGATGAGCGCGGAGACGGGCGTCGGGCCTTCCATCGCATCCGGCAGCCAGACGTAGAGCGGGAGCTGGGCGCTCTTGGCCGTCGCCGCCCAGAACAGGAGCAGGACCACCCAGAACAGGGCCGACTGCCCGAGGAACAGCGGGGTCGAGGCCAGGATGTTTCGGGTGTCCAGCGTCAGGATGTTCGAGTAGCTCAGGTCGTGGTTCGGCGCGTAGGTCCAGAGGAGGAACAGGGCGATGGCGAACCCGAGGTCGCCGATCCGGTTCACGAGGAACGCCTTCTTGGCGGCCTCCGCGGCCTCCGGCTTCGCGTACCAGAAGCCGATGAGCAGGTAGCTACACACCCCGACGCCTTCCCAGAAGGCATAAGTGAGCAGGAAATTGCTGGAGAGGACCAGGCCCGTCATCGAGAAGACGAACATCCCGAAGACGAAGAAGAAGCGCGGATATCCCGGGTCGCCCGCCATGTAACCGGCCGCGAAGATGGCGACCAGGCAGGCGACGAAGGTGACCATGCCGAGCATCATGGTCGTCAGGCCGTCCACCCGGAACTCGATCGGGACGATCAACGCGGCGTCTCGGAGGTCGTCTCCGGCGGCATCGCCCGATGCGGTCGTCTGATCGATATTCAACCAGGTGTAGACCTGGGTGGTCTCGGAACCGTCGGTCCCGAGGAGGATCGTCAGGCTGAGCAGGAACGAGAGGGCAATACCAGCGATCACCGGCAGGTGGTTCCAGCCCTGCAATCGCCGGCCGCCGACGAAGGCGATGAGCCCGCCCAGGAGGGGCAGCAGCGGGATCAGCCAGACGTTGCGGATCAGCGACTCAACCACGACGTTGCTCCCAGGGCTGGCGGGGGTGCGGCGGTTCCACGCCGGACGGGGTCAGGTTCGGATAGCTTTCGGGGCCGGGCAGCGGGACGTAAGGCTCGGCCTTATCGGTGTCGAGCGACTCGGGCAGGCCCGACTCGCGGAGACCTTGCCAGAGCGAAATATCAAGCGACCGGTTCCGGTTGAACAGGACCAGGATCAGGGCCAGGGCGAGGGCCGCCTCACTGGCGGCGACGGTCAGCATGACGATGGTGAAGACCTGGCCGGTCCAGTTGCCGTGGAACCGACTGAACGAGACGAGCGTCAGGGCCGTGCCCTGGAGCATCATCTCGGCGGAGAGGAACATGACGATCAGGTTCCTCCGCGAGAGGAACCCGAGCATGCCCAGCGACATCAAGGCGGCGCCGAGAATCAGGTAATTCGAGAGCTGATCGAAGGAAAATGCGTAGTCCGTCATGGATTCAAGGGCCTCAGTCGGTTTCTCGCTCCATGGAGATGGAGAATCAGCTCACGCATCAGGCGGTTCCGGCAGGAGCAGACGAGGAGGATCCCGGGGCCGAGCCATTCGAGCGATCGGGCCGGACCGGGATCCGAGGCGTCGCGATGGCGACCGCGCCGATCAGGGCAATGAACAGCAGGAGGCCGATGACCTCGACCGCCAGCAGGTGATCGGTGAACAGCGTCCCGCCCAGCCCGGCGACGTGCGGGGGCCGCTGTCCGAACTCGTGCGGTTCCGGGAGCCGGGCCGTCTCGCGAACGGCCGTGGCCGCGACCAGGGCCACCGGTTCCGTGGCGGGATCACCTTTGACCAGGTCATTGACCGAGACGACGGGGGAGGGCGTCTCCTCCGTCACGCCGGAGCCGGTGGCGACGATTGAAGCGACCAATGCCCCCAGGAGCAAGAGGCTCGTGAAGGACGACGCCAGGGGTCGGCGGGCGCTGCGGTCGTAGATCGCCTGCCCGTGCGATTGCGCCAGCATCAGGACGAACAGGAAGGTGACGATGATCGCCCCCGCGTAGACGATGACCGTCCCCGCGGCCAGGAACTGCGCCCCGGCCAGCAAGAACAGGCCCGAGCTGGCGAGCACGACCGTCGCGAACCAAAGGGCCGAGTAGACCGGGTCTCGGGCGGTGATCATCAGGACCGCGCCGATCAGCGAGAGCAGGCTGAAGGCGTAGAAGAAGAGGGTCGGCAGCAGCGGACCCGGCGGCGTCAGGAGGGGCAGGAACAGCAGCAGCGCGATCCCTGCCAGCAAGGCCCCCACCGAGGTCACCCGGGTGGTCCGAGACCCGCCGTGGCGATGGGGCAAGAGGAGCCACATGCCCACCCAGCCGAGCGCGACGATCGCCAGGATCCAGCCAAAATCGCGAGTGTCGAGCAACGTCACGGGGTCAGCTCCTGGAGGGCATGTCTGCGGAGGATTGGGATCGAGGGCCAGGCCCCCCGGGTTCAAGCGGAGAGGTCGGCAGGGCGAGCGTCGCCGGGGGGTTGCCCGACTGCATCGGCTCGGCATCCTTGGTCATGTCGAAGACCGACAGGAGCTTGGTCTTGTCGTAGATCATCTCTTCCCGGCTCAGGCCGGTCAGGTCGTAGAGGCCGGTCAGCTCGATGGCGTCGACGGGGCAGGCTTCCTCGCACATCCCGCAGTAGATGCAGCGAAGCTCGTCGATCACGAAGCTCTCGGGATACTTCTCGCGGTCGTCCCACTCGGCCGGGGCCGTGGCGCCGACAATGTCGATGCAGTGGGCCGGGCAGGCGGTGGCGCAGAGCATGCAGGCGACGCACTTGACGCGGCCCTGCTCGTCCTTGTTCAGGCGATGCACGCCGCGATAGTTGGCCGAGGGGACGTGCTGCTCCTCAGGATACTGGACCGTGATGGCCTTGCCGCCCAGGGACGCGCCGAGGATGTGACGCCCGGTCACGACCAGCCCGCCCAGGATCTGCGGCAGGTAGGTCTTCTCCAGCAGGGTGAGCTTGGGCGGCTCGAGACGCTTCAGGTTGGGGTCGTCCAGTTTCATGAGAGTCCTCCGGGAGTGAAAGGGGTCGGGAGTGTCCGCTGCGGTTAGCCGATACCCCGGAAGAGTTGCAGCAAGATCATGGTGACAATGAGGTTGAGCAGGGCCAGGGGGATCATCCCCTTCCACGCCAAATTCATCAGTTGGTCGTAGCGGAAGCGCGGCAAGGTCCAGCGAATCCACATGATGAAGACGACCATGAGGAAGACCTTGAAGAACAGGACCCCCACCTTGATGACCGCGGGGATCCAGCCATTCGAGCTGAGGTCGAAGAAGAGCGGGTCCCATCCCCCGAGGAAGAGGATGGACATGAGGAAGCTGACCGTGATGACGTGCAGATACTCGCCGAGGAAGAACATGCCGAACTTCATGGCCGAGTATTCGGTGTGGAATCCACCGACGAGTTCCTGCTCGGCCTCGGCAAGGTCGAACGGGAGGCGATTCGTCTCGGCGAAGGCGCTGATGAGGAAGATCAGGCAGCCGAGCGGCTGGACGAGGATCCCCCAGGCGGGGATGAATCCCCAACCGTTCTCGACCTGCCACGACATGATCTCGCCCAAGTCGAGCGACCGGGCCATCATCACCATCCCGATGACGGAGAGCCCGAGCGGGATCTCGTAGCTGATAATCTGGGCGCTGTTCCGCAAGCCACCGAGGAACGAGTATTTATTGTTCGAGGCCCAGCCGCCGAGGATGACCGCGTAGACCGCCAGGCTGCCGATGGCGAAGACGTAGAGGATCCCGATGTCGACGTTCGGGGCGATCTGGAATTCGATCGCGTGCCCGTTGACCGTGGGGGCATCGGCCCCGACCGGGCCGAACGGCACGACGGCGAAGCCGATCGTCGCGGCGACGATCGCGATGGCCGGGGCGAGAATGTAGATCGGGCGGTTCACATACCCGGGGATCACGTCCTCCTTCAGCAACATCTTCGCGCCATCGGCGAGGGGTTGCAGGAGGCCGAACGGCCCGGCCCGGTTGGGGCCGACGCGGTCCTGGGCCCAGGCCGCGATCTTCCGCTCGAGCATGATCATGTAGGCGACGGCACCCTGGAACAGGCCGACGATCACTACGATCTTCACCAGGATAACGATGATCTGCCAGGTCGCCATTGCCCGATTCTTCCTTCGATTGGCTTCAGGGATTGAAAGTCAATGCACCCCGTCACTACTGACGGGCCATCATCGAGCCAATGTGACCTTACCCCGGGGGGCGTGCCAGGGGTCGACATACACGGCCATGCCCCCGGTCGGAGTCTCTGCGTCATCGAGCGGGAGCCCGAAGGCAGGGAATTCTCCCTCAAGGCGACTCACCGCCTCGAACCCGGGGACCTGCTGGGCCAGCTCCGCCAGGACATCCCCCGAGGAGACCGGGCCGCCGCCCGGGCGTTCCATGAGGATCGCCAGGATGTCGAGATCGGGCAGGCTCCCGTCCCTCGGCGGCAGGGCGGCGCTTGCATATTGCAGCCGACCGCCGGCGTTGACGTAGCAGCCGGCCTTCTCGGCGAAGGTCGCGGAGGAGAGGATCACATCCGCCAGGCCCGCCAGGTCCGTCGGCCAGACGTCCTGGACGACCAGAAACTTCGCGGCGTCACGCAGCGAGGTCATCTCCGGGCCTTCGTAGACGGGGTCGTGGCCCCCTCCGGTGATCACCAGGGCGTCGAAGGGTTGCGAGGCCGCATCGGTGCGGAACCGGTCGAACGGGATCACCGAACCCTGGAAGTGCTTGAGGATGCGCTCGACCCCGTTCCGGTTCGGGCACTTCTCGGCATGGATGGTGAAGGGACGCGAGACGACGAAGGAGGTGTCTCCGGTCCGGCCCGCCCGCTGATCCGGCGAGAAAGTGACATCGTCTCCCTCGACCGGGTACGGCCCGAGCACCAGTTGTGCCGATTCACTGAGCCCCTTCACATAGGAGCAAAGGAGGTAGGCTTCCTCCACCGTCAGGAAGGGAGAGACGACGGCGGCAATCCGACCACCCTCGGTGGCGATCCCTTTCAAACGCGTCCGGGCCACGTCGAGGGCCCGGTCAACAGGTGCTTCCTGAAGCGAGCCGCCCTCTCGCACATACATCGCCGGCAGCAGGTTCGCGTCGTTGGCCGACTTGTAGCTGTAACGGCCCTCGTCGCAGATCCAGTAGTCGTTGACCTTCGGATTGTAGCGGGCCCTGAGCCGCCAGATCTGCCCGCGGTTCTCCTCGGCCGTGACGTTGCAGCCGGTCGAGCAGCGGGTGCAGATCGACTTGTGCTGGTCGTTGAACCAGAAACGCTGCTTGTGGAGGAAATCCTTGTCGAGGAGGGCGCCGACCGGGCAGAGGTCGACCACGTTGCCGGCCAGCGGGTTGTCGAGCGGATGGTCGGGGAAGGTCGTGATCTCGGCGTGGTTGCCGCGCCGCTCGACCTGCAGCTCGTTGGTCCCGGTGATCTCCCGGGTGAACCGGACGCAGCGGGTGCACATGATGCACCGGTCCATGTTCAATTGAATCTGATCCGAGACGTCCTTGCGGGGGTTGACGGTCCGCTCCTCGACGAACCGGTGGACCGACTGGCCGTGCTTGAAGCTGTAATCCTGCAGCCCGCACTGGCCCGCCTGGTCGCAGACGGGGCAGTCGAGCGGGTGGTTGATCAGGAGGTACTCCATGATCATCGACTGGTGCGCCTGGACCTCCGGGCTGTCGGTGACGATCACCGTCCCGTCCTTGGCCGGCGTCTGGCACCCGGGGACCATCTTGGGGATCATCTTGATCTCCCCGGTCTTCGGGTCCTTGGCGCCGACCTGGATCTCGCACATCCGGCAGTTGGCCACGACGGAGAGGGCGGGGTGCCAACAGTAGTACGGGATCTCGATCCCGAACCGCTGCGCCGCCTGGATGGCGTTCAGCCGCTCGCCCTCGGGCAGCGTGTACTCCGTACCGTTGATGATGATCGTGGCCATCGAAGGTCCTGGGCGTCTGGGAACCGTTCAGTGCGTGAGCGGGAACGATCGAACCGGTGTGTGGTCAAGCGGGGCGGGCCGATCAGGGCCCGGGCGTCAGCCGAGGGTTGTGCCCCGGGGCATTCGGCAGGGCCAGCGGCTCATTCGGTTCGGGCATGCTGGTGTCGAACCGGGAGGGGGAGACGCCCTGGAAGATCGCCTCCTGGAGCGGGGTCGGCCGCGCCTCGGGGCTCTGATGCGTGCGGATGTAGTCTTCCAGTTCGGGCCGGAACTTGGCCAGGGCGTTCTTGATCGGCCAGGCGGCGCCGTCGGCCAGGCCGCAGATGGTGGTGCCGGGGGTCAGGCCCATGTTGTTGGCGAGCTGGCCCATCAGTTCGAGGTCTTCGGGGCGGCCGCCGCCGGCCTTGATCCGCTTCATCGTCTTGTAGAACCAGGTCGTCCCCTCGCGGCAGGGGGTGCACTGGCCACAGCTTTCGTGGGCGAAGAAGCGGCAGGTGTTGTACAGGACGTCCATGATCGGGGTCTGGTCGTCGATCACCGTCACCGCGGCGGTCCCGAGGCCGAGGCAGCCGGTCTTCCGGATCTCCTCGAAATCGAGCGGGACGTCCAGTTCCTCGGCGCTCAGCAGGCCCATGCTGATGCCACCGGGGACCGCGGCCTTGGCCTTGCGACTCTTCCAGACGCCACCGCCATGCTCCTCGATCAACTGCCGGGTGGTCACACCGAGCGGCAGTTCGACGCAGACCTGCTTGTTGACGTGGCCGGAGATCGTGTACAGCTTCGGGCCGTAGCTCTTGGGGTTCCCGATCGACTTGAACCAGTCGACCCCGCGCTCGATGATGTGCGGGACGCAGCACAGCGTCTCGATGTTATTGACGACCGTCGGCTTGCGGAAGGCCCCCTCGACGGCCGGGAACGGCGGCTTGATCCGGGGCCAGCCCCGCTTCCCTTCGAGGCTCTCGATCAGGCCCGTTTCCTCGCCGCAGATGTACGCCCCGGCGCCCCGGTGGACGTAAATCTCCAGGTCGAAGCCCGAGCCGAAGATGTTCTTGCCGAGGTAGCCCGCCTTCCGGGCCTCGGCGATCGCCTTCTCCATGATCCGGGTGGCGGTGATGTACTCGAACCGGTTGTAGAGATAGGCGGTGCTCGCCTTCGTGGCGAAGCAGGAGATGATGATCCCCTCGATCATCTGGTGGGGATCGCGTTCGAGCAGGTAGCGGTTGTTGAAGGTCGCCGGCTCGCTCTCGTCGCCGTTGACGCACATGAACGTCTGCTGGCGATCCTTCGGGAGGAAGGTCCACTTCAGGCCGGTCGGGAACCCCGCGCCTCCCCGCCCGCGAAGCTCCGAATCCTTGACGAGCTGCACCACCTCATCCGGGGACATCGTGGTCAGGGCCTTGCGAGCGGCCTTGTAACCGCCCCGAGACTCGTAAACCTTGAGGGCTTGGCTGTCCTCGACGGCGAAATTTCGCGTCAAGACGGGTTCGAATGCTGCCACGGTCGTCACGCTCCCAGATCGATCGTTTATATTGGGCGGCCGGATGAATGTTGAGACGTCAGGACCTGGCGGGTCATTCCTCGGCGGCGGGGGCCCGCGACGGGTCCCGCACATCCCGGATCATCTCGGCAACCTTCGTCTCGTCGAGCGGCCCGTAGATTCGCCCGTCGTCGCAGAGGGCGGCCGGGGCGTGGTCGCAGATGCCGAGGCATTCCGCGAACTCGACCGTCAAGGCCCCGTCCTGGGTCGTCTGCCCGGAGCCTCCCACCCCCGCGGCCTTGCAGGCGACGTCGAGCAACTCGTCGCCGCCGCGGAGCATGCACGAGATGGATCGGCAAATCCAGAGGCGCTTCTCGCCGATCGGCGCCTGCGGGAAGAAGCCGTAGAAGCTCATCGTGTCGTGCACGTCGGCCGGCTTGAGGTCGAGGATCTCGGCGATCTCCTCCATCGCCCGGTACGGGACGCATCGCAGGTGCTCGTGGACGATGTGCAGCGCGGGGAGCGTGACCGCCCGCTTGTCGGGGTACCGAGGGATGTACGCGCGGATCTTTTCCCGGATCGACTCGTTGAGCAACGGGGCGGTGCTGGGACTCTCGGCAGCGGGCATCGGCGTCTTGGTCCTTCTTCGACAAGAGGCGAAGGGCGAGGGCGTTCGGTACGGAACCCCCGGGAAATCCTCAGCGATCCAGTTCCGCGGCGATGATGCTCAGGCTCCCCAGGATCGCCACCACGTCGGCGATCAGGTGATCCTTGATCAGGTGCGGGAAGACGGCAAAGTGGATGAACGAGGGCGGGCGGGTCCGGGTCCGCCAGGCGACCTGCGACCCGTCGGCCACGAGGTAATACCCGAGTTCGCCGTTCGGGCTCTCGACCGCGGCGTAGACCTCGTCGCGAGGGGTGTCGGGCCCACGGTTGGGCATGATCAGCTCGAAGTGCTGGATCAGGCCTTCCATGCTGTTGTACGCGGTCCCCTTGTCGGGCAGGGGGAACTTCTCGGAGATCGGCACGTTGGCCGGCCCGCCCGGCAGGTTCTTCATCGCCTGGCGGATGATCTCCAGGCTCTGGACCATCTCTTCCATGCGGACCTGGAAGCGGGCGTAGCAGTCCCCTTCCGTGGCGTAAGGGACCTGGAATTTGAAGTCCGGGTAGGCGAGATACGGCTCATCCTTGCGCAGGTCGTACGTCACGCCGCTCGCCCGGGCGATCGGCCCGCTGCAGGAGAGGTCGACGGCCATCTCCTTGGTCAAGACGCCGACGCCGCGCATCCGGTCGAGGAAGATCCGGTTGCGGAAGAGGAGCTTCTCCATGTCCTTGAGCACCTTGGGAGTCTGCTGCATGACTCGCTCGATGCGCTGAAGGACCTTGTCGTCGAAGTCGTAGAGCACCCCGCCGACCCGGGTGTAGCCCGGATGGAACCGATAGCCCGACATCTGTTCGTAGACGTCGTAGATCAGCTCGCGCAGGTTGAAGGCGAAGAGGAAGGCCGTGAACGCCCCCAGGTCGAGCGCCGCCGCCCCGGTGCAGAGCAGGTGGTCGCTGATCCGGGACAGCTCGCCGATGATCACGCGGATGTACTTGCACCGCGGCGTCAGCTCGATGTCCAGCAGCTTCTCGACCGCGTGATGCCAGGCCACCTCGTTCATCGGCGGGCTGATGTAATTCTTGCGGTCGGCGACCGTCACGTACTGGTTGAACGTCAGGTGCTCGCCCAGCTTCTCGAAGCCGGAGTGCAGGTAACCGATGTGGGGCGTCGCCTTGACGATCCGCTCGCCATCGAGCTCCAGGACCAGGCGCAGGGTCGTGTGGGTGGCCGGGTGTTGCGGGCCGAAGTTGAGCGTCCAGTGATATTCGTGCTCGCCCGTCCCGAAGGTGGCGTCGAGGTCGTCTTCGAGCAGATTGACCGGCATTGCTGGACCTCGCGGGTAAGAAAAGGGTGCTGGACGGTGCCGGGATCGAAGTCAGATCACCCGGTTCTGGAATCATTTGCAGGGCAGGAGCAGCGGCGGGGCCAACCCGCGCCGAACATTCGCGGTGCCGGACCAGGGTCAGGACTGCTCTCGGGTAATTTTCGGGAAGTTGTGGCGCTCGCCCCGCCCCCGGAGCGGGTAGTCCTTCCGCAACGGGTACGAGGTGAACTCATCGGGCATCAGGATGCGTCGCAGGTCGGGGTGCCCCTCGAACCGGATCCCGTACATGTCGAACACCTCTCGCTCCATCCAGTCGGCCCCCCCCCACAGGGGCATGGCCGAGGGGAGCGACGGGTCCGGGTCGTCCACGCCCACCTTGATGATGATCCGCTCGGAGGTCTCCTGCTTGAGCAGGACGTAATGCACCTCGAACCGGGCCCCCTCCGACCGCTCCGGGTAGCCGAGGTAATCGACCCCGCCCAGCTCCGAGAGGAACGCGTAGCCGGCCTCTTGCTTCAGGAACGTGAGCACCTCGATCAGGCCCGACCGCTCGACGAGCACCCGGAGATTCCCCCGAAACGTCGACGACCGGATCACGGACGCGACGAATCGTTCGGTCAACTGCTCGACAATCGGATGCGAGGTCATCGAGGTCTCCGCGCTCATCAACGGCTCCGGACGTTCGGGCACTCGTGCTCAGGGGGTCGATCGGCCAGGGGAACGGTCAGCGAGTCTCATCGATGCCGAGCGACGCGTCGCCGCCGGGAGACTTGTAGCCGAACCGCCCCTCGTCGCCGCGTTCGGGGGCGAGGGCCAGGCCCGCGGGCAAGTTCCGCTTCTCGGCGAGCATCTTCTCGCGTTCGGCCAGCTCGGGCAGGCCGGTGCCGAAGACGGTGCCGCCGGCCTGGATCTTCGCCTGCATGTCCATCAAGGCCCGCAGGATCTGCTCGGGACGCGGGGGGCAGCCGGGGATGTACACGTCGATCGGGATGAACCGGTCGACCCCCTGCACGACGGCGTAGGTGTCGAAGATCCCCCCGGTGCTGGCGCAGGCCCCCATGCTGATCGACCACTTCGGCTCGGGCATCTGGAGCCAGATCCGCTGCAGGACCGGCAGCATCTTCATGGCCACGCGGCCGGCGACGATCAGGAGGTCGCACTGCCGGGGGCTGAAGCGCATCACCTCGGCGCCGAACCGCGAGATGTCGAAGCGGCTGGCCCCCACGGCCATCAGCTCGATCCCGCAGCAGGCGGTGGCGAACGGCATCGGCCAGAGGCTGTACTTCCGGGCCGCGCTGACGACGGAGTCGACCGTCGTCATGATGACGTTCTCGGGAACCTCGATTCCGCCCTTCGTTGCGGGCATGGCCGCGGCAGGACGATTGGTCAGAACCGGGCGGGACGAGGCCGGGACGGAGCCGCCGGTGTTCTGGTTCATCGCCATTCGTAGACCCCCTTCTTCCAGGTGTAGGCGAATCCGGCGACCAGGATTCCGAGGAACGCCAGGACGCCGAAGAAGGCCATCGTCCTCAACTCCAGCGGCACGCCGAACGACGCCCCGAGGGCGGTCGAGGTCTCGTCGCGGTGCCACTGGCCGACGGCCCAGGGGTAGAGTAGCAGCAGTTCCACGTCGAAGATGAGGAACTCGATCGCCACAAGGTAGTACCGGATGTCGAACCGCTGCCGGGCATCGCCGATCGGGTCCATCCCCGACTCATACGGCATCTGCTTGACCCGGTTCGACTGCGTCTTGCGGCGACCGGGGCTCAGCAGGAAGCTCATGGTGAGCATGCCCACGGCCACGGAAATCCCCACGAGGATCAACAAAAAGATCGGCGTGAATTCCAGGCCCACACGTCCGCTCCCATTGCACCGGGCCGATCGCCCAGTCGAGGTGACTGGCGCCCGATTGTGAACAGTTTCACAAGAGGGTCGAAAAAAATAGCTCGGTCACGCCGTTGCCCGGGCGACAGCCCAGGCAATCGGGACCGAACCAAAAGGCCGAACCGAGCTTCGGGAAACGATCGGGCGGGGCCCGCGACGCTTCACGACGCTCGGCATGATTGTAAGGTTCGAGGACGGCCCGTCAAGACGCCAGCGGCCGCTCAGTTCGAGTCCGGGCGGACGATGCCGACCGAAACGGCCCGCTGATTGATCGCGCGGGACCACTGGGCGAGGTCTTCGTATGAGCGGACGGTCCGGGGCAAGCCCCCCGCTCCGGCGCGGTCGGCCGACTGATTGGGAAGGCCGGGAGCGGACCCGCCTCGACCGGCACCGGGTGCCCGGGGATCGCGACGGTTCGTCGGAGACATGCCCAGGCTGATCCGACGGCTCAGATCCTGATACTGCTGCCGGAGTTCTGCCTTGCGTTCCGGGTCGGTCTCCCGCATCGCCTGGAAATAGAGCTCCTGCCGGGCCTGCTGCATCCGGGCGAATTGCTCGTCGGCCTCGGCATTCGGCCGGTAGACGCGGCCGAATTCCTCGTCGTAGCGTCGATACACGTCGTTCGAGGGGGAGAGCAGGTCGAGGTCGGACGTGCCGAACCGCGTCGAGGGGGACGGCAGGTAAGAAGGGCTCGTATACGAGAGATCCCAGGGCACCCCGATCCCGGGGACGCTCCCCATGCCCGGGGGCGTGACCACCCGGCTCCGCCCGGGGCCGAACTGGGTGGCCATCGGGATCGTCGAGGAACGATAGGCGGCGCGGAACGGGTCGAACGGGTCGCCGTTGAATTGTGCCTTGCCGGCGGGCGCCAGCACGAAGACGGCGACCAGGAAGAGGCCTCCGGCGGTGATCCGTCCCGAGGATGCTCGAAGGGCGCCTCGCATGGCGTTGATCCTTGAGTGACGGCCGGCGAAGGGGGGACTCTGGGTCATCGTCGATCCTCCGCGAGGCCGCGATTGACGATCCGATTTCGCGCACTCCTCAGAAATGGTAGCAGCGCGGGCGAAGGCGGGTCAGCATTTTCCCGGAAGTCCCGCCGGGCAATTCGGTCATCCGAGCACGACCAGATTATCCCGATGAACCACTTCCTCGTAATCGGCGCGGCCCCGGAGTTCCTGGATCTGGTCGGTGCGCAGCCCCCGGATGGCCCGCGTTTCTTCGAGCGAATAGTTGCACAGCCCTCGGGCGAATTCGTGCCCCTGGAGGTCCCGAATCCCGACCACGTCCCCTTTACGGAACTGGCCTTCGAGCTCGACGATCCCGATGGCCAGCAGGCTCCCCCGGCCCGACTCCAGCGCGAGCCGGGCGCCGTCGTCGACGACCAGGAAGCCCCGGGGACGAGCCGTCAGGCCGATCCAGCGGCGTCGGGCCTGCTGCGTCGCCCCCGAGGCCGGGATCAGGGTGCCGACGGGCCGGCCGTTCAGGACCTCTCGGATCGGGTCGGGTCGCAAGCCGGAGGTGATGATCACCGACCCGCCGGCCGTCGCCACCAGCCGGGCCGACTCCAGCTTGCTCTTCATGCCCCCCGAGCCGAGCATGCTCCGCCCGGGCCCGACGTGCTGCTCGATCGCCTCGTTCAGATCGTGAATGACCCGGATCGGCTCGTTGCCGAGCGGAGAATCCCGGGCCTCGGCCTGGGTCGGGTCGCAGCGGAGCAGGCCGTCGACCACGCTGAGGATCACGAGCAACGGCGCCGAGAGCAAGTTCGTCACGAGGGCGGCCAGGTAGTCGTTATCACCGAACCGGATCTCGTCGACGCTGACCGTGTCATTCTCGTTGATGATGGGGATCGAGCCGTATTCGAACAACGTCAGCAGGGTATTGCGGACATTGAGGTAGCGGACCCGGTCGTCGAAGTCCGATCGGGTCAGCAGCAGCTGGGCGGCGCTGAAGCCGTGCTTGCGGAAGGCCTCGTCGTAGGCCCGGATCAGGTGGGCCTGGCCCGAGGCGGCGGCCGCCTGCAAGTGCCGCAGGTCGGTCGGCCGTCGGGCGAGGCCGAGCCGGCCGATCCCGGCGCCGACGGCCCCCGAACTGACGAGAGCGACCCGCTTTCCGGCCAGCACGACCTCGGCGATCTGGTCCGAGAGATCGGCGATTTTGGCTTCGTCCAGGGTGCCGTTCGGCGCAGCGAGAACACTGGTCCCAACCTTGATGACCCAGATTGGCGACGAGTGTGCAAGGTCTTCCCGGACCAGGTCCCGCTCCATCCTCATCTCTCCGTCTGGAGCATGCCGAAGCAAAGAGACGATCCGGCACGATCTGCCGAGACTGGGCGTCTCCCGCAATTGAGTCTCTCCAGGTGCCCGATTATAATGATGTTCGCTTCAAGGCCCAGGGCACTCGAAGTCGATGCAAACGGTCCTTCCCCCCCCGGGAGAGAACCCTTTGCTCGCCGGATCTCTCGAACGGCCAATCCGGGCTCCCTCCCCCCCGTAAGACCGGCAGGACCTTCGCGACCATGGGTGAACTCCATCACGAATGCGGCGTGGCCGCCATCGCTCACCTGGACCACGAACACGGCCCGCCCGTCGCGCAGACCCCCCGATCGCCCGAGCACGCCGCCCGCCTGATCCCCCGGATGCTGCTCGACATGCAGAACCGCGGGCAGCTCGCGGCCGGGATGACCAGCTATCATCCCCAGCGCGACGCGATCCTGGAGACGTACAAGCAGCTCGGCACGGTGGCCGAGGCCTTCCGGCTGAACCATCGGGCCAAGTTCGAGGCGATCATGCGCGGCATGGACGGCCCGGCGGCCATCGGCCACGTCCGCTACGCCACCTGCGGCGGCGACCAGCGGAGCCTGGCCCAGCCGTTCGAGCGGGCCCACGGCCGCAAGTCGAAGTGGTTCGCCGTGGCCTTCAACGGCCAGCTCACCAACTTCCAGGAGCTGAAGGAGGAGCTGCTCGCCCAGGGAGACTATCACCTGAAGCGGGACACGGACACCGAGATCCTGATGCACTCGATCAGCTACGAGTTGCAGAACGAAGGCCCCGAGATCGACTGGGTGGGGGTCTTCACCCGGCTCTCCCAGCGCTTCGACGGCGCCTACAACATCGTCCTGCTCTCGGCGACCGGCCAGCTCGTCGTGGCCAGAGACCCGCTCGGCCTCCGTCCCCTCTGCGTCGCCCGGGAAGGCTCCCTCTTCGCGGCGGCCAGCGAGAGCGTCCCGCTGTCGAATCTCGGCTTCACCCGGATCGAGTCGCTGCCTCCCGGCCACCTCGCCGTGGTCGACCGCCACTCCGTCCGGGTCACGAAGTTCGCGGCGACCCCCAGGCGCGCCCACTGCTTCTTCGAGTGGATCTACTTCGCCAACGTCGCCAGCACCCTCGACGACTGCTCGGTCTACCTGAGCCGGGCCCGCCTCGGCCGCGAGCTGGCCCGGATGGAGGACGTGCCCCGCGACGCCGAGACGATCGTCGTCCCCGTGCCCGACACGGCAAAGGGGGCGGCCGATGCGATGGGATTCGAGCTGAATATCCCCTCCGTCGAAGGCCTGATGCGCAATCGGTACCTCGGCCGGACTTTCATCGAAGGGACCGCCGACCGCGAGGCCAAGGTCCGGCTCAAGTACACCCCCCTGCCCGAGGTCCTCTCGGGAAAGCGGGTCCTGCTGGTCGAGGACAGCATCGTGCGGTCGACCACCATGAGGGCCCTGGTGCACGAGATCCGCCGCCGGGGCGGGGCCCGCGAGATCCATCTCCGGGTCGCCTGCCCGCCGATCATCGCCCCGTGCTTCTACGGCATCGACATGTCGACCCGGGACGAGCTGATCGCCCCGCACTACGCCGACCTGCCCGACGGCGGCCTCTCCGAGGAGGCCCAGAATCGCCTCGCCCAGGAGCTGGGCGCCGACAGCCTGCGCTATCTCCCGGTCGAGGCCATCGCCCGGTCGATCGGCCTGTCCCCCAATCACCTCTGCCTCGCCTGCGTGACCGGCCGATATCCCACGCCCGCCGGGCAGCGGCTCTACGACCTCGAACTCGAAGGCGCCGCCTGCCACCAGAACGGTGCCGGAGGGATTCGGGCCTACGAGTCACCCCGTCGCGTCGAAGGGTCCGTCTCCGGCGAGTCGTGACCCAAGGAGCGTCGAAACGAGGAGACTCTCCTTCGGCGATCGCCCCACACCGGCCGCCAACGAAAAACGGGGGTGACGAGCCTGTCTCAGGCCATCGTCCCCCCGCCGTGCGTTCACGATTCGAATCGACCTGGCGCTTCTGCCGTCGCTCAGTCGGCCGTGCCCGAGTCGAGCGTCCGACGGGCATTGGTGCCGGTCCCGGCGATCGCCGATCGCATCTCGGTGTCCGCCTGGACATTCTTGAGCGAGTAGTAGTCGCCGATCCCGAGTTGGCCCCGGCGGAACGCCTCGGCGATCCCCTTCGGCACCTCGGCCTCGGCCGCGACCACCTTGGCCCGGTTCTCCTGCACGGCGGCCAGGTTCTCCTGCTCAAGGGCGATGGCGGCCGCGCGGCGTTCCTCGGCCTTGGCCCGGGCGACCCGCATGTCGGCCTCGGCCTGGTCGGCCTGCAGCCGGGCACCGATGTTGTCGCCGACGTCGATGTCGGCGATGTCGATCGAGAGGATCTCGAAGGCGGTGCCCGCGTCGAGCCCCTTCTCCAGCACACGCTTGGAGATCATGTCGGGGTTCTCGAGCACCGTCTTGTGCGTCTCGGCCGAGCCGATGGTGGTCACGATCCCCTCGCCCACCCGGGCGATGATCGTCTCCTCGGTGGCACCGCCGACGAGGCGGTCGATGTTCGTCCGGACCGTCACGCGGGCCTTGGTCTTGAGCTGGATGCCGTCCTTGGCCACCGCGTCGACCGTCTGCCGCCCCTTGGCGGGATCGGGGCAGTCGATCACCTTCGGGTTGACGCTCGTCTGGATCGCCTCCAGCACGTTCCGGCCGGCCAGGTCGATGGCCGCGGCCCGCTTGTAGGTCAACGGGATGTCGGCGCGTTGCGCGGCGATCAGGGCCCGGATGACATTCATCACGTTCCCGCCGGCGAGGTAGTGGGCCTCGAGGTTCTGCCGAGTCACCCCGTCACGATCCGTCACCCCGGCCTGGACGGCCATAATCTTCGACCGGACGATAATGTTCGGGTTGACCTTCCGGAAGGTCATCCCGATCAATTCAATCAGGCCGATGTTGGCGTTGGTCGTCTTCGACTGGATCCAGAGGTTGAAGTACTTGGCGAACAGGATGAAGGCAAACAAACTGATAATCGAGACAAAAAGCACAAGAAACACAAGCAGGACGAAGGTATTATTCCCATCCTGCTGGGCGATCAAGGGAGCGAACATCGGCGAAATCCTGAGGTTGAGCCCTGGTGGGGACGAACCGACGGCACTGCATGGTGAAGACGCTTGCCTATAGGGTGTGGACGAATCGCCCTGGTTTTCAAGATCCTACCGCCCCCGACGCGCCGATGATGATGGTTGCATCGCGGCGCACTTCGACGCAATCTCCCGCACGGTCACGGATGCCCGATCGAACACGACGGCCCCCCGCGATCCGTGCCCGAGGGCGGCCGACCGTCTCCCGAGACTTGACCCACCGGCCCCGGGGGCGTACGGGCCGCGACCATGCCGTAATGACCGTCAGCTATTGACCTTACGCCCAATTCATTCTAGACTTCGAACAGATCAGTTGGGACCATCGCCAGGATCGAGAAGCACGCCATGGCCGAGTCGGACGACCTCCCGTTGGACCTGATTGCCGTCGGGGCACACCCCGACGACCTCGAAATCGCCTGCGGAGGGACCCTGGCGCGGCTCTCTGACCTCGGCTACCGCGTCGGCATGGTCGACCTGACCGATGGGGAGCCGACCCCGGGCTCTGCCGGCCCGGATCTCCGCGCCCGTGAGGCGGATCGCGCCGCGAAAATCCTGGGCGTTTCGGTCCGGGTGAGCCTGAATCTCCCCAACCGTCGCCTCTTCGACGGGTTCGAACCCCGGATCGCGCTGGCGAAAGTGTTCCGACGGTACCGGCCTCGGGTGGTCCTCGGGTTCGGGGGCAAGACGATTCTCGCCTCGCCGGATCACTACCAGGCCATGCTGATCACCGATGCCGCTGTGTTCTATAGTCGCTTGTCGAAATGGGATGAGTATTTCGACGGGCTACCGCCACATACCATCACGAATCAGTTAAGTTTCCCCATCGCGCTTCATCGCCTGGATGCTCCCGATTCTTCCGGGTACATTGTGGCGGACATCGGCGACACGCTCGACCGGAAGCTCGACGCGATCAAGGCGTACGAAACCCAGTTCCCCCCGTCGAAGGCTCGGCTCTTCCAGACCGTCGAAATGATGAATCGCTACTTCGGATTGACGGCGGGGTTCGAGGCCGGCGAACTGTTCATGCACTATCGGTCGTTCGGGGTCGATGATCTGATGCGCTGGGCGGCCCCGTCCCCCGTGGCTGCGCCGGCCGAGGGCGGGACGGCCCATCGATCGGGATGATGACGGATCGACGTCGCGTTGGAGCGTCTCTGCGTCCGCGAGTGTCCCTCGCCTTTTTCCCTCGCCGCGAGTTCGCAAAGGGAATCCGGTGTCTTTGAAGAACTGGTTGAAGCGACTCTGGCAATCCAGCCCTCCCCGGGGGCGTTCCCCCGCCCCGGGGGCGCTCGGCGGGGGTACCCGGAGCACCGATGCTTCGCGGCCCTCGCTCCGCTTGCGATTGCGCGTCGGCGTCGTCACCACGACCGGGAACGTCCGCAAGCACAACGAGGACAATTTCTTCGTCCCCGGGTTCGGCAGCCTGGCCTCCTGGCCCGATGGCCTGGAATCGAGTGTCGAGGTGATGCTGCAGCCGGTTCCCGGGCCGCCGCACGCCCTCGAGAACGGGACGGCCCGGGGAGGGGCATCCGGCCCGGTCCGGTCCGACGTCGCCGGCCCGTTCATCGTGGCCGACGGCATGGGGGGTCAACTGGCCGGCGAGCAGGCGAGCCGGATCGCCGTGGAACTGATCCCGAAGGAATTGCTGCATCGGATCGACGCCCAGGACGACCGGGAGGCGATTCGCCAGGCGATCGCGGCGGCCAACCGGGAGATCATCGCCCAGGCCCACGTGGTCCCCGAATGCTCGAACATGGGGACGACCGTCGTCGTCGCCGTCTTCCGCCCCGGCCAGGCCCTGATCGCCGGGATCGGCGACTCGCGCGCCTATCGCCTCCGGGGCAGCAAGCTGGATCGACTCACCCGGGATCACGACCTGGCCTCGGCTTTGATCTCGGCCGGGACGATCCGGCCCGAAGAGGCCCGGAATCACCAGTTCCGCCACGTCCTCTACCTCTACCTCGGCAGCCCCGAGGCCCGAGACGGCCCGGAAGACGTCCGGGTCGAAGAGCTGCGCGCCGGCGACCGCTTCCTGCTGGCCTCCGACGGCCTCACGGGGGTCGTGACCGACGAATCCCTCTCGGTCATCCTCGCCCGGCAGGACGATCCGCACCTCATCGCGAAGGACCTGGTGCAGACGGCCTTGCTGAACGAGTCGCGGGACAACATCACCTGCATGGTCATCACGGTCGAAGGGTTGGGCGACGAGGCCGAGAACGGTCCGAACGTCGCGGCCGCCGGCGACCCTGCTTGAGATCTCAGACCTCGATGCCCGACCCGCGGAGCTTGCCAGGAGGCATGGTCCACGCCCCTTTCCCCGATCCGGGTCTTCCCCAAAGGTCCCCCGGCCCATGCTCCGGCTCGACACCTTCGCCCAGTGCCTGATCAAGAGTCGCCTGCTGCCCGCCGAGGAAGTCCAACGCCTTCGAAGCGAGTTGGCGGCCGGCACCGATCCGGATGCCGTCTCCTTCGCCCGGATGCTCGTCGACCGCGGCGTCCTGACCCGATACCAGGCCAATAAGCTCCTGAACGGCCGGACCTGGGGCTTCTTCCTCGGCGATTACCGCATCATGAAGCGGCTCGGCGAGGGCGGGATGGGCAAGGTCTACCTCGCCCGCCGCGAGCGCGACCACCTGCGGGTGGCCATCAAGGTCTTGCCCCCGAAGAAGGCCCTCGAAGACGAGCAGGCGCTGCACCGCTTCTATCGGGAGATGGACCTCTCTCGGCGCGTCCGACACCCGAACCTGACCCGGACGCTCGAAGTCGGCTCGGTCGGCGATGCCCACTACATGGTCATGGAGTACGTCCCGGGAGACAGCCTGTACAACCTCGTCAAGGGGATCCACGGCGGCTCCGGCCCCCTCCGGTTCGACGAGGCCGCGCGATACTTCGTGCGGGCCCTCTCCGGATTGCACGCGGCGCACGAGGCGGGCCTGGTGCACCGCGACATCAAGCCCTCGAACCTGATGGTCACCCCCGAGGGGGACGCCAAGATCCTCGACCTCGGCCTGGCCAAGTCGATGGGGGAGGAAGGCGCCCTGACCCACCCGAACGCCGTCGTCGGGACGCTCGACTACGCCAGCCCCGAGCAACTGGCCGACGCCTCGCAGGCCGACCGCCGCAGCGACCTCTACAGCACCGGCTGCACGATCTACTTCGCCCTCGCCGGCCGCCCCCCGTTCGAAGGGGGAGACATCGTGAGCAAGATCTTCCGCCACCGGATGGAAGATCCGGACCCGCTCGAACGGCTCTGCCCGGACGTCCCCCCCGCCTTCGCCGCGATCGTCGCCAAGGCGATGGCCAAACAGCCCGAGGACCGCCACCAATCGGCCCTGGAACTCCGGGCCGACCTGGCGCGCTGGACCGACCCCCGGGCGCTCCGCCAGGCCCCCTCCGGCTCGAAGCGGACGTTCCGCCCCCCCCCTCCCGAACTGGACGACGACGACATCCGCCTCGACGGCGACCCCAGCCAGTTCTCGGGCCTGGGGGCGATTCGGGACCTGGGCCAGGCCGAGATCTCGGCCCCGCTGAGCAAGCCCCCCGTCGTCCCCCGGACGGCCGTGATCATCCGGGATGACGAGCTCACCGCCGACGACGACCCGGACGAATCCGGGTCGTACCCGAGCATCCCGACCATCCCACTCCCCAGCCGCACCGACGACGACCGGGTCGTCCGGATCGCCTTCACCATCCTCGGGGTCGTCGTGGTCCTGATCTTGCTCGCGGTGATGGTCTCCAACTTCTAACGCGCTCGTGGTCGGCCAGTCCTCCCGCGCCCCGATCACGGTCCGCGGATCCCGGACCTCGCAAACCGGATCCGGGCCGAGTAAGCTGACGAAAACGCTGGCCCCCCGCGCACCGGCCCATCCCGGCAAAGGTCCGGGGCCCGGTGCTTGCGGTCCTCGACCCGGAGCGATTCCCCCATGCGTCACCGATCAGCCGTGCTCCTCGGATTCATGGCAGTCACAACCACCCTCCCCGTCATCGGGGCCCGAGGGCAGGAGAACGACCCCGTGCGGATCTACGTGGGCACCTATACCGAGGGGGACGATCAGGGCATCAACCTCCTGGAGATGGACCCCGAGTCCGGGGCGATCGAGCTGAAGGGGGTGGTCGCCGCCACCGAGAACCCGTCCTTCCTGGCGATCCATCCCGGCAAACCGCTGCTCTACGCGGTCAACGAGGTCGAGCAGTTCGAGGGGGAATCGAGCGGGGCCGTCGGCGCCTTCCGCATCGACCCCGAATCGGGCGAGTTGACCCTGATCAACCAGGTCTCCTCGAAGGGCGGGGCCCCCTGCCACATCGTCGTCGATCCGTCGGGCGAGAACGTCCTGATCGCCAACTACAGCGGCGGGAACGTGGCCGTCTTGCCGATCGAGGACGATGGTTCCCTCGGCGAGGCCAACGCGGTGCAGCACGAAGGCTCCGGCCCGAACCCGAGGCGTCAGGCGGGGCCGCACGCCCACTCCATCAACCTCGACGCCAGCGGACGCTTCGCCGTGGCGGCCGACCTGGGGATCGACAAGTACCTCGTCTACCGGTTCGATCCCGAATCCCACACCCTGGCCCCCAACGATCCCCCCGCCACCTCGGTCGAGCCCGGCGCGGGGCCGAGGCACTTCGACTTCCACCCCGACAACCGGCTCGCCTTCGGCATCAACGAGTTGAATTCGACCGTCAGTGTCTTCCGATTCGACCCCGAGGCCGGCACCCTGATGGAGACGCAGGCCGTCACCACCCTCCCGCTCGACTCGGACGTCTCCAACTCCACGGCCGACGTCCACGTCCACCCGACCCGCCCGTACCTCTACGGATCGAACCGCGGCCACAACAGCATCGCCATCTTCCAGATCGACGAGGAGGCGGCCACGGTCACGCCCATCGGGCATCAACTGACCGGCGGCTCCACCCCGCGCAACTTCGTCATCGATCCGACCGGCCGCTTCCTGCTCGCGGCCAACCAGGCGACCGGCTCGATCGTCGTCTTCCGGATCAATCAGGAATCGGGCCTCCTGGAGCAGACCGAATTCCAGGTCGAAGTCCCCTCGCCCGTCTGCCTCAAGTTCGCGCCGAACGGCCCGTGATCCGGGCCCCTCGTCGCACCGATCCGCGTGTCGAGCCGGCCGTTCCCCCCGTCCCTGGGGCAGGCGGCCGGCTCGCGCCCTTCCGGACGATGGCCGTCAGGGCTCCGTCCCCTCCGTCACCTCT
Source organism: Tautonia sp. JC769 (assembly GCF_040717455.1). Lineage (NCBI taxonomy): Bacteria > Pseudomonadati > Planctomycetota > Planctomycetia > Isosphaerales > Isosphaeraceae > Tautonia > Tautonia sp. JC769. The sequence continues at coordinate 215,443 of NZ_JBFEFH010000003.1, forward strand.
CGAACGCAACGGAAGATGATGTCCATCATCCGGTCCAGTTGGTCGTGATCGATGCTCAGGGGGGGCATCACCACCAGGACGTCCCCGAGCGGACGGATCAGGAGACCCAGCTCCCTGGCCCGGAGACCGACCCGAGCCCCAACCTGCCGATGCCACGGGAATTCGGCCTTCGATTCCCGATCGAGCACCAGCTCGATGCCCGCCATCAAGCCTCGCTGGCGGAGGTCGCCCACGTGCGGCAAGGCGGCGAACTCTTGCAAACGCGATCGGAGCAGCTCGACCTTCGGGCCGAGCCGCTCCAGCGTCCGCTCCTCCTCGAAGACCCTCAGGGTCGCCAGCGCCGCCGCCGCTCCAAGGGGGTTGCCCCCGTACGTGTGGCCGTGCTGAAACGTCTTCCCGTCGGCCGCCGAGGCATTGAAGGCCGCGAACACCTCCTCCGTCGTCAGGGTCGCGGCCAGCGGCAAGTACCCGCCGGTGATCCCCTTCGCCAGGCAGAGGAAGTCCGGCGTCACCCCTTCCTGTTCGCAGGCGAACATCGATCCGGTACGCCCGAAGCCCACCGCCACCTCATCGGCAATCAAAAACGTCCCGTGCCTCCTGGTGATCTCGCGGAGCCCCCGGAGATACCCCTCGGGATGGACGACGATCCCCGCCGCTCCCTGGACGATCGGCTCGATCACCACCGCGGCGACCTGCCCCGGATGCGCGCCGAGCAGGCGGTCGACCTCGTCCAGGCAGGCCATGCCGCAATCCGGGCGCTCCAGGCCCAGGGGGCACCGGTAGCAGAACGGGATCGGCGCCCTCAGGACCGGGAAGAGCAGCGGGCGGAACATCGTGTGGAAGCGATCCACCCCGCCGAGGCTCACGTCCCCGATCGTGTCGCCGTGATATGCCCCGCCGAGCGCGACGAACTGCGATCGCTCCGGCTCGGGGTCCGGCTTCTGCCTCCAGTACTGGAAGGCCATCTTCAGGGCCACTTCGACGGCCGTCGCGCCGTTGTCCGAGTAGAAGACGCGGGTCAACCCCCCGGGGGCCCGCTCGACCAGCTGCCGGGCCAGCTCGACGGCCGTCGGGTGGGTCAGGCCCAGCAAGGTCGTGTGGGCGATCGCGTCCAGTTGCTCCCGGATCGCGGCGTCGATCGTCGGGTGTCGGTGCCCGTGGACGTTGCACCAGAGCGAGCTGACCCCGTCGAGGTAGCGATTCCCGTCGGAGTCGATCAGCTCGGCCCCCTCGCCCCGTTCGATGATCAGCGGCGACGCGGCCGCCCAGTCGGCCTGGGCGGTGAACGGGTGCCAGAGGTGATCGAGATCCCAGCGGCGAAGCGTGTCGGAGTCCGGGCGAGAGGTGGGCATGGCGACGGGCGGGCGATTCGATCGCCTCGCGGTTCATCCTTTCTTGCGGAACCAGACGGTGGCCCCTGCGCCACAGTCGAGGAAACGGCTGGCATCGCCATTGACGAGCGAGACCTCCAGCCATCCCGAGCTGCCGACCAGGCTCACCAGGGTCCCGGGGGGTTGCAGGCCATACGTCCGGGTCAGGCCCTGGATCCGATGCCCGGCGATCTCGATCTCCCAGTCGTCCGGGGCCGAATCGCCCAGCAACTCCGACGGGATATTGGTGATCAGGTTCCCGAACGAGTCGCCGAAGATCACCTCGCCGACCACCTCGGCGTCGTCCCTCCTCGGCTCGACGGCCGGCAGCCGCGTGATCCCGTGCCTCGGCGGGCCGAGTTCCTGCGGAGGACGCCCGAGCAGCAGGTGGGCCGCCGCCGGCGCCAGCAGGTCGCGCCCGTGGAAGGTATTCGAGACCGGCTCCCGGGCGATCGCCCGGTTCTCCAGCTCGAACACGTCTTGCACGGAATACTTGCGGCCCACGTAGGTCAGGAACCCGTTGTCGGGGACCACGAACCACTGCTCGGCCAGGCGAGCCGCGATCAGGCGGCGTTGCGTCCCGACCCCCGGGTCGACCACACCCAGGTGGACCGTCCCCGGGGGGAACGCGTCCACCACGCAGGCGATCACGAAGGCGGCCTCCAGCACGTTCTGCGGCCCGATCCGGTGGCTGACGTCGACGAGCTGCACCTCGGGGACCCGAGAGAGCACGACCCCCTTCATCGCGGCCACGTACGGTCCGTCGCCGCCGAAGTCGGTGGTCAGGGTCAAGATGGGCGATCGCATCGAACGGTCCCTCCCGATTCCCAGGGGGCCGAGGCTCCGCTCCTCAGCCGGTCAAGGAGGACGCATCCGCCTGGTGCTGCACCGTGATTCGAGACGAGATCCCGCCCCGGGGCGTGAACTGCCCCACGACGGTCATCCGCCGCGGCGAGCAGGCGGCGACCAGGTCGTCGAGGATCACGTTGATCGAATGCTCGTAGAAGATGCCGCGGTCCCGATACGCCTGGAGGTACATCTTCAGGGATTTCAACTCGATGCAGTGCGTATCGGGCACATATCGAATCGTGATCGTCCCGAAATCGGGCTGGCCCGTCTTGGGGCACACGGCGGTGAACTCGGGGCAAACAATCTCGATCTCGTAATCCCGTCCGGGAAACTGGTTCTCGAAGGTCTCCAGCGACATGCTCTGCTCCCAGGCCAGGCCCGCCTTGCAATGGGACGGTCGGCAGGCCCCCTCTTGATCCGTTGCGATCACGATTGCGACCCGAGCATTGTACCCCAATCCCCGATCCCCCGTCCCCCCTTCCCTCCCCGACACCTTGCGACCGCTTCGAGGGGACGGATAACTTAGGGAACACTTCGTGATCCCAAGGCCGATGACCTGCAACTCCTCTCCCACCCGGGTCGTGCCGCGCGAGATCCGACGGCCTTGCTCCTCCAATCCTCATCAATCCTCCCCAAGGCACGGAACACAGAGACACCCCTCATGACTCGACCCCCGGAACCTCGGTCGCGTGTCCGTCGGGACATCCCCGCGACCCTCGCCGCGACGCTCTGCCTTTCGCTCCTCGCGCCTGCGATCGCCCGGGCCCAGGGGGCCGAGCGACGCCCCGACTATCAACCCGCCGCGGTTGCCGTCACCGGAGCGACCATCGTCGCCAGCCCCGAGCAGACGATCGAAGACGGCACGGTCGTCCTCCGAGGCGGCCTGATCGAGGCCGTCGGCCCCGCCCTCGAAATCGAGGTCCCCTACGACGCGGAGACGATCGAGGGCGACGGACTCGTCCTCTACCCCGGATTCATTGATCTCTACACGACGATCGGCCAGGACGAAAACGTCCCCCGATCCGCCACCGGCCTGAGTCGGCCGATCCCGCTCGACGAATTCCCGCAGGCCAGCACCCCACCGGACAACCGGAACGGCCTGACCCCGGAATTCCGCGTCTCCTCGGCCCTGAAGCTTGAGGAGGGCGCGGTCAGGAGTCGCCGCAACCTCGGCTTCACCGCCTTGCTCTCGGCCCCTTCCGGGGCCATCGCCACGGGCCAGAGTGCCCTGGTCTCGCTCGGCGGGCTCGGCCGCCGCGAGTCGATCGTCTCCGAGTCGGTGGCACTGCACCTGAACCTCGCCAACCCCCGGGGCCGCGAGTATGGCCTGTTCGAGGCCTTCGGGATCCGCCACGACGAACACTGCGCCGGCCACACCCACAGCCCCCAGGACGAGGCCTTGATCCACCTGATCGAGGAGGCGATGGCCGCCGCCGGCCCCCCCGATTCCGGCGGATACCCCGGCGCCCTGATGGGGGTGATCGCCCACCTCCGCCAGGCGATGCTCGACGCCGAATACCACCACAAGCTGCTCGAATACGCCCGGGACAAGGGCGGCCCGCTCCCCCCCTTCGACCCCAGCCTCGACGCCCTCTACGCGGCCCGGACCGGCGCCCTGCCCGCCTGGTGGCAGGCCGAGAGTCAGGACGCGATCCACCGGGCGCTCGATCTCGCCGGGGAGTTCGGCACCGGTGCCGTCCTGGTCGGCGGCCGAGACGCCTTCGAGGTGATCGACCGCCTGAAGGAGCGGAAGACCCCGGTCGTGCTCCGCGTCGACTTCCCGAAGGAGCCCGAGGTCCCCTCCGAGGACGAATACCGCCGGAAGCCGATCGCCGAGCGTGATCCCCCGCTCCGAGAGTTGCAACAGGCCAGGGCCCGCTGGGACGATCGCGTCGGGGTCGCCGGCAAGCTGGCCGAGGCGGGCATCCCCTTCGCCTTCTCCAGCGACGGCCTGAACCGGGTCGACGACTTCCACGCCAAGGTCCGGCAGGCCATCGCCGGCGGCCTCGACGAGGCCGACGCCATCAGGGCCCTGACCCTCGACGCCGCCCAGATCGCCGGCGTCGCCGATCGCCTCGGCACCATCGAGCCGGGCAAGCTCGCCCACCTCGTCGCCTGGGACGGCTCCTACGGGTCGAAGGACTCGAAACCTCGGTACCTGTTCGTCGATGGCGAGAAGTTCGAGATGAACGCGGGCGATCGACCCCGCAACTCCGCTCGGGACGAACAGGACACGTCGGATGACGACGACGAATCCGACGATTCGGACGACGAAGCCGACGAATCCGACGACGAGGACGACGATTCGGACGATGAGGACGACGACGAATCGGAGGAGGGTGAGGAAGCTGAAGCCGAATCCGACGAGGAACCATTCGTCGATGTCGCGACCGAGTTCGACGAAGACCGCGTCCCCTCGCTGACCACCGGCGGGAACGTCCTGATCAAGGACGCGACCATCCTCACCGTCAGCAACGGGACGATCCCGAAGGGGTCGATCCTGGTCGAGGACGGCAAGATTGCCGCCGTCGGCGAGTCGATCGAGGCCCCCGAGGGCGTGACCGTGATCGACGCGGCCGGGATGGTCGCCCTGCCCGGCATCATCGACACCCATTCGCACATGGCCATCGAGGGGGGTGTTAATGAAGGCTCGCTGTCGATCAACCCTGAGGTCCGGGTCAAGGACGTCGTCACCGGTGACGACGTGACCATCTTCCAGGCGGCGGCCGGTGGCGTGACCGCCGCCCGACTGCTCCACGGGTCGGCCAACACGATCGGCGGCCAGGATGCCGTGATCAAACTCATCTACGGCAAGCCCGCCCGCGACTTGATCCTGCGGGACGGCCCCCAGGGGGTCAAGTTCGCCCTCGGCGAGAACGTGACCCGCAAGCGATCGAGCAACCCCGATCGCTTCCCGTTCACCCGCCCCGGCGTCGAGGCGGTGCTCGTCCGGGCCTTCGAGGAAGCCCGGGCGTACCAGGCCCGCCGCCGGGCGTTTGCCGACGCCGTCGCCGCCGGCAAGGACGTTTCCCCGTTCCGCCGCGACCTGCGCCTCGAAGCCCTCGCCGACATGCTCGACGGCTCGATCAAGATTCACAGCCATTGCTATCGGGCCGACGAGATCCTGATGCTCCTGCGCACCGCCGAGCGTTACGGCATGAAAGTGCAGTCGCTCCAGCACGTCCTCGAAGGCTACAAGATCGCCGCCGAGATCGCCGCGCACGGCGCGAGCAGCTCCACCTTCTCCGACTGGTACGCCTACAAGGTCGAGGCCTACGACGCCATCCCCCACAACGCCGCCCTGCTGACCGAGGCCGGCGCGGCCGTCTGCATCAAGAGCGACAGCGGCGAGGAGGTGCGTCACCTCTACGTCGAGGCCGCCAAGATGGTCCGCTACGGCGGGGTCTCCGAGGACCAGGCCCTCGCCATGATCACCCTGAACCCCGCCCGTGAACTCGGCCTCGATCACCGCCTCGGCTCGATCGAGGTCGGCAAGGATGCCGACATCGCCCTGTTCAACGCCCATCCCCTCGACGGGTTCGCCCAGTGCCAGCTCACGCTGATCGACGGCGACGTGGCGTTCCAGCGGCATCACGACGACGACGGCTCAATCCTCCGGCCCCGAGCGGGCAGCCATGAGCAAATGCCCCAGGCACCTGAGGCCGTCCGGGCGCAGCAGGTCGAGATCCCATCAAACCCCGATGGCGTCTACGCCCTGACCAACGCCACGATCCACCCCGTCAGCGGCCCGATCATCGAGGGCGGGACCATCATCATCGAGGGGGAGACCATCGCCGAGGTCGGCGGCGCCGAGACGGCGGTCCCCGAGGGCGCCTCGACCATCGACCTGGGCGGGCTCGATGTCTGGCCCGGCATGATCGACTCCGGCAGCGATCTCGGCCTCAACGAGATCGGCAGCATCTCCGCCACTCAGGATGCCCAGGAGCTTGCCCCGTATCAGCCCGAACTGCGGGCCAGCGTGGCCATCAACGCCGATTCGGCCCTGATCGCCGCCAACCGCCTCGCAGGCGTCCTCTCCGGCTTCGTCCGTCCCACGGGGGGGACGATCTCCGGCCAGGGGGCCGTGGTGGATCTGAACGGCTGGGTCTGGTCCGAGATGGTCCTGCAAGACGAGCTGGCACTTTTCGTTAACGTCCCCCCTGCTCCTCCGGCAAATCTCGATGACGTGCTCAGCCGCGTCTCGCCCCAGTTCGCCGAACGCTATCGAGAACGCTTCCGCGACCGCGAGAAACGCCTCGATGAATTCAAGGGACTTTTCGAGTCGGCCCTGCGGTTCGACGAGGTCCGCCGGGCCGCCCTGGAGCGGGGCGAGTTCCCCCCGGTCGACCCCCGTCTGGAAGCCCTCGTCCCGTTCGCAAGGGGCGAGAAGCCCGTCGTCTTCGCGGCCAACGGCCGGGGAGAGATCCTCTCGGCCCTCGACCTGGCCGACGAACTCGGGCTGAAGGCGATCATCAGCGGCGGCGCGGATGCCTGGAAGGTCGCCGATCGGATCAAGGACGCCGGCGTCCCGGTCCTGGTGACCGGCACCCACCGCAACCCCGGCCGGAACGATCCCTACGACGCGGCCTACGCCAACCCCGCCTGGCTCGTCGAGGCCGGTGTCAAGGTCGCGATCAGCTCGACCGGCGACGCATCCGAGGTCCGCAACCTGCCGATGGAAGCCGCCATGGCCGTCGCGTACGGCCTGCCCGAGGAAGACGCCATCAAGGCCGTCACCCTCGTCCCGGCCGAGATTTTCGGCGTCGCCGACCAGCTCGGCTCGATCGAACCCGGCAAGCGGGCCAACCTCGTGATCGCCGCCGGCCACCTGCTGCAACCGACCACCGAGGTCAAGCACCTGATCATCGGTGGCCGCCCCGTCGCCCCCGAGAGTCGCCAGACGGAACTCTACGAGCGCTATCGTCGCCGGCTCTCTGAGATCCGGGACGGCACCAGCCCCATCGGCCTCGTCCGGGAATCGGGGTCGCCCGCGCCCGAGGTCGGTGAGACCACCTTCTCGACCGACGAGACGTCGAGCGAGAATTCTCAGGCGGAATCCCGCTGATCGATCGCAGTCCGCATCCGGGGCCGTCTCCCCGCCCTGCCTCGCGGGGTGACGGCCCCCGGCCCGTTCGATCCCTTCATTCTCCCGGAATTGACGACAGGGGGATCGCCTGATAGGCGATCCCGGACCACATCACGTCGGGACTCCAGAAATCGTTGATCCGCCCGAGCTGCTCCACCGATCCTCCATCGGCCAATCCCCGAATCCGCACCATCGAATCGGGCAGCGTCCTGCGGAACCCCTCGGCCTGCTCGGCGGTGAGACTGGCCCCCGAGTCCACCATCCCGAGCATCGCCAGCACGCGAGGCGGGGGGGCACCGGCGCGTTCCGGTTCGATCGCGATCCGCAAAAGTTCAAGCAACTCAGAGCGCGTCAACAGCACGCCGATCGCATCCGGCGGCAGTTCCCCAAGTCGAACCCACCCCCACCGATCGACCGCGCCCCACGGCTCGGCCCGGTCCCAGACCGCGACCCTCACCGCGTCCGACCCCCATTCCACGATCGGCAGCGGCGTCCCGTCGAGCGAGAGGCTCGATCCTCGCTCGTCGGCCGGGTCGGTCCGCAACCTGATTTCCGATCCCACCGGACGCACCACGAGTCGCGTGTCCCAGGGGAGCACCGCGTCGGCCTCGACCCAGCCGATTGGCTGGCGGTTGCCGATGCGATAATGCGTCGGCGTGCCGCCCAGCGGCCAGACGTCATACACGTCGGCGAAGATTCGGCGGCGAATCGACTCGACGACCGCCCCCCCAGGCACATCGGTCACGCTCACCCCTTCGCGCAGGACGAGCACCTTGCGAGCGATCGCCCCCTCGCGCCGCATCGGCTCGGTCGATTCCGGGAACGGCGGCCCCGACCGCAATCGATCGATCCCCGCCCAGACCGGCTCACTGACCGAGGCGACCCAGTCCCTGCCCCGCCACGCCAAAAGGCCGAGCGCGACCAGCACCACGAGCGTCGGGAGAGGATAGCGGATAGGCGGCGGCGTCATCGATCCCCTCTCAGCCGGGCGAGCGATCGGTGACGCAACCATCCCGGCAGCAATGCCAGGCCGACCAGCAACACGACCAGCACCAGGAACAGCCGCGGCCATCCCGACGCCGGGACCACCATCCCTCGGATGAACACCTCCGCCTGCGCCCCCACGGTGGCCGATCGGTAATAGACCGCCACCGGGCGGAGCGTCCCGTCGGGCAAAGGGCGATCCGTCCGGTAAACCAATCGATACAATTGCCCGAGTCGTTCCGCCAGTTCCTCGTAGATGGCCCGGAGCTGGTCGGCGTTCCTCGCCGGCAGGTACTGGCCCCTCGACTCCGCGGCCAGGCGTCGCAGATCGCTGCTGGCGATCTCCTCCTCGCTCCCCAGCCCGAGCGTATGGACCGGCAGCCCCACCCTGCGCGCCGCCAGGATGGTCGACTCCAGATCGGCCTCCCGGCTGAACGTGTCCTCGCCGTCGGTCATGGCCAGCACGGCCCTGCGGCCCGATTGCGTTGCGATCAAGTCCAGCGCCTCGACCACGGCGTCATAGTACCGCGTCCCTCCGATCGGTTGCAGCTCATCCACCGATGCCTGGACCCGTCTCACGTCCGTCGTGAACGGGCAGATCACCCGAATCTCGTCGCTGAATGCGATCACCGCCACCCGCGACCCGATCGGCATCACGCCGAGGAACGTCCGCACCGCCTCCTTCAGGGCCCCGATCCGATTCTCCTCCTCCATGCTTCGGCTCTGATCGACCACCAGCACGACGGTCGTCTCCACCACCTCGCGCGAAGTCGGCGCCTCGAATCGAAGGATCTCGACCGGCTGATCGTATTCCGTCACGCGGAAGTCCTCCTGACCGGCATCGACGAGCGCCGATCCATCGGGCCGATTGACCTCGAAATCCAGCGTGATCTCCGGAAATCCCGACTCGTCCACCTGGCGGACCACCACCCGGATCTCGTCGTCTCCGGTCGTTTCTTCGGCCTGCACGATGGCGACCTCGTCCTCCTCCCCCTCGTCCTCCTCCCGGCCCGCTCCCGGCAGCCGCAAGACCCGATCCAGCTCGAACGCCAGGTTCGACTTCCTGAGGAAGAGGAGCGCGAGGCAGGTCTCAGGCAGCGATTGCCAGCTCCCCGGCGGCCAGCCGCCATTGGGCAGCTGACGGTTCAACAGCGACTCTGCCCCCAGCTCATACCAGTCCAGGCCGTCCAGGCGGCTCAACCCCAGCGCGACGCACACCCGCTCCAGCGACCACAGGTAATAGACATCCGTCCCCGGCCCGATGAACCGCGCATCGGCCGCGACCTTCTCGAGCGCCCGTGCGAAGACCGGATCAGCGATCAAGGCATCCCCGCGCGCCGATGCCGTCAATCGTTCGGCGAGCGAGGGCCGAGACGCCGAGATCGCGAGCCCCATCAGGCCCGCGCAGGTCATCGCCGGGGCGCTGGCGATCCCCGGCCGATACCCCCAGCCCCCGTCCGGATTGACCGTCGATCGCAAGTGGCCGTCGAGCGACTCCAGCGCCGCGTCCGAATTGTACGCGTGCCGCCCCCCCGTCCAGATCCCGAGCAACGCGAACTGCGTGTTCGACAGGTCGCCCGCCCCCCCGAGAAATCCCCGTGGATTGCCCGGCGGCCTCGTCCCCCCTCCCGAGCCCGCCCCCGTCTCATACGCCGTCCCCAGCGGAACGCGGTACGACCAGAAGCCCTCGGTGTGGCCTCCTTCCAACCGCCTCGCGAGCCGTTGGATCAAGGCATCCAGCTCTCCCCGATTCGTCCCCTGCAATCGCGAGAGGAACAGGATCGCCAACGCCAGGTCATACGTCTGATCCGACGAGAGCGCCAGCTCCCGCACCACCTCCGCGGCCCGCGCAATCGCCTCGTCGTCGGGCGTCACCCCATTCTCCATCATGGCCAGGCCGCACAGCGCCGTCATCCCGAGCCGGTGGTCGTGGGCCAACCGATAATCCCAGTGCCCCGCCCGCGATTGCTCCCGCCTGAGATACTCCACGCCGAGCGCAGCCGCCCGATCAATCCTCGGATCAAGCCCGCCCTGCTGAGCCCTCGCACCGAACGACACTCCGCCCAGCGTCAACGTCAGGACCAGGCTCAGTGTCAGTCTCAGCGACGCCGTCACCACCGGCGCCGCCGCTCGAAGCGCGATCATGATGCCCCCCCCTGGCCCCGACGCCTCTCCGGAACAACCGTCAGGGACCCGGCACCCAGCATCGCCCCGAACACTCCCCAGATCAGCACGACAACGCTCAGGCGTTCGGGGAGGATCGCCGCAACGAGCGGCTCGGTCGCCTGACAGCATGCAACCAGAATCGCAGCAATCAGCACGCCAGCAAATCCCCCCGCAAATACCCCCGACGGCGATTCCCATACTCCCCCCCGCCGGAAGCAGCCGATCCCGCCGACGATCCCCCCCAGGACGGCGAGCACCGCCGCAGGCCCAGGGAGCAACGCGACAGGGGAGAACCCGCTCGCCGCCCCGATCGCCAGCCGCACCAGCAAGGCAACCGCCGCACCTCCCAGAATCCTCGATCGCCTTCCCCTCGCCTCCAGCCATCCGCTCGCCTTCTCCCAAAGCGAATCAAATGCCTCACTCCCCTGCCCCGGACCGCCGGCCGGGCCCTCGGGGTCTTCCCGGTGCGGGGTCGGCGCCTCCACCACCACCGCAACCCGAGCGCCCCCTCCGTTGCTCTCCACCACGACCGTTGCGTTCAGCCGACCCGGAAAGGGATCGGGCGTCACGACCGTGCACACCACCTCCGTCTCATCAATCGTGGTAAACTCGCGCAGATGCTCAGAAGCCACGCGCAACCACGTGACCCCCTCCGGCTCCACGCGCACCCGAGAGCGAAGCAGTCGATACCCGACGTTGGACACCCGGAAGGTCTGCCGGGTCGTGGCCCCCGGCCGGGCCTTCACGCGCAACGTCCGGGGGTGGACCTCCAGCTCGGGATGACTCGGCTTCGAGGTCGGGATCGCACCGAGCCAGGCATCCAGCCGATCATCGGGCGACCCGGGGGCATCGGCCCTGGGAGCCAGGTCGCCCCGGCCGGCCGAGATGAGGTACGACGCCAGCCGGCCAGAGGTCAGCTCGTCCCGCATCGCCTCCCATCGTTGTGCCGAGACCGTGATGAAGTCATCCCAGCCCCGGCAGACCGCCCCCCCCTTCAGCGGGAACGCCAGGGGAGCCACCCCCCCGGTCGAGGGCCGAGCCGGCGCCACCGAGCCTCGAACCGGGGACGGCTTCTCTCGACCCGCCGCAGCCCCGATCCCCGCGGGTTCGGCCCCCGGGGGCGGGTTTGATGCCCGAGCATCAGGCTTAAACGCATGACGAACCATCCGCAACTGGAGCCCTCCCAGTTGGATCACGTCCCCCTCGTCCAGCGGCTCAGCCTTGCCGGGGAGCACTCGACGACGATTGAGAAACACCCCCCCGGGACTCTCCAGATCGACGAGCACGACGCCGGTTGGCGTCACCTCCAGGGCCGCATGCCGCGCCGCCATCTTCCGAAGCGAGTTGACCTCCTGCTCCGACAGGTCGATCCCCCCCGCCCCCCCCGGGGCATTCCCGAGCACCACCCTCCCCGGGCGCACCGGGTAACGCCGCCCGACCTCGCGACCGCGCACCACCTCCAGCAACCAGGTCACCGACTCGGGCGAAGCATTCATCAGCAGCTCGACTCGCACTCACCAGGACGTCTTTGTAGAAATACAGGCCCACTCCCCGATCGCCGTCACCCCCGGCTCCGGTAGAGCAGGGACGTGCGGCCCAGCTCGATCCGGTCGCCGTCGCTCAGGCGGACCTCGCCCCCCACGGCTCGACCGTTCAGGCGAGTCCTGCCCTCCGGGTCCAGGTTCCGGAGCAGATGCCCCCCCGCCGTCCGCTCGATCTCGGCATGACGGCGACCGATCGACGCGTCGCCGAACAATCCGATCTCCGCCCGTTCATCCAGTCCGACCCGCGCCAGCGCCGTCCCCAGCAGGTACGAACGCCCCTCCTGCCGGCCGTTCAGGACCATCACCCACGACCGCCTCAGCACCTGTTCCACCAGGGCCAGGAACACCCCCAGCCCCGCCCCCAGGATCGCCACGCCCAGCCCCTGGCTCAGGTCGTAACGGTTCCCGAGTTGTTCACGCAGGACTTCGAACAGGAACCCGCCCACCAGGCCCCCCAGCCCGCCACCGATCAGGCCATACACCAGCCGCTGCCTCGATCGCGCGGCGATCCCCTGGCTCAGCCCGATCCCCAGCCCGAGGATCGCCCACGCGACGGCCCGACCGAACGGCCCCCCGCGCAGCCCCCCCAGCGCCATCTCGCCGAGCATCAGGCCGAGCATCCCCCCCATCGCCCCGGCGATCGCCCCCCAGGTGGCCGCCCGGGCCAGCTTCAGCAACGCCCCGTCCCGGATCGGGTCCACCGCGTTGAGGAAGAAGCCGATCGTCCCCCCCAGCGTCGCCCCCGCCAGGAGGTCCCGGATCCACCAGAGCCGATCCGCCTGCCGGACCGCGTCGAACGGACGGACCAATTCCACATAGCAATACAGGCCCACCACCGCGCCGAGCGCGCCGGCCACGGCCATCGCATAGACCTGACGGGCGTTGCTGCGCACGGCCCGGGCGAACGATCGGGGCTCTACCGACTCGACATGAGGCATCGATGGGTCATCCGTCTCGTTCCATCAAACGGAGGGAACGCCCCCCCTCGGCAATCACCCGGGCAATATGTCCGAACGCCTGCACCAGCTCACCCCGTCGCGCGAAGATCGACCCCTCCTCGGTGCTGGCCAGCCGCCGAAGGTAGTCGAGGTCCGCGTCGCCCGTGCCGATGGCGACGATCTCGACCCCGTCCTGCTTGGCGAGGTCGGCCCGCTCGACGGCCGATTCCGGGGCGTCCGGGTAGCCGTCGGTCAGGAGCACGAGGTATCGGGTCCGATCCAGCTCGGTCAGGTGGGCATGGGCCAGCTCGATGGCATCGGTCAGGTTGGTCGTCCCCTCGGCCACCAGGCGATTGATCGCGGCCAGCACCCGCCGCGCGTTGTCGGTCGCGTCGGCCTGCAGGTCGACCTGGTCCGAGAACGAGATCAGGCCGACCTCGGTCTGGGTGAAGTCGCAGCGGTCGAGGAAGGCCCTCGCCGCCTCCTGCGCCTCGACGAGCGGCTCTCCCGCCATGCTCGACGACACGTCGATCAGCAGGAAGATGCGGATCGGCCCCGCGTCCCCCTCCACCGCCCTCGACTCGGGCGGCCTGCCCAGCCACGACAGGTCATCGGGGACCGGCTCCACCGCGACGGCCAGGGCGTGCCTCGTGTCGCGCTGCTCCCCGGACACCTGCACCACGCCGTCGCGATCGTAGGAGAGGGAGACATCCACATCCACCTCGGCGTCCGTCGCCTGGATGCCCGTGAACACATATTTTCCCAGGATCGTGCAGTCGAGGGGGTCGGGGCTCTCCCCCTGCGTCAGGTAGACCTCCATCCGATCGTTCGCGCCGCCGTGCGTGGCCAGGCGGTACGATCGGGTCTCGCCCGCCGGGATCGGCCGATTGCGCGGGATCACCTGATCATTGACATAGCGCGACCCGTCGGGGCTGATGGCGACCGTCCCCAGGCTGTGCGACATCACGTCCCTGATCCGTTTCGCCCCGGGCAGCGTGAAGGACGGGGCCGGCGCGGCCCTGGCCCCCCCCAGCGTGAAGCGCGGGCGAGCGTCTTCCGGGTGATCCTCTCCCGCCAGGATGGCCGCCTGGATGACCGCACCCAGCGCCACAACCTCGTCGACATTGACGCCCGCCCGGGGAGCCTGGCCGCTCATCTCGCTCACGAACGCCCGGACCATCGGCATCCGGGTGGATCCACCGACCAGCAAGACCCCCGACAGGTCGGCCCAGCGCAGGCCGGCCGCCCGGATCGCCTCCTCCGTCAGGGCCCTCGTCCGGTCCATCAAGGGGAAGGTCATCCCCTCGAATTCGTCTCGGGTCAGCTCGAAGCTCCGCCGCTCGGCCCCCAGTTGCAGGGTGACCCGCGTGGCCGACCGCTCCGAGAGCTGCCACTTCGCCTGCTCGCTCCGCACCAGGACCTCGTTCAGCGCGATCGGGTCATCCAGCGGGTCGAACCCGGTCTCGGCCTCGAACCGCTCGGCCAGGAACGTGGCGATGCGATCGTCCCAGTTCTTGCCGCCGAGGTCGTGGTCCCCCGCCGTCGACCGGACGACGATTTCCTCGGGCGTGATCGCGGCCACCGTCACGTCGAAGGTCCCGCCGCCGAGGTCGTAGATCAAGACCGTCTCCTCGACCCCGCTCCGCTGCAGGCCATACGCCAGGGCCGCGGCGGTCGGCTCGTTGATGATCCCCATCACCTCCAGGCCGGCCCGGGTGCCGGCGTCGATCGTCGCCTTCCGCTGCGCATCGGCGAAATAGGCGGGGACCGTGATGACCGCCCGGGTCACCGGTTCGCCGATGGCCGCTTCCGCGTCCTCTTTCAGCCGGGCCAGGACCAGGGCCGACAATTCCGTCGCGTCGTAATTGCGGTCCCCGAAGCGCAGGGAGAACAGGGGATTGCCCATCTGCGGCTTGAAGAAGCTGGCGATCTGGTCGTCGCCCAGCCGGGCATACTCCCTCGCCTCCTGCCCGATGCTCGGCGGATCGGTGCCGAAGTAGAGGACCGAGGGGGTGATGGTCGCGCCGTCTCGATTCGGGATGACTTCCGGACGGCCGTAGGCGTTGCGTCTCGCGACGACGGAATTGGTCGTCCCCAGGTCGATCCCGACGAAGGCGCTCATGTCGTCACCACTCCGCAATCGACCGGGGAGCCGCTGTCGTGCACGGGCCGAGGCGTCACCACGCTCAGAAGGCTCCCTGGACTTCCAACGCTTTCATGCCCAGGGCGAACATCACGAAGCCGATCGTCGATCCCGCGAAGAACGGCCAGAGGTCGTCGAATCGCGTCACCAGGTAATAGCCCGTATAAATCGGGATGAACAGATACAACATGCCATGCAGCATGTCCTCGCGGAAGGCCGCGTACGCCCCCACGAAGTAGCCAATCGCCGTCAGGAGCAGCCCCATCCCGATCAGGGCCATCCCCCCCCAACCCCTGAACCCCGGGATGACGAACGTGGCCACCGCCAGCACCAGGCCGACGACCAGGATCCCGACGAGCAGCTTCACCCGACCGTCGCCGCTCCAATCCCGGATCTCCTCCCGAGAGGTCTTCGGCTTCCGCGGCTTGGGCCGATACCGATCGACCGGGACGTGCTCGAGCGAGCCTTCGCGATACGACGGGGTGAAGGTCGACCCGCCGTGTTCGGCCCGATTCGCCAGCACCACGGGGGCCGGCCCCCGCTCGGGCAGCTCGGCCAGGTCGTAGGCATTCGCCGCGGCCTCGCCCGGCTCCGGCAAGACAAAAACAGCCTTGCAGTGCTTGCAACGGACCGATCGCCCGGCCCAGTCGCTCCGGGCCTTGCCCGGGGCCGCGCACGAGGGGCAGACGAACTCGAACGTGGTGCTCATCGGCGGGTCACTCTCCGTCGGGGCGATCGCTCCGGCCCGGGCCCGTCACACGCGCATCGGGTCACGAGACCTGCATCAACCGAAGCGCGGTCGACCGTTGCTCGACCTCCTCGGCGCTCATCACGGCCTCGGTCTCGAACTCGACGTCGATCGACCCGCCGCCGGTCAGGTCCTTGGCCGTCACGGTCAGCCGGCCGTCGCGCGTGATGCCGAAGGTCACCCGGATCGGGCTCTTCGCCGGGAGGTTGTCGGGCAGGTGCAACTGCGCGACCCCGACTTCCTGGCAGTCTTCCGGCTCGGGGCTGTCGCGCTCGCCGGCCATCACCCGGATGTCGACCCCCGCCTGATTGGCCTGGTCGGTGCCGAAGTCCTGGGTCTTCTCCATCGGCACCTCGCCATTGCGCGGCAGGAGATAGACGACCACATCCTGCCCCTCGTCGTTCCGGGCGATCACCCCGAGGCTCTTGGACAGCACGTTGACGATCTGCGTGCTCACCAGCTCCCGGACGGGGCCGGTCAGGGTGAATCCCGTCTCCTGCTCGATCTTGTCGAGCGCCTCCTGCATCTCCTGCTCGCTGACGGCCGAGGGGTCGAACGCCCCCGACTCACTCCCCGTACCCGGCAGATAATTGACGACCTGTTGCTGAATCGACTCCTTGAAGCCGTACAGCGCGGCCCCCTTGGCGACCGCCTCGTCCGGGTCGAAACTGATCGGCTCGATCCCGAACTCGGCGACCAGGCGATCGTGCACCTGAGGCATCCGGGTGGCCCCGCCCACGAGGATGAGCGAGTCGAACGACTCGAACCCCTTCGCCTTGGCGTCGGCCAGCATCTCGCGGGTCAGTTCCAGCGTCCGGTCCATCAGGTGCCGGGTGATCTCCTCGAACGCCGCCCGGTCGAGCTCGACCCGGGCCGACTGCCCGGCGTGGGTCACGCGGAAGGGCGCCTTCTCGCGCTGGGTGAGCGTCTTCTTGCCCCGCTCGGCCTGGAGGAAGAGATCGTTCAGGACCTCCGAATCGTCCATCGGGTCGCTGTCCACGCCGGTCTGCTCCCGGAACTGATCGGCGAGGGACATCACGATCGCCTCGTCCCAGAGGGTGCCGCCGAGGCGGTGATCGCCCCCGGTGCAAATCACCCGGATCAGGCGATCCTTGATCTCGATCATCGTCACGTCGAACGTGCCGCCGCCGAGGTCGTACACCAGGACCACCTGGTCGCGTTCCTGCTCCAGGCCGTAGGCGATCGCCGCGGCCGTCGGCTCGTTCAGCACGGCCCGGACGTTCAGGCCCGCCAGCGTCCCGGCGTTGGCCGTCGCCTCGCGCTCGGCGGTGCCGAAATAGGCCGGGCAGGTGATGACGACGTCGGTGATCTTCTCGTCGTCCCCCAGGCCGAGCGCGACCTCGGCGTCGCCCACCACCTTGCGCAGGATGAACGAGCTGATGTCCTCGGGGCTGTAGGCCTGCCCCTCGTACTCGAAGACGTAATGCGGGTCGCCCATGTGCTGCTTGACCCGGCTGACCACCCGATCCGGCTCGACCTTCGCCGACTCCTTCGCCGTGTTCCCCACGATGATCGCATCGCCGTCGAACAGGACCACCGACGGCGTGATCCGCTCGCTCTCCTGGTTCGGCACGATCACGGGCTTCCCGTGCTCATCGACGTAGGCTATCGCCGAATAGGTCGTCCCCAGGTCGATGCCGTAGACCCGCTTCATCGGCTCGCTCACGGCGCAAGTCCTTGTTAGCAAGAAAATTGGAGGCTTACTAGAGTTTCGGATGGATCGATCGAAATTCTTCTTAAAGTATTCGCCCCGTCGAGTCTCCTATTTTAGTGCATCTCCGAGTCCATCGCAGTAGTGCTGTTCAAAACTACCTTGTAGAAAGGTTGTCGCCATCAATCCACACCGTCCAGCGTTCATGGAGATGGTGCTTGATCGGACTGAACCCATGTGAGAAAATCTCCGGATGGGGCAGATATTATTTCGCGCAACCTTCCATTTACACTAGGGTTAGACGATGGACCTTATTGATCATCTCTCACAAATCGCCGCTCGAATTCCCGCACATCGTGTTCATCTGGCAACTGAGGAAGCGACGAAAAATGCCTTGGTGCTCCCCCTAATCAACGCTCTCGGATACAACGTCTTCGATCCCACTGAGGTCGTGCCCGAGTTTATCGCCGATGTAGGCACAAAGAAGGGTGAAAAAGTCGACTATGTGATCATGCGAGATGGAAAGCCAGCTATTCTAATCGAATGCAAGTCAGTCGGATCTAAATTAAGCCTAAATCACGCTTCGCAACTCTTCAGGTACTTCACCACCACTGACGCGCGTTTCGCCGTGCTGACAGACGGTATCGAGTACCAGTTCTACACCGACATCGAAGCGCCAAACAAAATGGATTCGCATCCATTCTTCGAATTTTCCATGTTGAGCCTCGACGGAAAGATCGTCGAAGAAATCAAGAAATTTTCAAAGCAAGCTTTTGATTTGAACAACATTTTGTGCAATGCAAGTGAGTTGAAATACAAGAAGCAAATCCGAGGCCTGCTCGCAAACGAGATGAACTCGCCTTCAGACGAGTTTGTGAGGCTCTTCACCAAGCAAGTCTACAACGGCCCCATCACAACGAATGTCAAACAACAATTTTCCCAACTCGTTGGAGACGCCTTTCGCGACTTCATAAAAGAGATGGTCCAGCAGCGAATCCAGACAGCACTCGACGGAGTCAGTCCGGTCTCCTCCTCAATCACATCCGACTCCCGCACCGACGATTGCCAAGAGAATGAAGAGGAAATCGTCACCACCGAGGAGGAAACCGAGGGGTATCACATCGTCCGAGCGATTCTCTCGAAGCACGTTAACCCTCGGCGAATCGTGATCCGTGACACGAAAAGTTACTGCGGAATCCTCCTCGACGACAATAATCGCAAACCGATCTGCCGACTTCGATTCAATTATTCTCAGAAATATGTAGGGCTGTTCGATGCCCAGAGAAACGAGGAGAAGATTCCGATTGAGGCACCAACAGACCTGTTTAAATATGAATCCAGACTTGTTGACACGATCATCTACTACACCAACCAACAACAAAAACCGAAGTCGGAAGATCTCGCACCTCAAAATGGTGAGAGCCTCGAATCCTTACCAAAAACCGAACTAAGCCAAATTTGAGTCACCGCAAAACTCAAGATTTTTTTACGGCATTTCCAAAGCTCGAAGAAGAGAGAGGAATGAGGTGGTCGACCAACCCGAAATCGGATGAGTCAAACTCGCTTCATTCCTCTCTCCAGCGATCAACCGCTGAGTTCACGGCGAACGAATCAGCCCTCCGGGGTCATCCCCAGCACCACGTCGAACCGCGCCTCCAGCTCCCCGATGCGGGAGGCTTCGATCGGCTTGAAGTCGACGAGCACCGCCTTGCGATCGTCCGGGTCGGTCATCCGTCGCAGGATGCCGTCCTCGTCGTTCCCCGGGTGCCCGTCGATGTAGCACTGGGTGGTGAGCAGCGCCTCGCGGCCCTTCCAGATCTTGAAGTGGATGTGGGGCGTCCGGCCGGGATACGGCACGGGCTTGATCGTCCGGAAGTAGTACGAGCCGTCCGAGCCGGTCAGGAAGCGTCCGAAGCCCTGGAAATTCGCGTCCCGATCGCTGCGGTTCGCGCTGCCCGTGTGCAGGTAGGCACCGTGGTGGTCGACCTGCCAGATCTCCACCAGGGCGTTGCGCACGGGCGACCCCGACGCGTCGAGGATCCGCCCCGACAAATGCGTGACCTCGCCGACGGCCGGCGTGATCTCGTCGTTGATGATCAACAAGTCGTTGTCCGTGTCCAGCGGGAGCTGGTTCGGATAGAACGGCCCTTCGGTCTGAGGGGGCGTGCGGACCAGCTCCTCCGCGAAGGCCCCCCGGACCATGAACATGGCCGCGCCGAACGACAACCCGCCAATCATCTGCCGCCGATTGACACCGCGATGCTCCCCGAGTCCCATGCCATTGCTCCTCGTGCGCCGTCATCCGCCCCCCGACTCTCGGGGAGCGGACGAAACAGGGAAAAAACGAAAGGTCCTTCCGGAGAATGAGCGACAAATCGCGGCCGATCGGCTCATCGACCGTCGTCCTCGCCCCGGGACCCCGCCTCAGGACGGGGGAGGATCCCCCGCCGATCCCGCCGATCGGTTCAGGGCGAAGACGGACACCAGCTCGGGCCGGATCACCTTCTCGTCCAGGACAAACCCCGGCCGCAGCCGGGCGGCGATCCGCTTCGCCCGCCCCGGGTCGTCGGTCGCCACGGTCGAGACGGCCCGTTGCCGACGCGGATCGAACGTCTGCTCGTCGGTCCGGAACGGCTCGACCCCCTGGCGGTAGAGGACGTCCTCCAGGCCTTGCTGCACGTCTCGGAGCACCTGAATCGCGGCGGCCTCCGCCAGCGCCTCGGCCATCTTCCCCAGGTCGTCGTGCAACTGAATCAGGTCGATGAAGATGGGCCTGGTGATCTTCAACAGCAGGTCGTTCTTGTAGTCTTGCAACTCCGCATGGAGCCGGTCCACCACCTTCTCCCGACTCGACTCCGCCCGTGACTCCCGGTCCACCACCGCCTGGAGCTTTTCGAGGCGCCCGCCGAGATGGGCAATGGCATCGAGCACCGGGGCCATCGGGTCGACGGCCGGCGGCCCCGCGTCCCCTCTCCCCGAGACGGCCTCCGCCTCGACCGGTGGTTGCTCCCAGGTGTCCACCACCTGATAGGCCGAGGCCGCCAGGATCAAGGAAACCTCCACCCCTTCCGGCTCATCGGCCGCGGCTGGCGTCTCCTGCGGATCGGCGAGGACCTCGGAATCGTCGCGATGAGACGGGTCGCTCATGATCAGCTCAATCCCAATTGAAAGGAAGAAATCCGGCCTCGACCCCGCGAAGTTCACGATCGAATCAGGCCTTGCTGCCGGAGCAACCAGAGCAGCGGACGCTCGACCAGCAAGGGGGTCGGCAGCGGCTGGGCCGCGTCCTCCTCCGCCCCGGCCGCGTCCCCCAGCGCCGAGCAGGCGAAGAACCGATGCCTCGGGAAGTCGATGCCCAGATGCTCCAGGAACGACACCTGATCCCAGCGCCTCATGGCAGCCTGGACCTCGTCGTGAATCAGTTGATCGCTCAGTTGTTCGACGTTCTTCCCCGGCACCGACGCCGCGACCTCGTGCAGGGCGGTCCCGGGGGCCATCAACGGCCCCCAGCGGTCGAGCTTGTTCAGGCAGATGGCCAGCGGCACCCGCACCGGCGTCCGATCGAAGAAACCGGCGAGCTTCGAGAGATCCTCCCGGTAATCGGCCGGCGGCGCGATCGCCTCCTTCGGCGTCAACCGGATGCGGGGGTCCGACGCCACCTGCGGCAGCCGCATCGGGTCGATCAACAGGAGAAGCCCCTTGGCCCGCTGGATCAGGTGCCCGGCCTCGCGCCTCAGGACGGAGAAATTCATCTCCCAGTCCTCGCCCGCCATGTCCGAGAACGACAGTAACGGCTCCGCCCCCCCCTTGCCCCGCCGCTTGACCCGATACACCAACGGCTGCAAGACCCTCCGGTTCATCTCCAGCGGGGGCGTTGGCATGTGGGCCTGGCGGGTCACTTCCCCCCACTGCCCCACCCCGATCCCTTCCATCGCCGACCCATACGTCACGTCCTGATATTCCTGCCGGTAGCGGCGGCGGACCTCCTCGTCGATCGGCTCCAGCAGCAGCCCGCGCTCGGGGCCGACGTGCTGATTCAGCTCGTGCAAGACGACCGTCATGAACGTCGTCTTGCCCACCGATTGCGGCCCGAAGATCGTCAGGTGCCCCGGCCTCCTGGCGATCGCCGCCTCGGGCATCCGCTGATGACACCTCGGGCACAACCGGCAATCGGCCTTCCCCCCGCATTGCGGGCAGTCGAGCGATCCGGGCAGGATCATCCAGTCCCACCGGCGTCGGAACCCTCGCCTCGGGTCCTGCCTCGGGTCGACCCACCACGGGCTTCGCACCATCGAATCCGCATGCGATCCGAAGAAGGTGCGCGTCAGGATCGGGTCCTCGACCTGCCGGCCGAAGTCCGTCTCGCAGACCGGGCTGTCGCACTTGATGTGCAGCTCGAAGGCCGCGAACCGCTCGAAGCAGAACGGGCACTGGATGCGCCGAAGCGGGTCGAGTCGCGTCAACAGGTCCAGCGGCATCGGCAGACTCGGATTGACAGGTCGAAGGATCCCGATCGAGGTCCGTCCGCCTCCCTCGCCGGGGCGGGGCGATCAATCAATCCATCGTCGCTCAATCGCCCGGGCGGTTCAACGGTGCAGGCCGACCCCGGCACCGATCGGCCCCGACCCGAGATCGACTGTTCATCGCCGCCCGGGCCGACTAAGATCGAATTCAATCCGCCCCATCGTTGGATCCGATCCGAGCCGGGCCCTTGAATCGCCCTTCGGTCCTGATGTCACGTCGCTTCCCCCTCGCCGCCTGGGTCACCCTGAGCGCCGCGTTGGCCGCCGCGGGTGCCTCGATCCGGTTCGACGGCAGCTATCGGGTCTCCGATCAGCTCGTGCTGGGCATGCTCTTCTTCGTCTCGGCGTTCATGCTCACCGTCGCCCTGATCTGCTGGCTCCCCCTGCTCCGCAGGCTCCCCGACGCCCGATCGACCGGCCGCGCCGTCGCCCTCTTCGTCCTCGCCCCGGCCCTCTCCATGGGCGTGCTGGCGAGCATGGCCTTCGAGTCCGAGGCCGCCGCCGCCGCCCGGCAGCGGTCCCACCTGATGCTCGTCGCCCGGATCATCATCGACGACTACGAGGCGCGGGGCCGCATGCCCGTCTTCTTCGACGACGCCCTGCAACGCTCCGGAGCCACACTCCCCCATCGCGGCGACGCCGACGGTCGCGCGCTCGTCTATCGCAAGCTCGACCCCGACTCGGCCCTGCTCTGCGCCCCCAATAGCCGGGTTCACCTCGAGATCCATCGAACCCAGACCCGCTTCCTGACCTGGCCCAAAGGCCATCCCGACCCCTGCGGCAATCGCTCCGACGCCTCCTACTTCTCCGACCCCGACTCGGTCCCCGGGGCGGCAGACGATCCCTCACCCCCGACGGCCGAGGCCCCCGGCGCAGGCACGCCGGGTCCTCGCTGATGTGCCCTTCGCGCGAGCGGCCGTCGACCCGATCGCCCGATCGCATCGACGGCCGCTCGTCGGTTCATCCGGCTCGAATCAGGCGCCTGCCGCCTTCTTCAACGCCTCGATCGCCGGGGCATAGTCGGGCTCGCTCGCCACTTCCTTCACGTATTCGACGTGCGTGATCGTCCCGTTCGGGTCGACCACGAACAACGCCCTGGCGAGCAAGGGGACCGGCACCCCCGCCATCAAGACGCCATAGTGCTCGCCGAAGCTCTGGTTGTGCAGGTCGGACAGATTCGTCATGTTGCCGACCTTCGCCTCGTCGCAGAAGCGGGCCATGGCGAACGGCAGGTCCGTGCTGATCGTGTACGCGGCGACCTTGTCGCCCAGCTCGTTCAAGGTCTTCGACAGGGTTCTCGTCTGCGTGCTGCAGACCGGGGTGTCCAGCGACGGCACGACGCTGAACAGCCTCGCCTTGCCGCCCGTGTCCTTCAACGTCACCACTGCAAGGCCCGAATCACCCTTCGTCACGCACGAGAACTCCGGGGCCGAATCCCCCACGTTCAGCCGAGGCCCGACCAGTTCGACCGGGTTCCCCTTCATCGTCACTTCGCCGCTGCGCGTTCCTGCCATCATGTCCCTCGCTGTTGAATGACCTGCTCAGACCCCATATCCATGACGATCGCGAATGATCATCGTCTCCTCAAGCCTGCGCGCCCGCCAGGGTGCGCCGCAGGCAATCAAGGCTCTGCCTCGCCGTCTCCTCGGCCCCCGGGGCGAAGTCGAAGACCTCGACCGACACCCAGCGGTCGTATCCCGAGTCCACCAGCGCCTTCATAATCGGCCCGAAGTCGGTGTTCCCCATGCCCGGCCCCCTCAGGTTCGGGTCGTTGGCGTGGAAATGGCCGGCATACGGCGCATGCCGCCGGATCAGGTCGGGGACCGTCCCCCCCGGGTCGCTCGACATCGCCTTCACGTCCAGGTGCAGCGTCACGTTCGGATGCCCGACCCGCTCGATCAAGGCCCGCGTCTCGGCGATGCTCGTCAGGAAGTTCGTCTCCTCGCTCGTCAGCGGCTCCATGCACAGCTCGACCCCGTGCGCTTCAAGGTCGCCGGTCACCGTCTGGAGCACCTCGACCGCGAACCGCTCGCCGTCCTCGCGGGACAGGTCCATGGCGATGTCCCGCTGCTTCGGCGAGCCGAAGACCATCACCGACCCGCCCATCTCTCTCGTCGCCTCGATCAGCGCCTTCAGGTAGTCGATCGTGTTGAACCGGACCGTCGGGTCGGGGCTCGTCAGGTGATACCCGTCCGTCTTCGCCAGAAGCCAGTGCAGGCCGATCGTCTCCAGGCCGCTCTCCTCGATCGTCTGCTTGATCTCGGCCCGGCGGTCCTTCCCCAGCATCGTCACCAGCGGCGCCAGGGTGAACGGGGCCAGCTCGATCCCGTCGTACCCCAGTTCCTTGACCACCGCGCAGGTCCGGGCGAGATCCCACCCCTCGAACAACTCGTTGCAAATCCCGAATCGAATCATCGCCTGGTCCTGTCCTGAGAAAGGGTTCCCGATCGCTTCGCGCCGATCGACCGATCAGTCACGACTGCAAGTCCCTGTGAATTGGATTCCACCCCGACGACGGTCCCGCCCTGCCCCCCGCCGTCTCCCTCTTCCGACCCTGGGCGAGGCGATTACCCGGCGGAGTCCGAGAATCGCCCCATTCTCGCCGATTCCTCGGCCGAGGCCACCGTATTGGCCAGCAGCATGGCGATGGTCATCGGCCCAACCCCCCCCGGGACCGGCGTGATCCACGAGGCCACCTCGGCCGCCTCGTCAAACACCACGTCCCCGCACAGGCTCCCGTCCTCTTTGCGGTGGATGCCCACGTCCACCACCACCGCCCCCGCTTTGATCCAGTCGCCCCGGACCATCTCGGGCCGGCCGACCGCCGCGATCACGACGTCCGCCTCCCGCACGATCTCCGGGATCTCCCGGCTCGCCGAGTGGCAGACCGTCACCGTCGCGTCGCCGAACGCCCCTTTTTGAAGCAAGAGCAGTGCCATCGGCTTGCCCACGATGTTCGACCGCCCCAGCACCACCGCCCGCTTCCCCTTCGTCTCGACCCCTTGCCGACGCAGCAGCTCGACCACCCCGAGCGGCGTGCACGACGCGAACCTCGGCCGACCGATCGCCAGCAGGCCGACGTTCTCCGGGTGGAAGCCGTCCACGTCCTTGCCCGGGCTCACCCGGTCGATCACCCGATCCGGGTCGATCTGCCGGGGCAGGGGCAACTGCACCAGGATGCCATCCACCGCCGGGTCGTCGTTCAGGCGATCGACCACCCCCAGCAGCTCCGCCTCGCCCGTCGAGGCCGGGAGCCGCAGCACCGTCCCCTCGATCCCGACCTCCCGGGCCGCCTTCTCCTTGTTCCTCACGTAGATCGCGCTGGCCGGATCGTCCCCGACCAGCACCGCCGTCAGGCCCGGCACCTTCCCGTGCTGCTCCCTGAGCACCGCCACCCGGTCCCGAAGTTCCCCTCGGATCACCCGGGCCGTCTCTTTGCCGTCGAGGATCTGCGCCGACACCGCTCTCACTCCCATCCCATCACCCTGTCCCGCGGGCCGGCCCGCCAGGGTGAAGTTTCCTCATGTTCGTCCAGGTGATGGTCTTCGAAGGCCCCCGATGGGCTACGTCCGACGTCTCGAGGCGGTCAATCGTCCAGAGGCTCCGAGTGCGACGGCTCGTCGCACTCCCCCGGCCCCAGCACCCGAATCGTCACCTCATCGCCCGGGCCGAGTTCCTCTTGCAGCCACCGCACCGATCGACCGTCCGCGGTCCGACTGGCATGGACGATCAGATCCGCCACCTCGGTCGGTTCCTCGCTCGTTCGGGACTGCCAACGAAGAACGTCTGCCGCCAGGGTGCCTGGTCCGACCGAGCCGACCACGCAACGCCTCTCGCCATTGACGAGGATCTCGAAGCGAAGCCCTTCGGATCGCATTCCCCCTCCGCCGCCCCATCCCGGAGCGAGCAAGGCCCGACGTCCGCCCGAACCCTCCTCCCTCACGCCACGGCCGAGTATATCCCCCCCTCCGCGCCCCGGCGACCCCTCGCCGATTCTCCGGAGAATTGCCCAACCTTTCCTGAATTTCGCCCCTCCTCTCCACGATGATAAGAGAGGACCCGTTTCCCTCGACTTCCCCCCGCACCCGATGAAGCGGCCCGTCCCCGCAGACTCCGACCGACCGCATCCAGCCCCCGCTCCGCGCCCGAAGCGAGGCGCCCGGGGTGACGGGTGGCCGTCCGGCGCCCACGACAATGCGCTCGATCCCCCTGCAGCGACTGCACGATGGGATTCTCCCGGCCAATGACCATCCCCGAACCCGTTCCCCGTCACCTGTACCGCCCCTCCTCGGCCCAGATCACCCGTCAACCAAGCCGCAGGACCGCCACCTGATTTGACGAAACGAATTACGATGCGCCACCTGAAATTCCTCCCAACGAACCACTTACGACATCTCACCGATCTCCCCATCGGCGCACCGACCGGCGCACCGGGTCGCGCACCGACCGGTGCATCTCCCGTCGCATCCGTGCTCTGCCGATCGACCGTACCCAGACCGGCACCACGCTCCCGCCCCCTCTCGCCTGTTGCAGTCCTGGCTCCGTCGCATTCAGGACCGCGATACACGAAGCGAAGCGGACCCGGGTTCGAGAAAGCCCTCTCACGAAACGACTCAGGGGGTCCCGCGCCGCGTTCAACCGGCGCACCGTCCGGCGCACCCGGGGCGCACCGATTGGCGCACCCGACCCGCCTCGCATCCAACCGCCTGCTCCTCCCGAGGGACATGGTTTGCCGTCGCGGAGTCCACCCTCGCGCGTCGTCCCCCCTCCGCGCAGGATCGCGGCTCCAGCGACCTGCGGGTACCCTCCCCGTTCACGAAACGGATCGAGCCGATTCACCACAAACCCTACTCTTGCAGACAGTTTGGGAATTCCATGCGACGCAAATTGTGCGCATCAAGCGGCGCATCTCGGGCGCATCCGGCGGCGCACCCTCCGCGTCGTTCACCTCGTCGCGAGCAGTCGCTTGCGTGTCTCGATCTCCCTCCTCGGCAGGCCCTCCGCCCGATCGACCCCGCACACGCCCTGACGATTGCCGCCGGACAGGATTCCCGAAACGAATCGGCCTGATTCGCCCCAGCATCATTCACAACAAGCCTTTACGCCCAATCGGTCCCCCTCCATCGAGGCGCACCGCGGGCGCACCGTCCGGCGCACCCGGGGCGCACACCGGCACCCGGGCAAAGTCCCATCGAATTGCCTCCGATGGCCCGATTCGCGAAAATCGATCGGGCAGCTCCTGGTAAGATAAGCATGCTGGCCGGCCCCAACGGGCCGCCGAACTCAAGATCCTCCCCCGGACGTGTGACGACCTCTCGACGCTCTCCTCCTACGAGTCCCCGCCACTTCAATGTCTGACCTCGATCGTCCCGACCCTTATCGTTACGACGTCGTCGTCATCGGCGCCGGCCACGCCGGCCTCGAGGCCGCCCTCGCCTCGGCCCGCATGGGCAGGCGGACGGTCCTGCTGACGCTCAATGCCGACGGCGTCGGCCAGATGAGCTGCAACCCGGCCATCGGCGGGGTCGCCAAGGGGCAGATCGCGCGCGAGGTCGATGCCCTCGGCGGGGCCATGGGACTTCTGACCGACGCCGCCGGAATCCAGTTCCGGCTCCTCAATCGCGGCAAGGGGCCTGCCATGCACAGCCCCCGCGCTCAGTGCGACAAGAAGGCCTATCAGGTGCTCGCCAAGCTGATGGTCGAGCGGCAAGCGGGCCTGACCCTCCGGCAGGAGATGGTCGAGGGGATCGTCGTCGAGTCCGGCCGCGCGGTCGGGGTCCGGGTCCGAGGGGGAGCCATCTACCGGGGCCGCGCCGTCGTCGTGACGACCGGGACCTTCCTCAAGGCGCTCATGCACACCGGCGAGCAGCAGACCGCCGGCGGCCGGGCCGGCGACGTTTCCGCCGAGGGGCTCTCGGGGAACCTCCGCGAGCTCGGCTTCGAGCTGCAGCGCTTCAAGACCGGCACCCCTCCCCGTCTGAACGGGCGCACCATCGACTTCGCCGCCCTCGAACCCCAGCCGGGCGACCCCGAGCCGGTCCCTTTCTCCTTCCTCACCGACCGGATCGAGCAGCCGCAGCTCGACTGCCACCTCACCTACACCAACCCGACCGTCCACGACCTCATCCGCGAGAACCTGGACCGGGCCCCCATGTACTCCGGGCAGATCCAGAGCACCGGCCCCCGCTATTGCCCCTCGATCGAGGACAAGGTCGTACGCTTCGCCGACCGCGAGCAGCACCAGATCTTCCTCGAACCCGAAGGGAGGCAGACCCTCGAATACTACTGCAACGGCATCTCCACGAGCCTCCCGAGGGACGTCCAGGAGGCGATCATCCCTCGGATCCGCGGCCTGGAACGGGCCGAGATCATGCGGTTCGGCTACGCCGTCGAATATGACTTCGCCCCCCCGACTCAGCTCCAGCCGACCCTCGAAACCAAACTCGTGCCCGGCCTCTACTTCGCCGGGCAGATCAACGGCACGACCGGCTACGAGGAGGCCGCCGCCCAGGGGATCGTCGCCGGCATCAACGCCGCCCTCGCCAGCACCGGAGACGAGCCGATGGTCCTCGACCGCACCCAGGCGTACATCGGGGTCCTGATCGACGACCTCGTGACCAAGGGGGTCGACGAGCCGTACCGGATGTTCACGAGCCGCGCCGAGTACCGCCTCCTCCTCCGCCACGACAACGCCGACCTCCGCCTCACCGACCTCGGCCGCCGCCTCGGCCTGGTCGACGACGACCGCTGGTCCCGCTTCGTCCGCCGCCGCGACCGGATCGAAGCCCTGCGCGACCAGCTCCGCTCGGTCCGCGTCGATGCGGTGTCGCTGGAGCAGATCCTCCGCCGCACCGAGGTCTCGTGGGACGACCTGAAGGCACTCCACCCTACCCTCTCCGAATTCGACGGCGACGGCACCGGGGCGGTCGAGCAGGCGACGATCGAGGCCAAGTACGGCGGCTACATCGCCCGGCAAGCGCTGGAGATCGAGAAGGTCCGCCGCCTCGAAGACAAGGCCATTCCCAGCGATTTCGACTACGACCGGATCCCCCAGCTTCGGAACGAGGCGAGGGAGAAGCTCCGCCGGGTCCGGCCGCGGTCGGTCGGCCAGGCCGCCCGGATCAGCGGCCTGAACCCCGCGGACCTCTCGACGCTCATCGTCTTCCTGAAGCGCCGAGGCCCGTCGGACGGCGGCAGCCTCCCCCGACCCCCGGCCACCCCGGCCCCCGTCGACGGGTCCTCCGCCGCCGAATCCCCGACCCGCGACGAGCGCGTGCCCCTCCCATAGTCCCTTGTCCCCAGGGTCGGCCGGGGACCTTCGAACCCTCCTTGTCACGTTGTCTTCTCTGGGTTGACAGGACCAGAACCTATCTTATAATTGGCGATGTCGGTAAATTCGGCAATATCGAGAGTTTTGACCAGCTTTGCGGGATCAACAGGCCCCGCGGGGCTGAACCCGTCGCCGCCAATCGGGTCGGGGGATCGAATCTCGGGGCCGAGGTTTCGGCGTCGTTGTTGCGGGCGAGTCCGTGATCAGGGAGGAGTCGAGGGCGCCCGGCGAGGTGGCTCTCGCGAACCGGACGGGAGGTCCGGCCCGCGAGGTCGAGCCGGATAATAGCCTGGGGCTCGTGTCAAGGGGGCGATCCCGACGATGAAGACCGTTTTCACCACCGGTGAGGCAGCGAAGATCTGCAAGGTGAGTCAGCAGACGATCATCCGCTGCTTCGACTCCGGCCAGCTCAAGGGCTTCCGCGTGCCCGGGTCTCGGTTTCGTCGGATCCCGCGCGACGCCCTCTACCGCTTCATGAAGGAAAACAACATCCCGACCGACGCCCTGGAGAGCGGCCGTCGGCGGATCCTGGTGGTCGACGACGAGCCCGAGGTCGTCCAGATCATCAAGGATGCCCTGCTCGCCGACGGCCGCTTCGAGGTCAAGGACGTCGACAACGGCTTCGGCGCGGGGATGATGGCCAAGGAGTATCACCCCGACCTGATGGTCCTCGACATCATGCTCCCGGACATCAACGGCAAGGCCGTCTGCGAGCTGGTCCGCCGCGACCCATCGATGTCGGACATCAAGATTTTCTGCATCTCGGGCATGATCGAGGAAGACAAGATCGGCGAACTGCACGAGTCGGGGGCCGACGACTTCATGTCCAAGCCGCTCGACGTCGATGAACTGATTCGACGCATCTGCAAGCTGCTCGACATCGAGGCGACCCGGGAATCGTGACCGCCGGACCGACCCGACGCGGCTCCGCTTGACCGGAATCGCCAAACGTCCTACGCTCTCCCAACCGCCGCACGACGCGGCGACCAGTCCGCCGGGCCGGGACCCCTTCCCCCGGCCCTTTCGGGAAGGAGCCCGACCGGGTGCAAGGGTTTCGACCGACCTCTGATCCGCCGCTCTGCCCCTCGCGGAGCCGCTGGGACCGGCTCGATGGCCTGCCCATCCGCCCGTCCTCGCTGGCGCACCTCGTCCGCCCCCAGCACCCAACCCGAACACATCAGCACCCGTCCATCTCAAATCGGGCGATCGATCCCGGCGTTGCCCTCTGGGAAGCGACCTCCGGCCCAGGCGCCGGGCCGGCAGGTCGACCGGGCTGGTCGTGGTGGGCCGAGGCCGACGGCCGCGGCTCGGAGGCTCGCGACCGACTCTGGCGGTTCTGCGTCGCCTCGTCCCGGGCGGCGCACCGCCTGGCGGCCGAGGGGGGCGATCCCGACCCGGAGGCCGTGGCCCGCGCCGCGTTGCTGCACCCGCTGGCCCTCTGGGCCCTCGCGGCGGCGGCTCCCGATCAGCTCTCGGAATGGATGGCGACCGAGTCTGACGCGGACCGGGCTCGGCTCGAGGTCCGCTGGTTCGGCCGGCACGCCGCCGGCTTCGGCTTCCACCTCGCGACCCGATGGGGGTGCCCCCCCGAGCTGAGCGACGCCGTCCTGTTCGCCGGCCTGGGGTCCGAGGTCCCCGCCGAGGCGTCGCACGACCCGGTCCTCCTCCGTTGGGTCCGGCTCGGCCGATCCTGGGCGATGCGGACCCCCTGGGCACTCCCCGGCCCTCGACCCGAACCTGCTCCCACCGACCTCCAGCGGCGATGGCTCGTCGCGGCCGTCCAGGCGCAGTGTTCGGGAGGACTCTGCCCGCCCGAGGCCCCGATCCCCCCCCTCGACTCGCTCCGCGAGTCGTTCACGCAGCGCCTCCGGGCCGACCAGCTCGAGGCCGAGCTGGCCCAGCTCTCCGAACGCTTCCAGGCGGTGATGGCCGGCTGCGGGCAGCCCCCGCCCGAGCCGATGGCGGGCCCGACGCCCTCCACCCTCGACGCGATGGCCGAGTTCGCCGCCGGGGCCGCCCACGAGCTGAACAACCCGCTGGCGATCATCGCCGGGCGGGCCCAGTTGCTCCAGGCCCGGACCGACGATCCCGAACACCGGGCCGCGCTCCAGACGATCATCGCCCAGGCGAGGCGGGCCCACCAGATCCTCAGAGACCTGATCTACATCGCTCGGCCACCGGCCCCGAGGGCGATTCCCTGCGTCCCGGATCAGGTGCTTCGGGGCGTCGTCGAGGACCTCTCCGCCGAGGCGAGCCATCGGAAGGTCCTCCTGTCCTGCCGGACACCGGAACCCGGGCCGACGGTCTCGACCGATCCCGAGGCGCTCCGCCATGTGGCCGAGGCCTTGATCCGCAACGCCCTGGAGGCCACCCCCGAGGGCGGGCAGATCCTCGTGCAGTCGCTCGGCGATCGCCAGTCGGTCGTCTGGACCATCGAGGACCAGGGGATCGGGCTGGACGAGGAACGCTCGGCCCACCTGCTCGACCCGTTCTACTGCGGCCGACAGGCGGGGCGAGGGCTCGGGCTCGGCCTCCCTCGGGTCGCCCGCTTCCTCCAGCAGGTCGGCGGTTCGCTGTCCTGGGTCGAGACGGCCGACGGGGGGACCCTGATCCGGATGGCCTTACCGATCGGAACCGACCAACGGGCAGAACAGCCCTCGCACCGTCGTCAGAGGCTTCGGGACGCGAGCTGAGCCCGGCCGGCTCGACGACCGAGCCGGCTCAGGCGATTCGGGCCCCCAGGACCATCTGATCGGCGATCTCGTGGCAGTCGGAGCAGAGGAAGGTCACGTTCAACGGTTCCTCGTAGCTCCAGTGATGCCGCTGGAGCCGCTGACGCCTCCGGCACCAGCTACAGACCTTCGGCCGGGCGATCAGGCCCAGCTGCTCGGCCAACGCCGCCGCGTACCGCGCCGATCGCGTCCGGAGACGCCGCGGTTTCTCGGGGTGAAGGCAGACATCGAGATGACGGCGGAGCCGTTCGAACTTGGCGCGGTGCCGGTTCGGGCCTCGTTTCATCGTCGGAATCTCTCGAAGGGATCAGGGGGCCTGCCAGAACGGCAACTGCGGTTCCCACCACCTTCGGCGTCGCTCCGTCCAACGAACCTCCTGCGACCGACGCTCCGATCGAGTTGTCGCCTCTATTCTACGGCAAGGATCAGCCCCTGACCACCGATATTGTCAAATTGGGAGATTTGGCGAACCCGAAAAGACCTCGTCCGGGTCGGGCTCGTCCCGCCGGCCAGCCTCCCCCGCTCCACAAGGGGGAGGCTGGCCCGGCGATCAGGTGAGCGAGGGGGCGGCGAGGTAACGTTCCCGGGCGATGAGCGAAGCGCCCAGCACCCCGGCGTCGTCGCCGAGTTCGGCCTGCTCGATCTGGACGCGGCGGTCGGGGTCGGCCATGGCCTGGCCGCGGGCGGCGTTGCGGACGAGCTCGACGAAGGGGGCGCCGAGCGCCTCGGTGACGCCTCCGCCGATGATGACGATCTCGGGGCCGAGGACGTTGATCAGGCCGCCGAGGGCCAGGCCGATGAACCGGGCAGCCCGCTCGACCTCGTGGACGGCCACGGGGTCGCCCGATCGGTAGGCGTTCGAGAGTTCCTTGCTCTTGAGCCGGGAGTTCTTGTTGCGCACCACGTCGCGCAGGGGGGTCGAGGCCCCTTTGCGGATGGCCTTGTGGATGCGGCGGGTGATCGCGGTGCGGCTGGCGACGGCTTCGAGGCAGCCGCGACGGCCGCAGCCGCACTTGGGGCCGTTGGCCTTGACGATCAGGTGGCCGATCTCGCCGGCGTTGCCAGTGATGCCGGAGACGATCTCGCCGTCTCGGATCAGGCAGCCGCCGATCCCGGTGCCGACGAAGGCGGCCACGATGTCACGATAGCCTCGGCCGGCGCCGAGCTTGAATTCGCCGTAGCCGCCGACCCGGACGTCATTTTGGACCGCGACGGGGACGCCGAAGGCCTGCTGGAGCGTCTCCTTGAGCGGGAATTCCACGACGTTGAGGTTCGGGCTGGATCGGATGACGCCGGCCTCGACGTCGAGCGGGCCGGGAGAACCGATCCCGACGGCGGCGATGGCGGACGGGTCGAGGCCGGCCGCGGCCAGGGCGTTGCGGCCGACCTCGATCAGGGCGTCCTGCAAGGCGGCCCCGCCTTCCCGGGCGGGGGTGGACTCCTTGGCCCGGCCGAGGATCTGGTTCTCGGCGTCGACCACACCGGCCAGGATCTTGGTGCCCCCGAGGTCGATCCCCAGGACCAGCGGCCCTTCGGCGTGCGTTGTCATCGGTTTACGCTCCGTGGTTGCTCTTTGGTCCCGAATCGCGACATCGCGGTGTCGTTCTCGTGATGAAGTACCAGGGTCGGGCACCTCGGGAAAGTGGCAACCCCTGTTCCGATTGGCTTCGTCGCTTAATCATCGAGTTGAAGCCCGATCTGATGGGCCAGATCCTGCGCGAGCCGGACGCGATCGGCGGGGACGACGATCCCCCTCGCGGTGATCCGATCGAGGTGCTCGACGATCCTCCCGCGTGATCGCATGTCGAGATCCCGGGTCATCCAGCGGGCCAGGGACTCCAGCGCGTAATCGTTGCCGACGGGAGGGTCGAGGGCCATGACGATCCAGGAGAGGAAGTCGTATCGGTCGTCGGGATCGAGCCGGGCGACCGGCGGCGCCTCGCGTGCTCGATCGGGGTTCCGCCAGCGCATCAGGTCGTTCCAGCGCGTCTCGGAGGTCTTCCCGTCCCAGTGGAATTCGGTGAGGGCGAGGACGCATCGCCAGCGAAGTTCCGCCTCTTCGGACAGCCCGGCGGGCGCGGCCGCTTGCCGCGATTCCGGCTCGGGCTCGGGGACGAGGGGGGGCAGGTGTTCGTCTCGGATGGACGGAGACGACTCGCGTGGCCTTTGCCGGGTGAGCCACGCCTCGATGTACGACCGACTGCGCAGATCCTTTAGCGGAGCCATCGGGATCTGCCTGGCGAACGCCTCGCGGAGATCAAACTCCCGAGAGTCAAGCCGGGGTGCCGACCACCACGAGAGCGGCCGAAGGGTCCAGAGTTCGGCCGCGTATTCGGGGACGATCAGCGCGAGCCGAGGCCCGTCGCAGGCGTTCAGGAGGATTTCGAAGAACCGATCGGAGTACTCTCCCTTGTCGAGGACTCGCGTCCAGCGCCGGGCGACCTCGATCGCCCGGGACGGGCGATCGGCGAGGAGGTCGCGGCCGAGGTCGTCGACCAGGGTCGAGGCGTAGCGGTCGTGGCGCAGGAGGGCGGCCCGGAGCTGCCAGGGGGCCTCGGGATCGGCCGTGATCCGGGTGGTCTCGGCGACGATCAGCGAGGCAAGCCCTGAGTGCCGGAGGTGGCGATCGTCCGAGCGGTCCAGGCCGAGCCAGTCGAGGCACTGTCCCATCGCCTCGATCCAGAGTCCGGGATCGGGCAGATACTGGAGCAAGACCTCCGCGAGCGGCCGGGCGAGTTCGGCAAGCCCGGCCGACCCCGGCTCGAACGCATCGGACCAGCAGCGCCCGCAGCGTTCGAGGATGGGCCGACAGGGGGGGAATTCCTCCTCGGCGAGGCGATCGATCATCAGGTCGAGCACGGGCCCTCGGTCGGCCTCGGGAAGGCGGCGGAGGAGGGACTCCGAGGGGAGTTGGCGACCCCCGTCGAGCAACCGGAGCAACTCCCGGGCATCGTCGATCCGAGTGATCGAGGCCGGGGTGATCGAGGATCGGGAACGGGCGAGGTCGAGCCAGGCGGCGAGCGTGGTGGGATTGTGCTGGAGGCTCTGCGCGAGATCGAGCGGCGAACCGAGGCGTTGGAGGTACCGATCGGCCCGGAGGGGAGCGATCGCGTCGCGATCGGGCTCAGGAAGTCCGAGCACGAGCCGCTCGACCGCCCAGCGGAATGCCCCGGGGGGGGCGTCGTCGCGATCGGCAGCCTCCAGCACACTCTCGGCGAGCGCGGGATGGAGCCGAGACGGGACGCGGCCGCGGAGGGCTTCCCCCGCGTCTCGGAACGGATCGTCGGCCAGGAATCGGGCGATCCTGGCGGCGATCCACTCCCCCTGCCCCGCCTGGCGACGCTCGAGGGCCCAGGTTTCGAACTGAGCGAGGGGGTCGGGGGTGGCGGCGATCATCCGATCGGCGGTGACGGAGGCGACGGCGGCGGCCTGGTCGAGTCGCCTGGCCTCGTCGCCGATCAGGTCGAGGACGACGGGCAAGGTCTGGGGAAGCTGCATCGCCTGCCGGAGGACCTGGTCGAGGGCGTCCGGGTTCGCCCGGTCGAGAACGAGGCCGACGGCGTTCCGGGCGCGGAGCGGGAGGAGCACGCGGGGATCGAGGGTCGAACGGCGTTCCATCCAGTTGAGGGCAAACAGGCCGAAATCGGTCGGGACGGTGCGGATGAGCCCATCGAGGAATCGGGCCAGCAGGTCGGCCGGGGCGATTCGCTGGACGATGGCGTGGAGCCTCTGCTCGCGATGGATGGCAGGCTCTCGGGCCCAGAAGTAGGCGGAGACGGCCCCCCAGAGCGTCGCGTCGGCCGCCTGGGCGTCGGCCCAGGTCTCGGGGGCGAGGAGCAGGAGCCAGAAGGCGTCTCGGGCGGACGGGTCGCGGCTGGCCTCCCGAACGAGCGGGCGCCACCATTGGGGCCGTCGCGGCTCGATCAGATCACGCAACAGTCCGGCCTGAGCGGTCCAGGCGACCTGGCGGGCGAAGGCTTGCCATTGCTCCGCCGTCGCCGGGGCGGGACGGGGCGATTGGGCGACCTCGGCCAGGCCGATCAGGCCATCGAGCCAGGCGTCGGACCAGAGGACGGCGGGATCGTCGGGCCTCCGGGCGGACCGGGCTCGGGCCTCGGTGAGCGTCCAACGCTCATGGTCCTGGGGATCGCCGGAGAGGAACCAGGTGGCCAGGGCGCGAGCCCACCTCGGGAGGTCGGGCGCAGGCGACTCGATTCGCGCGGCGGTCAGATCGACGACAGGCCCGAGGCCGGAGAGCATGGCTCGCTGGGCGGGATTCGAGGAGGGGACCGTGCCCTGGATCCGGAACCCGGGGAGTTCCTCGGGCCGGTCGTGGTAGGTGGAGAAGGTCAGCTCGGCCCGGAGCGGCGCGGGGACGGCAAAGGTGAGGGCGGCGATCCGGGGCCCGAGGCGTTGCGGCTCGTCGATGAGGACCAGGGTGCGCGCGGTCCGGGCGGCCTCGGCCACCCGGGCGAGCAGGACGGCGAGGGCCTCGGGATCGAGGTCGAGCAAGGGTGCGACGAGGGGAGGGCTGGGAGGAGCGATCAGATCCCTCGGGCCGAGCGTGAGGTCGTCCGGCCGACGGCCTCGGCTCGGTTCGGGGTCGGAACGCCGCCAGCACGGCCGGTCGTGCAGGCCGGCCGGCCAGCAGGCGATCGCCTCCCATTCCGAGGGGTCGAGGCGGAGGCCGTGGGCGAAGTGGCCGCCGGGGCGTCCCCAGAGGCCGCGCTCGGTTTCATATTCGCGGGCGCGGGGTTCGAGCCAGGCCACCTCCGCGATGCTGCCGACGCGTCGATAGCGCAGGGTGCCGGGGGCAAGCTGCTTGCCGTTGGACGCCGCGAGGAACGGGCGGAGCGAGAGGTGCCGGACGTCTCCCGAGGGAGGGTAGCCGGAATCGAGCCGCTTGATCTGGAAGCCGTTGCTCGCACCGAGCCCGTAACCGATCGGGCATTGCGTGTAGTAGATCTGCTCCATCCGGTCACGGCCCCATCGGCTCGCCATCGAAGGTGAGGACGCATTCCATCATACCCGATGGGCGCGTCGGCAAGACGAGCCTGCGGGTTCGGGGAGGGGTTCGGGCCGATTCCCGAACGACGAGGGGCGATCGATCACTCGTACCGCGATTTCCCCCGGCCCGAGGGGGTCCGGGCGGCCGACGCGGCGAGGGCGTCCGGAGTCCTGATCACCTGGGGGATCAACTCATCAACGGTGACGTCCCAGTTCATCTGGCCGATGGCCACGACGGCCTTGTTCTTCCGGGCCTCGATCCGGACCACCCGGCCGGGGCGGTCGTAGCCGAGCCGGGGGACGACGACGCGGTCGCCGGGCTGGAGCCGGGCGCGGGCCTCGGCCAGCCGGGCGTCCTGCTCGGCCTGGGATTGGAGGTCGGCGAGTTTCTGGGAGAGGGCGGCGCGGGTGCGTTCGGCCTCGGCCTGCTGGGCCATCGCCTCCTGCCGGGCCTGCTCGGCCTCGAACCGGAGGCGCTGGACGACCTCCCATTCGGGGGAGCCTTGCCCTTCGTCCTTGGACCGCTCGATGTATCGGGCGGCGCGGTCGACGAGATGGGCGGGCATGGCCAGTCGCCGGGCGATCTGCAGGGCGTTGGAGGCCCCGATGTCGCCGATGTGGACGCGGTAGCGAGGGCGAAGCGTCTCGATGTCGAACTCGACGGCGGCGTTCTCGGCGTGGGGGTTGGAGAAGGCGTAAGTCTTCAGGTCGCCGATGTGGGTGGTGACGATCGCCCGGCAGCCGATCTGGTCGATCTCGTCGAGGATCGCCCGGCCGAGGGCGGCCCCCTCGGCGGGGTCGGTGCCGGCGCCGAGCTCGTCCATCAGGATGAGGGAACGCTCGGTGGCCCGTGAGAAGATCTCGGTGATGCGACGGACGTGCGAGGAGAAGGTGGAGAGGGATTGCTCCAGGCTCTGCTCGTCGCCGATGTCGGCGAGGACGTCGTCGAGCAGGGAAAGCTGCGACCCCTGGTTGGCCGGGATGTGCAGGCCGCACTGGGCCATGATCGCCAGCAGGCCGACGGTCTTGATCGCCACCGTCTTGCCGCCGGTGTTCGGCCCGGTGATCACGAGGATGTTGAACTGGAAGCCGAGATGGACGTCGATGGGGACGACCGACCGGGTGGGGATGTCCGGGCGCGATCGCGCGGCTTCGGACGAGGAGGAGGAATCGCCGGCCTGGCCTGCCTGTAAAGACTCGCCGCGTTCGCGACGTCGTTGTTCGAGGGGACGACCGGACAATCCCCCTCTGAGCCGGGCGGCCTCGTCCAGCTCCTCGGGGGCTTCGCCCGCGTCGCGAGGCGAATCGGGTTCGACGTCCGAGACGTCGGGCACAAGGCCCTGGCCGACGGGAGGCTGGAAGAGCGATCGGTCGAACGCCTGGTTCGGATCGACCCAGGGGGCCAGGCGGGAGCCGACGGGGAGCTCGTGGAAGCCGCGGAACGATCCGGGAAGCTCGGGGGGCGAGGGCCGGGAGCCGACCGGCATCTGATGGAACCCGACCGAGAAGCCGGGATCGGGCGAGGGCGAGGACGAGGGCGCGTCGGCGAGGTCGGCGGCGCCCGATTCGGGCCCGCCGGGGGGGGATTCGGTCGAATCGTCGTGATCGGCGGTTCGACCGGCCTCGGCCTCGGCCCGGAGGCGTCGGGCCTCCTCGCGGAAGAGGTGCTCGAGGATCGGGTGGCGAGCCCCTCGGAGGAGGATGCGCCCCTCGGTGTTCAGGTCGGGGGGGGTCATCCGGTAGTCGAGGCTGTAGCGCCCTCGGCAGAGGACGAGGTCGAGCGTGGCCATGACCTCGAAGGAGGCCGCGAGCGGGTCGGCGACCTGGCCGACCTGGGCGCTGAGCCATCGGAGGATCCGGCGGACCTCCTTCGACTCCTTGGCCCGCAGGTAGGAGAGCTGGGCCGATTGATCGGCCACGGCCTGGGGCTCGATGTAGACCGTCTCGTTGCTGGCGCTGGTCCGGTGGACCGAGCCCTTCAGTTCCCCCCGGAAGTCGCGGGCGACCGGCAGGACGTAGTGCTGGCCGACGACGGTGAAATTCGGGTAGCGGAGGATGCGGCGGATCTCGGGCGATCGGAGCATCCGGCGGAGGGTCTCCTGGATGCGTTCCTCGACGCCGCCGATCTCCCGACGAATCTCGGAGAGGCGACGACTGGCGGTGTCGAGCACGCGGCCTCGGGGGTCGAGGCAGCCGTCGATGGCGTTGGCGAGGCCGGAGAACTCGCCGATGTCGTGCTTCAGGGCGCCGAGCCTCGGGAACGAATCGCCGACGCGGACGAGGTAGCGGTCGACCTCGGCGATGATCCGGAGCGAGGAGGCGATCTCGGCCAGTTCCTCGGCGGCCAGGGTGGCGCCGATCGCCGATCGCCGGACGGCGCCCCGGACGTCGAGCAAGCCGGCGAGCGGGGGGGTGAGCCCGGCGGCGAGGGCGTCGGTCATCTCGGTCGTCAGGGCCTGCTGCTGCCGGACCTCTCCCAGATCGAGGCTGGGTTGCAGGGCGAGGGCGGCGGCCCGCCCGAGGGGAGAGGCCGCGTAGGAGGCGACCAGATTCCGGACGCGGTCGAACTCGAGAAGCTCCAGCGTATGCGTATCCATGATCCCTCGACGACACAGCCCGATCGGAGCGGGTTCGGCTCGATCCGGGTCACCTCATCGGAATGCGGCGAGACCTCGACCGGTCGATTGTCGCACGAATCGGCGACAGGCTGCCAGACGAGTCGAGGGGATCATCGGGGCGCGGCCCGGACATCGGGCGGCTGGGTCTCGTCGAGCCGGGCCTGGGCGAGTTCCTCCCATCGGTCGATCTCGAAGCCGTGATCCTGCCCGGTGATGAGTTTCAAGGTCTGGTAGCTGGCGGCCCGGATGGCGGGGTCGGGGTTCCGCATGCCCTCGACGAGGGTGAGGCCGATGCGTGGGTCGGCCGGGGAAAGGTCTCCGAGGGCCTCGATGGCGGCGACCCGGCAGTCTCGGCTGACGTCGGTGGTCATGACGCGGGCCAGGAGCGTCGCGTCCTCGATCGTGCCGGTCTTGCCGAGCGCGCGGCAGGCCTCGGTGCGGACGATCGGATCTTCGGCCAGTGCGGTCTTGCGGAGCACGGTCAACGCTTCGGGACGATCGAGCGCGCCGAGCGTCCGGCAGATGGCCGCCTGAGTGGCGACCGATTCCTGGCCACCGTCGAGGGCGGCGACGAGTTCGCGGACCGCTTCGGCCTTCTGGCCCTCGTCGCTGTAGCAACCGGGGTCGGCGAGCCGGGTGAAGGCGGCGTAGCGGACGTTCGGATTGTCGCTCTCGCGGACATGCCGGAGGAAGCTGGAGGCCGTCGTGCCCAGGAACCCGACGCCACCGCATCCGGCGATCACCGCGACGAGGCAAAGCGCCGTCGGCGTCAAGACCCATCGGCGAGGCGGAATCGTCGGAACGCTCTGACCTTCCATGGACGGGGCTCCCACCGCGATTGCGGAGGATCGAGTCGGGAGGAGACCGGGGGCCGTCGATCGGGGGCGGATTCCGAGGGTGTGCGAGCCGGTCGGACGTGACCAATGGCCCGGGATCATGATCGGGGATCGGTTCGGGGTCAAGGCCAGCTCGGGTCACTCTTGCCGGCGTGGCTGGTGGTCCGAGGCGGAAGGGCTCGGTATGCTCAGCCGCTCAGGCCGGGCTCTCCCACGGCCGGTACGCTCGAAGCTCGGAACTTGACCCTTGATCCAAGTCGACTTGCCGGAGAGGCGTCATCATGATGGACCCGATCGATCGCCGGAGCCTGCTCTCAGCCGGAGTGGCCGGGATGTGTGCCGCGACCCTGGGATTGGGGGCTGCCCCCAGACGGGACGTCGGAAACGGGAAGCCGGTCGTCGTGGCCAGCGCGAACGGCTTGCGGACGGTCTCGAAGGCGATGGAGTTGATCCTCGCCGGCGCCGACCCGCTCGACGCCGCCGTCGAAGGGGTGGCGATCGTGGAGGCCGACCCGAGTGATCAGAGCGTCGGCTACGGCGGCATGCCCAACGAGGACGGCGTGGTCGAGCTCGACGCCGCCGTGATGCAC
This sequence comes from Tautonia sp. JC769, assembly GCF_040717455.1. Classification (NCBI taxonomy): domain Bacteria; kingdom Pseudomonadati; phylum Planctomycetota; class Planctomycetia; order Isosphaerales; family Isosphaeraceae; genus Tautonia; species Tautonia sp. JC769. The sequence continues at coordinate 256,579 of NZ_JBFEFH010000003.1, forward strand.
GGCCCGACGGCCAACGGGGGGGCCGTCGCCTCGCTCCGGAACATCATGCACCCGGCCGCCGTGGCCCGCCTGGTCATGCAGCGCACCGATCACTGCCTGCTGGTGGGCGAGGGAGCCCTGCGCTTCGCCCGGATGCACGGCTTCCCCGAAGTCGACCTGCTGACCGAGGAGTCTCGCAAGATCTGGCTGCACTGGAAGGAGACGCTCAGCGACCGGGATGACCGCTTCCCGCCGCCCGACGACCAGCTCGATCCGGCGGTCCGAGGGTTCTACGGGATCCGAGGTACGGGCACGATCCACTGCTCCGCCCTGGACACGCACGGCAACCTCGGCTGCGTGACCACGACGTCGGGCCTGTACTTCAAGATCCCGGGTCGCGTGGGCGATTCGCCGATCCTGGGGGCGGGTCTCTATCTGGATAACGAGTTCGGATCGGCCGGATCCACCGGCCGAGGCGAGGCGAATCTGCTCAACTGCTCAAGCCTCCGGATCGTCGAGGCCCTGCGTGCCGGCAAGGCTCCGCAAGACGCGGCGCTCGAGGCGTGCAAGCAGATCGCCCGGACGAACCTGAACCCGATGCTCCGGGACGACCAGGGGCGTCCCAATTTCGACGTCACGTTCTACTGCGTCCGAAAGGACGGGAGCTTCGGCGGCGCGTCGCTCTGGTCTGGTGCCCGCATGGCGGTCCACGACGGGGACGCCGCGCGACTCGTCGATTGTGCCGCGCTCTACGAACGGGGCAAGGACGACTGATCGGCCCGCATCGTCGATCAGGGGATCGAACGCGTCATCGCCTTCGAAGAGCCCGGTCGAGGACGCCGCGGCGATGCGACCGTCGGGAGGTCCCGGGCTCGGCTCGTCTCGATGGAGACCGATCCGCATGGATCAGCGGAGTCGCACACTTCCCTGATCCATGCGAGATGACGGCGGAAGTCGACTCAGGCGGGGGTCGAGGCGGCGAGGTGCTTCTTCCCCGCGGCCGTCGTCAGGAAGGGGATCGCGCCGGTTTCCTTGTCCTTCGCCCCTTTCTTGACGAGCTTCAGCTCGCGGAGCTTGTCGATCGACCGCAGTTCGGTCTTCTGAGCGGGGACGTAACCGGCGTCGCCGACCGAATCGATCTGGCGGAGGATCTTCTCCTGGGCGTCGGTCAGCTTCAGGGGCTTCTTGGTCGCGGGCTTGGAGGCGGGCTTCGACTTCGCCGGGGTCGCTTTCGTCGAGGTCGCCGAAGGGGCCGCGGCGGTTGCCTTGGTGGAGGTCTTCGACGCCTTGGGGGCGGCAGCCTTGCGGGCCGTCGCCGGTCGAGCCGCGGCGGCCTTCGCCTTGGCCGGGGCCGCCGAGGTCTTCTTCTTGGTCGCGGTCTTTTTCGCCGCCATCGTCTCTCACCCTCAGTGGAAAGGAACCGACTGGCCGGAACCGGTCCACCGGCCTTCGCTGTGAGTTTCTTAGCGAAATATAACACGCCTGTGAAGACGGCGAAGCCGCCGAGATACCGCTTTTCCCAGGAGTTCCGGCCGTTCGTCGGCGATTTCCAGGGATCTATTTCAAGTTCAATTTTATAGCAATATTCTTTTTTTGAGGATCCTGTGACATGAGTAAATCCTGCACTAAATCCAGAAACCCTTTGTTTTTGCTCGGGATCGCGGGCTCCGCAGGCGTGAGGGTGTTTCCCGGTCGATCGCTCGAAGGGGTTCTCGACGCGCGCCAGGCCGCGGCCACGACCCCTGCAAAAAATTTTGGAATCGCACCTCGGATTTTCCTCGACCAGCCGCGTGAGAGGACCGGGTCGGGACGCGGATCAAGAGGTAAACGTCTCGGCGACTTCTCACCCAGGGAGGGTCAGGGGAGGCCCGACCCATGCGGCCGCGATCGAGCCCGGCCGGGGCGCGCGGGGTGGACTGATTCGGCGGCGACGCGAGCGCGTGTGCCCGGGAGGACGAGCGAGGAGGGTCTCGAAAGACGATCCGGGAAACCCCATTCGCCCGGAGGACGTTGCAGACGAGCGGGTCGGCGACGGCATGAATTCGCGAGAACCGCGTTGAGAAGGGCCGTCGTCATCCCCATCGCGTCGGAAGTCCGTCGGCCCATCACACCCCGATGTCCGTCTGTGTCGCGGGATCGGTCCGGCGTGAGGGCCTGGGAGGGTCTTCAATCGTCTCGACCACGGTGGATCGTCAGACCGCAGTTCGGGCAGCGGATGTCGTGCGCGTTCGCGACTGAGGTTGAAGGCCGGTCCCGGGTGGTCACGGGGTGTCCACAACGGGGGCATCGGGCCTCGCGGAACCGCTCTCGCAAGAAGAGGGCGACCTCGTCGAGCGCGATCAACCCGCCGACCAGGACGATCAGGAAGGCGAGGAGGTCGAGCGGGAGCCCTCGGCCGGTCGAGACACTGAGCACGAGGTCCCAGACGGCCATCGCGGCGAGCGCGAGCAGGGCCACCCGACCGATCAGGGCAGAGAGCCAGAGCAACCCCGACACCAGCCGATCACGCCCGGTCTCACGGGTCAGCATGATCTGGGCGACCAGGGCCATGGCGACCGGGATGATGATGCCTTCGAGGAACAGGAACTGGACGATCCCGTAGTCTGCGATCGCGTTCGATCGGACGGCGGGGACGATGCAGGCCAGGGCCGCCGCCGCGAAGACCGGAATGGTGAGCAGTTGTGCGAGTGTCAAACGAGGCTGGGCCTGCGGCTTCATCAATCGTAACCCGACACTTCGGGATCGCACTCGGGAGACGGTTCGAAGCAGTCACCCCGGCCCGGCAGTTGGCCCGAGGGCAACGCGGCCACGGATGACTTGCCCGGTCCTGCGGCGTGCGGGGGCGCGTGTCGAGATCCACCTTGGCATTAGAAGGAACAGAGGGAGCGGACATACGCGAGGCTGCCGTCGTTGGCCCAACCGTCGAGCTGGGCCGGGTCCTTGAGCTGCTGCCCCCGGGGGCGGTCGACGGCCAGGAACGCGCTGGAAAGATCGGGAAGGGCGGTCAGGTCTCCCCAGAGCTTCTCGAACTGGACCACCGGGAAGACATCCTCCTGGGCGTGCCCCCAGCGCCGCTTGACGTCCTTGATGGTCACATACGTGGGGACGCGAGCGGCCATGGTCCGGATGGCGGAGGCGACACGCTCCGGGTCCCCGCTCAGGTCGCCTCGGGTCAGGCCAAACGCGGCGAGCAGGCGGTCGATGTGGACCCAGGTGGTCATCGAATTGTAGTAGCGGAGCAAGAATTCGACCTCCTCGCGAGGCTGGGCCAGGCCCTCCAGCAGGCGAAGCCGGCCGTTCACCCGGGCCAGGCCGCCGCCGCGGTCGTCGAGTCGTCGGGCGATGACCTCGAAGGCCAGGGTCGCCCCCGACTCGCGGACCCTGGCGAAGATCCTCGGATCGAGATCGGCGCCCAGGGTGTCAATGTTATGCACGAGCAACCACTGGAGCCGAGGGAACTGGCCGAGCAGCCGGGCCAGCGTCCCGTTGCGCAGGAGGTTGGGGACCTCGTAGAAGTGGCCGGGAGGATTGAAGCGCTGGAGGGGAACGTTATCGACATAATCCGACCCCTCTCCCCGGGCCTGGGCCCAGCCGAGGATCGCCCGGCGGCCGGCCTCGCGGACTTTCTGCTTGTTCTCATCCAGGGTCTCGTGCGCCTGTTCTTCCCAGAGGAACGTGAGGTCGCGCGTCATCGGGATCAACCGCTGGCCGATCGACTGCCCGCGCGAGAGGACGACCGGCCCGTCGTGCCCGTAGTTGCCGGTCAGCCCCAGATGGTGCTCGATGGCGGAGTGGGTCAGGTAGCTGGTCGTCACCACATGAGGGATGGTGACCCCGAAACGTTGCATGGCGCGCCGGGTCTTCGCGAGATGGATCTCCAGGAAGCTGCGGTGCCTGCCGTCGAGCATGACGAACGGATTGACGGCCTTGACCACGCCGGCGCCGGTCGTCCATCGGCTCCCCACGCCGGCGGCGAGGCTAACGACGGCGATCTCGCCGAGACTCTCCCCAAGGGACGGGCTCGGGGGGTCGTCGAACACGCCTCGGGCGTCGATCAGGTCGTCGTCGTGGACGTCTCGGATGTCGGTGTCGACCGGCAAGCGATTGCGAGCGAGGCCGATCCGGCCGCGCTGGAGATCCTCGCGAAGCTGCTCGTGCTGGACGGGGTCGAATCCGTTCTCGCGGCGAATGCGGTCGGCCTCGGCATTCCAGTCGGCCGAGGTCGGGTCGAGCGCGGATCTCGGGACCGGAAAGAGGGTGTTGATCGTGGTCCGGAAGAGGCGGAGCAGCTCATTCGTGTCGGCGCTGCGCGAGGCGAACTGGTCGATGTCGACCCGGCGCTGGGGATGGACCTCGGTATGCCCCTGGGTGATCATCCGGGGGATTTGCAGCGAATAATAACGGGGGGGCATGAGAGCCCGGTCGGCGTCGAAGAGCTCGGCGACCGTTCCCAGCGGGTTGATGGCGAAGTCGTAGACGACCGGCTCCATCGCGAACGGCAGGGCATCGTCGAGACGCTCCTTGACCCGTTTCAGGATGGCGAGGGCCTCGGCCCGGAAGGCGTCGCGGCGATGCGGGGCGACGAAGAAGGCCATGCCGCCCCCGGACATGCCTCCGAGCATCAGGAAACCCCAGAAGTCGCCTCCGAGGTAGGCCTTCGCCTCGGCGATGATCGACTCGGTGAAGCGATTCGTCACCCAGGGGATGATCCGTTTCAAGGGGCCGTCCCAGTTCTGGGTCGTGAGCTGCCCGAGCGTCCTCACATCGGCCGACCGGACGGCGGCCACGATGCCTTCGAAGATGCGGAGGGCCTCCTGCCGGGCCTCCCATTCCTCCTGCCCGCGCAGGAGGTACTTCTCGGTGACCATGTTGAGGATCGGCCCGACGTTCTGGGCCATCCCCCCGTGGACGAGCACGAGGCTGTTCGCCAGCGCCTCATGGAACGACGAGCCCGCTCCCTCCTGGTCGAGCAAGGTATGTTTCGGAAGGAGGCGTCCCCGGCTGATGCCGAACTCGGGGTCGTCCTCGCCCGCCGGGACACCCTCGATGAGCTTGATCCCCGGGAAGATGCCCCCGGAATCCTGCCAGCCCCCGCCGGAGCCGCCGAGCCACTCGCCGAGGATGGCCCGAGCGACGACCACCGGGGCTTCTTCCGGGTCCAGGGGCCCGCAGAGCGATCGTGTCTGGCAGGTCGCGCGCATCAGCAAGGAGATCAAGGAGGCGAGCAGGTTCGTCGAGACCGCGAGGCGGGACCCCTTGGGGATGTCGTTGACCTTGCTCACCACCTCAAGGCCGTGCCCCGGGCGGATGACCCGGTCGAGGACCTGTTGCAAGGTCGTCGAGGACCCTTCGAGCGACGGGGGGACCAGGCCCGAGGCGATGACCCCCGCCTTGACCAGGCCGAGGTAGTCGTTGCCGAAGTTGAACAGCTCTTCAAGCGAGGCGACGTCCTTCGAGTCGTTCAGGTCGAGGCTCGAGAGCCTGAGGATCGGCTCGTCGATGACCCGGCAGTACGTCTCGATGGGGGGTCTCGGCCGGGCATCGCGGCCGAAGACGCCGAGGTCGACCGAGATGTTGAGGACCCGTGCCCCCTCGGGGAAGTCCATGCCCAGGAAGAAGATGTCGGACCAACCGCTGTGCGACAGGTCGAGCCGGACCGGGGTACGCTCGACCAGGATCGGAGCAAGCTGCCCCTCCCCTGATCGGTCGAGCAGCCGCGAATGCAGGCGCAAGGGATGCTCGTCGGCCGATCCGACCCGGAACATCCAGCGGTTGCCCCGGCAGCTTCGCACGGATCGTCGCACCTGGTCTGCGAGCGTTTGCAGGGCGATCTCCTCGTAGGCCCTGGCCAGGGCACTGGCGATCGTCCCGTTCGGCCCGTCGCGACGGACGGCGGCGCGGAAGGACGAGATCGCCTGCTCGAAGCGGCGTCGCATCAGGTCGTCGACGCCTTCGACCGGGATCCAGCCGGTCGAGGGGAGGTCTGGGGCCTCCTGCAGGACGTAGCGGTAAAGGGTATGCAGGAAGAGGGACGCCCGCACGCGCTCGTAGAGGTTGGTCGATCGCCTTCGGAAACGCTCCAGTTCCTCGCAGTGGGCGAGGATCTCGGCGGTCGAGTCCCCGGCGATCAGGGACCGGAGGGAACGATCGCGAAGCTCCGGGTCGGTCGAGGTGATCGTCTCGATCAGGGATTTCGCGTCAGCCATGTGAGGGAGTCCGGTCCACCGGTCGAAAGGGAGAGTCGGAAGCGAGTCGGGCACGCGGGACGACCGTGGCGGGACTGGCCGAGGGGGTCCGGCATGCATTGCGTAATCGGCGAGGCAATGCGAGGGGGGCGTCAGTTGAGTCGAATCAGGGCGACCGCCGATCGGCCGTCTGCTCCCGGGCGACCGACTCGACGAGCATCGTCAAGACGCGATCCCGATCGGCCCCACTCAGGGCGAGAGCGATCTGGGCTTCGACATAACCGAACTTGATCCCGAGGTTGTGCCTGGAACCGACGGTCTCGAGCGCCAGGTATTTTTCGCGGTCGGCCAGGCTGTTCAGGGCCGGGGTGAGCTGGATTTGATCCCCCTCGCGGTCGCCCTGGCGCACGAGGTCGTCGAGGAGTTCGAAGATGGTCGGCGTCAGCACGTGCATGCCGAAGAAGCAGAGGTAATAGCCCGCTCGGAGTCCCGGGACCTGCAGCCGAAGCTCGGCGAGCGTGGGGTTGGGCTTCTCGACGATCTCGTCGATCTGGTAGGCGTCGGTCCGGTCGTGCAGGCGACGGCCGGTCAGGGTGCCGTACTGATGGATCAGGTGCTCACGAGTGGCCTGGACCGCGGAGACGGCACACGACTCGGACGAGGCGAGCTCGATCAGCTGGCGAGCACACCGCCGGGACTCGCGCGAGATGTAGAGGTGGTCGCCAAGCAGGAGGAGGAAGGGGTGGTTGCCGATGAACTCCCGGGCGCACCAGACCGCGTGGCCGTAGCCCTCGGGCTCGTGCTGCTCGACGAATCGGATGCGCGAGTCGAGTTCGCCGACCTTCCGGATCTGTTCCTCGGCCCACGAGACCCCTCGGAAGGCGGATCGGAGATGCTCGACGATCGATCGGAATTGCGATCGGTACCGAGCCTCGTCTCCGGGAGCCGAGACGACGCAGATTTCCTCGATACCGCTGTCGATCGCTTCCTCGGCAATGATCTGGAGCAAGGGCTTGGTCAAGCCGTCCCGATCGACCAGGGGGAGCATCGCCTTCTGGACCGTGTCGGAGGCCGGATATTGCCTGGCCCCTCGACCGGCAGCCGTGATCACCGCCTTGCGAATCTGCACAACGTCCCCTCCTCGACCACCCTCGAACCCGACCGCGATCCGGCCGCCGTCACCCTCGACGCGAGGCCAATCCTCAAGCGATGCCTCACGATACTGTCGGCCCCCGTCGGAGAACAAGGGAGATGACCCTTGACGACCCTGGGGTCCGCCGGTAACATGACGCAGGTCTGGTTCAGGGGATGTAGCTCAATTGGTTAGAGCACCGGCCTGTCACGCCGGAGGTTGCGGGTTCGAGCCCCGTCATCCTCGCTAGGACTGCAAAGCCTCGGGTGTTGCCCGGGGCTTTTTTTTTCGCCAAGCCGAACGAGCCAACCCGCTCGCGATCGGTCGGAGAGGACTCCCCTCGGCCGCGAAGCCACTGCGAGGTGTCGCGGCGGTGGGAACGACCCACTGACGTCCTGCGCCGATGGGCTGGCGGAGTGAGTCACGCAGGTCGTGAGCCGGGCCCCGGCAGGGCCTGGAATTTCGCCCCTGAGCGGCCCGTCTGAACTGAGGAGCCTCCGCGATGGATGCGTCTTACGGCGACATCTCGAAGATGATCGACCACTCGTTGCTGAACCCGACGCTGACCCTGCACGACCTGGACCAGGGGTGCCGGCTGGCGGTCGCGTATGACGTGGCGAGCGTCTGCATCATGCCCTACGCGATGGCGCGTTGCACCGAACTCCTCTCGGGCAGCACCGTGCAGCCGAGCACGACGATCGGCTTCCCGCACGGGGGTCACACGACGGCCGTCAAGGTTGCCGAGGCCGTCCGGGCCGTCGCCGACGGCTGCCAGGAACTGGACATGGTCGTCAACATCTCCAAGGTCTTGAGCGAAGCCTGGGACGACGTCCGGGAGGACATCCGCGCGGTCATCGAGGTGGCTCACGCCGAGGGTCGCAAGGTCAAGGTGATCTTCGAGAATTGCTACCTGGCCGATCATCACAAGGTTCGGCTCTGCGAGATCTGCGGCGAGTTGAACGCCGACTGGGTCAAGACCTCAACCGGCTACGGGTCCGGAGGAGCGACCCGGGAGGACCTGCAACTGATGCGATCGCACGCGCCGGCGCACGTGCAAGTCAAGGCGGCCGGCGGGGTGCGCGACCTCGACACCCTGCTGGAGGTGAAGGCGATCGGCGTGACGCGCGTCGGGGCGAGTCGGACCGCGGAGATCCTCGACGATTGCCGGCGGCGCCTCAAGCTCGATCCGATCGCAGACGGTAGCGAGAAACCGGGAGCGGCCGCAGGCTACTGATGCGGCGATCCTGCCGACGCAAACGCGGCGTTCGGGATTGTTGAAGCTCAATGTCGGACCGGTTCCGCGCATCGGGGTTCGGCCGTTCGGAGCACCTGCCACCAGGCAGAGGCAGCCTCATCGGCCTCGCAGCAGATACGATCGGAGTCTCGCTCCGCGATCGCCACGAACCGTTGTCCTGGGCCGGGCGATGTCTGATGCGTCGTCCAGCCTCGGCGATGCAGGAAGACCCGGGCCGCGAAGGCCGGCGGCAGGCCGACGAGATCGGAATCGAGCAACCCGAACATGCGCCGGTGAGCTTGAACATGCGGGGACATCTCGTGTGAGGGTTTCCCCCCCTCCCTTTCCTCAAGCTCCGACGGATCATCCGGGGAGGGAGCGGCAGACGCCCCTCAAATCCGTCGCGTTTTGAGCGATTCAATCCAGGACCGAATGGTCGTTGAGCGGTCTGGGACGTGAGCGGGACTCGCTGAATCGATGGGGATTCTCCACCATCATCGTCATCCGGCCCCCCGCGTCACCAGCGAGAGTCTCGGAATGATGAGCGGATGCCCTCCGATCCGATCCGACCTCCCCGGTCCCCCGATGAGGACGAGTCGAAGGGAGGCGCCCCTCGCGCGGGCTTTCGGTTCAATCGAACAGGGTCCACCTCGGTCGCTCCGGGGGCGGAGGCTCGGGGAGCTCGAGGATGCGGCGGAGCTGCCGGACGGTCTCCGGGGAATGACCGGCGTAGTGGTTGTTCGCGAACACGAAGACGGGCGCGCGTCGGGCCAGGGATTGAATCACCTCGGCCGTCTCGGCGAGGTCTGCGGAGCGGTCCAGGACGATCCGGTCCCAGGACGTGGTCACGCGCTCGATTCCCTGGCGGTCGCCCAGCAGGCGAAGGAACGAGAAGGGGCCGGTCATCGGGTCGAGCTGCTCAGCGACCTGCCGGGGGGAGGGCATCCAGGACTGCTCAGTGAGGGTCAACGCCGCGCCGTGCGAGGTCAACACGCTGGCCAGGTCGTCGTTGATCCAACGGGCGTTGCGGACTTCGACGGCCAGGGGGACCAGTCCGAAGGGCCATCGAGCGAGGAAGGCGTCGAGCACCTTCAGGAACTCGGCCTGCGTCCCGAACGCCGAGCGGTTGAAGTAGCCCATTTGCAGCAACACGCAACTCAATTTCTCGCCCAGCCCGAGGATGGAGGAGACGAACTCCTCGACCGCCTGGTCGCAGTCCTTGAGCAGCTTCTCGTGGGTGATCGCCCGGGGCGCCTTCAGGGCGAACCGAAAGGTGCTGGGGGTTCGGTCGTACCAGGATCGGACCATGCCGGGAGAAGGCGCCCGGTAGAAGCTGGAATCGACCTCGACGATCGGGAAGCGATCGGCGTAATAGGCAAGGGTGTCGCCGGAGTGGAGTCCGGGGGGATAGAAAACGCCTTCCCAGTCAGGATAGCTCCACCCACTGCAACCAATGAGAATCGGGTGGTTCGTGGTGCCGGTGGTGTTCATTCTTCCATGATACGCGACCGCTCCGCGTGATCAACCGGCGAGAGCGATCGGGCACGGCATGCCCTGGCCGGTCAGGCGGCCGGTCGGCCGAAGACCTGGACGTAATACGGCTGCCCCATCGCGTTGCGGGCGATCGCCACGCCGAGCTCGGTGTACTCATCAGAGAGCAGGTTCTCCCGGTGCCCGTCCGAGGCGAGCCAGCCCTCCACGGCGAGCGACGGCGAGGCGTAGTTGAATGCCAGGTTCTCTGCCAGGGCATCGAACCCGTAGCCGACCGCTCGTGCTCGATCGGCCAGCGTCGGGGTCTCGGTCTCGGCCAAGACGTGGGAAATCCGATTCAAACGCGCCATGTTCTCGGCGTGAAGGCGGCTGGTCTGCTGGAGCGACTCGCTGACGACGAACGGCGGGAGTCCGACCTCGGCTCGGGCCTGATTGGTCTGGGAGACGATCGCCCACTCGTCGAGCGTCAGCGCGATCGATGTCGGGGGGCTGCCGGGGAGGGGGACCTGGGCACCGGTCCCCGGGAATCCGGCGTCCGGGGCGAAGGCCGGCACCGGATCGGCGACGGCGCCGAGTGGGGGGAGTGGGTCGCCGACGCCGTTGATCACATTCCAACCGGGGCCGGCGTCGATGAGATCCGCCCCGCCGCGCCCCTCGATCACGTCATCGCCGGCCCCGCCCATGATGGTGTCGTTGGCCGAACTGCCGAGCAGGGTGTCATTCCCTTCACCGCCGTCGATCCAGAAGGGCAAGAGAGGGAGCCCTCGGTCATTGACGGTGACGAGGTCGTCCCCTGCCTTCGCATTCACGGCAACCAGATCGAAGCGCGTGGCGGGGAACCATCGGGGAACGCCTGCGACGCGCACCACCGGGATGGTTTGCGTCCCCAGGCGGAAGGGCCGGACGGTCACGTCGACCTGGTCGTCGGCGTCGGTCCCCACGATGAAGAGGACGCGATCCTGGATCGCCACCGAAGGCGCGGAGGAGAGCAACACGCGATCATCGAGCCGTTCCAGGCGGGGTTGCATCCTTCGGCGACGTTGGCGATGAGACACAGGGCCACCCCTTGGCAAGACGATGGACGCAGAAGCCGGGCGAATACAAGGCCGATCCCGAGATCGGGTCGAAATCGGGCCATTCAGAGACGCGAGCCCGGCGGCATCGAGTGCTCCCCGACGACGGGAAGATGCGGGATTGAACCAGGCCTGTCAACTCGATCGTCATCCGAGGGGTTGGAATCCCAGGGAAACCGGGTCGGCTTGACCATCGCTTCCGCCCGCTCTACGATGGACAGATGTTGACGCAAACCTCGGCCAAGACGGCCGATCCGACGACCGAGCCTTTCCGAGGGTCGCCTGACGTGACCATCCTTCTCAACGGCGAACAGCGCACATTTCCCGGACCGCTCAGCGTGGCCGAGGTCCTCAATCATCTCGATGTCCGGCCCGAGTTCGTGGCGGTCGAGGTCAATCGCGTGCTCGTCCCCCGCGCCCGCCATGCCGAGGCGATGCTCGGCGAGGGGGATGAGGTCGAGGTGGTGACACTGGTGGGCGGGGGTGCCACGGAGGCCGGAGGGTTCGGCCCCGATGCGCTCACGATCGGCTCGCACCGCTTCCGGAGCCGCCTGTTCGTCGGGACCGGCAAGTACGCGACCCTCGACCTGATGCGTGAGTGCCTCGACGCCAGCGGGGCCGAAGTCGTGACCGTCGCGGTGCGCCGCGAGCGGTTGTTTGACAAGGAGGGTCGGAACCTGCTCGATTACCTCGACCCGGCTCGCTACACGATCCTCCCCAATACGGCCGGCTGCTTCAACGCCGAGGAGGCGCTCCGCACGGCGAGGCTCGGACGCGAATTGCTCGAAGGGCTCGAGAATCCGGGGGCCGACTGGGTGAAGCTCGAAGTCCTGGCCGACCCGAGGACCCTGCTGCCCGATCCCGTCGCCACGCTCCAGACGACCGAAGTTTTGGTCAAGGACGGCTTCACGGTCCTCTGCTACACGAGCGACGACCCGGTGATGGCGCGGCACCTGAAGGCCGCGGGGGCGGCGTCGGTCATGCCGGCCGGGAGTCCGATCGGCAGCGGTCAGGGGGTGCTGAATCCGAACAACATCCGAATCATCCTGGAGGACCTGAAGGGAGACGACCCTGATTATCCGGTGATCATCGATGCCGGGGTCGGAACCGCGAGCGACGTGGCGATTGCGATGGAACTCGGCTGCGACGGCGTGTTGTTGAATACCGGGATCGCCTCGGCCGCCGATCCCCTTCGGATGGCCCATGCCATGCGACTGGCCTGCGAGGCCGGCCGCCTCGCGGGGGGAGCGGGTCGGATCCCGAAGAAGCTTTATGCGACCGCGTCGAGCCCGACCGAGGGGATGATCCATCGGCGTTGAATCGGTGGATCACCGTGGGGAAGATCGGCCGCGAACCGGATGGAGTTGGGGATTCGCGGCTGGCCTAGAGAGCCCCGATCGAGCATTCGGGGAGCCGAGGGAGGGCTCCGGTGCTTCATGCCGAAGAATCAGCTTGGGGTTCCGGGAGCATCGAAGAGGACGGCGATGCCAGCAGGCCTCGCCGTTGGCTCCTCTGGTCGGCGAGCGTCTCGGTCGCCTGGCTCGTCTTCGAATTGACCGCGAATCCGGCGCTCGCGGTCGGCGTCGGGAGTCTGAAGCCGACGCTCAGTGCGATCGGTGCCGCTGGCAGGGGTGCCCGGCACGAGTCGAACCGGGCGAGGCGGATCGCCGAGGCGTTGTTTCAGATCGCCTGGGGAATCTGGCAGTCGACGGCGATCGCGTTGGGATTGATGGTCGGAATCGCCTTCGGGGCCTCGTTGCTGGAGACGTTCGTCGGCGTGCCCGCCCCCCGGGAAGCCCCCGTCGAGTTCATGACGGCAGGGCTGATCATGCTTTCCGGGGCTGGTTCGGCGACGCTGGTGACGATGGCCGCGATCGTCGTCGCGAGGCGGGGCCGGGTGCAGGTCTGGGTTGGCCGATCGCGCAACCGGGTGCCGCTGATCGCCATGCTCGGACTCCTGGTGGGGATTTTTACGGTTTCGGTCGCCGTCTGCTGGCTCCCGTTGGTGTCACCGCCCGACGCGGCCTGGTGGATTCCGAGCATCCTGGCGGTCGAAGTCCTGTATTTTTGCGTCGTGCTGCCGATCATCGTCCTTTGGGGGCGTGACGCGATGGTCATTCGGATCACCGCTCGCCGGCCGGGGGAGATGTCGGGGGTGGACTTGCGAGATCCCGAGGCCACCTGAGATCCCGATCCGTGAAGACCAAAGGTCGGTCGGGAGGCCGAGCATGACCGAACTCGAATTCAACCCGGGCCCGATCCTCGGCCCCGGCGGCGCCGTCAACCGACGTATGCCGGGCTATGAGGCTCGCCCCGAGCAACTGGCGATGGCCGAGGCCGTCGCCCGGGCGATCGGCGAGGGGGGCCACCTGGTCGTGGAGGCGGGCACCGGCGTGGGCAAGAGCTTCGCGTACCTCGTGCCCAGCATCCTGGCGGCGGCCGAGGGAGGAAAGAAAGTCGTCGTCTCGACCCACACGATCAGCCTCCAGGAGCAGTTGCTCCAGAAGGACCTGCCGTTCCTGCGGGCGGTGATGCCGTGCGAGTTCACGGCGACGCTGGTCAAGGGCCGGTCGAACTACGTCAGCCTTCGCCGGCTGGATACGGCCGGCAGCCGGGCGATGGCGACCTTCCAGCACCCGGACGAATTCGACCAGTACAACAGCGTGAAGGCGTGGGCGAGACACACCGACGACGGGAGTCGATCGGATCTCGATTTCCGGCCGCTCTCGGCCGTCTGGGACGCGGTGGCGAGCGAGAACGGCAACTGCCTCGGGAAGCGTTGCCCGCGATTCCAGGACTGCTATTATTTCAAGGCACGCCGTCGGATGCGGACGGCGAACATCCTCGTGGTCAACCACGCCCTCTTTTTCAGCGACCTGGCGCTCCGGGCCGAGGGGTTCGGCCTGCTGCCCGATTACGACGTGGTCGTCTTCGATGAGGCCCACACGCTCGAAGCGATCGCGGGCGATCACCTCGGGCTCCGGATCACGTCTGGTCAGGTCGATTACCTGCTCGGCAGGCTTTACAACGAGCGGACCCGCAAAGGGCTGCTCGCCCACTTCGACCTCGACGAGGCGATCGACGCCACCCGGCCCGCCCGGATTGCCGCGTCGGCCTTTTTTGCCGCCGTCACGCGTTGGCGAGAATCCGAAGGCCAGCCGAACGGCCGGCTTCGCAGGCCGATCGGCCTTCGGACCGAGCTTCCCGAGACCCTCAGGCGGTTGGCGAGCAAGATCTTTGAGGGGGCGAAAGAGATCGAGGACGAGGGGCAGCGGCTGGAACTGACCGCCGTCGGCGACCGTTGCGACCTGACGGCCATCAGCATCGATCGTTGGCTGGAGCAGTCGGAACCGGACGGGGTCTACTGGGTCGACCTGGAGGGGACGCCGCAGCGGCGTCGGGTCTCGCTCGCGGCGGCGCCGATCGAGGTCGGGCCGGTGCTGAACCGGCTCCTGTTCCAGGAGACGCGGACCTGCATCCTCGCTTCGGCGACGCTCTGTTCCGGGTCGCCCCCCGACTTCCGGTTCATCCGGACCCGCCTGGGGCTGAGCAGCGGTGAGTCGCTCCAGCTCGGCAGCCCCTTCGAGTACCGGGACCAGGCCCGCCTCCATCTGGTCCGGAACATGCCCGATCCATCGGACGACCCGAAGGGATTCGAACGCGCCTGCCTGCAGGCCATCCCGACCTACCTGGAAATGACCGGGGGCCGGGCGTTCGTGCTGTTCACGTCGTATCGGTTCATGGAATCGGCCGCGAAGGCGTTGCTCCCCTGGTTCATCGAGCGGAACATTCCGCTGTATTCTCAGCGTGACGGCCTCCCACGCTCGAAGATGATCGAGTCGTTCCGATCGAACGTGGGGAGCGTCCTGTTCGGCACCGACAGCTTCTGGCAAGGGGTGGACGTGCCGGGGGAAGCGCTCGCGAATGTCATCATCACCAAGCTGCCGTTCAGCGTCCCGGAGCGGCCCTTACTCGAAGCGAGGCTGGAGGCGATCCGGGCCCGAGGGGGCAATCCGTTCCTGGAGCATCAGGTCCCCGAGGCCGTCTTGAAGCTCAAGCAAGGGTTCGGGCGATTGATCCGATCCCGGACCGATCAGGGGATCGTGGTCATCCTCGACCCCCGGGTCTTGACCAAGCCCTACGGTCGGGCGTTCCTCGACGGCCTGCCCGATTGCCCCAGGTCGATCGACCCCCAGCCTCCGGGGTCGTCCTCGCGCCGATGATGGCCCCGCCCCGGCAAGCGAGGCCCCTCGGAGTCGGGCCGAGCGGGCCGCTCTCGGCGATCCTCTAGGATGAGCCGTGATTGAGGGGTACAATTCTTCCATTCCAAGGCTGACCGGCGCGTTGGACTCACCAGGCCGTCGCCCATTTTTCTTCCGTGACCGCCTCTTCGCAACGGACCGTCGCTCCATGCTCGCCAAGCGGATTATTCCTTGCCTCGACGTCAACGAGGGCCGGGTCGTCAAGGGCACGAACTTCCTGAACCTGAGGGACGCCGGAGACCCGGTCGAGGTCGCCGCGCGTTACGACGCCGAGGGGGCGGACGAGCTGGTGTTCCTCGACATCACGGCCAGCCACGAAGGCCGAGGCATCCTCCTCGACGTGGTCCGTCGCACGGCCGAGGTCTGCTTCATGCCGCTGACGGTCGGCGGGGGGATTCGGACCCTCGACGATATTCGAGCCTTGCTGAATGCCGGGGCCGACAAGGTCTCAATCAACTCGACCGCCGTCCGCGATCCAGAGTTCGTCCGCCGGGCCGCTCGGCGCTTCGGCAGCCAGTGCATCGTGGTCAATATCGACCCGAAGCGGGTGTCGCGGGGCGAGCAGGAAGTCTGGGAGGTGCACATCAACGGCGGACGCATCCCGACCGGCCTCGAGGCCGTCTCCTGGGCCCGGGAGGTGCAGCGGCTGGGGGCCGGCGAGATCGTTCTTACCAGCATGGATGCCGACGGCACGAAGAACGGGTATGATCTCCCCATGACCCGGGCGGTGAGTGACGCGGTCACGATCCCGGTGGTGGCCTCCGGCGGGGCCGGTCATCCGGAGCACCTTCGGGCCGCCCTGGTCGAGGGCGGGGCCGACGCGGCCCTTGCGGCGAGCATCTTCCACTATCGAGAATTCACCATAGCCGAGACCAAAGCGTATCTCGCTCGTCATCACGTTCCCGTCCGAGAGCTGGCTTCAGGATGACGACGATTCGGCGGGTCTCGCCGCGTCGAGGGCCTGAAGAAGGTCTTTTGACTCGGACGGCTGCCCCTTGATCCCGTTCGCGACCGATCACGTTCCCGAGATCCTCCCTGAACGATTCGCCCGGTCCCCCGTCGCAGGAGAGCCACCATGGCCACCGGTATCGATGCCCAGACGATCGAGCCCGTCAATCCCAGCGAGCCGGAAGCCAACAAGCTGTTCCGGATGGTGATGAAGCACAAAGGCTCCGACCTTCACCTGAAGGTCGGGGTGTCTCCGGCCATGCGATTGACCGGCGTGCTCCGGCAGATGCAGCTCCCCCCGCTCACCACGGCGGACATGGAACGACTGATGTTCCCCCTGCTCTCGGCCCGGCAGAAGAAGATCCTCGAGGAGGAGGGCGGGGTCGACTTCGCCCACATCCTGACGGAGCCGGACGGGTTGGAGACCCGGTTCCGCGTGAATCTCTTCCGCCAGCGCGGGAAGCTCAGCCTGGTTGCCCGCCGCGTGAATAATCAGGTCCCCGACTTCGAGGGGCTCGGCCTTCCGCCGGTCCTCGCCGAGATCGCCAGCCACGACCAGGGGATCGTGATCCTGGCCGGCGTGACCGGTTCCGGGAAATCGACGACGATTGCGTCGATGCTCGAGTACGTCAACGCTCGGGAACGCTGCAATATCGTGACGATCGAGGACCCGATCGAGTTCACCTTCGTCGACAAGAAATCGATCGTCCACCAGCGAGAGGTCGGGATCGACGTCATCGACTGGGACACGGCCCTGAAGCACGCGGTGCGGCAGGACCCGGACATCATCCTGGTCGGCGAGATGCGGGACCGCGACACGTTCAACGCCGCCATGCACGCGGCCGAGACGGGCCACCTCGTCTTCGGGACGATCCACGCCTCGTCGGCCCCGTCGACGATCGGTCGTATCCTCGACCTCTTCCCGCGCGACATGCACCCGGCGCTTCGGCAGTCGATGGCGTTCAACCTCCAGGCGATCATCGCCCAGAAGCTCCTGCCGACCGCGAAGGACTGGGCGGAGAAGACCGGTCAGACCCGGATTCCGACCTGCGAGATCATGCGGACCAGCCCCACCGTCCGGAAGCTGATCCTCAACGAGGAAGACGGCAAGCTCGGCGACGCGATCCGGATCGGCAAGGAAGACGGGATGCAGGACTTCACGGAGAGCCTGAAGCAACTCGTCCAGGCCGAGAAGGTGGAACGGGCCACGGCCTTCGAGGTCGCTCCCAGCCCCGAGGCGTTGAAGATGGCGCTGAAGGGGATTACCATCGCCCAGCCTGGTATCCTTTAATCATCCCGCGTCCAGGGGGCCTCGTTGTCGAGGTCCCCTCCCGCGGTGCGTCGCGTGTCTCGGTTCTCGGGATCCGGTCCCCCGTTTCTTGTCTCCACTTCGCCGCTTCGGAGTTCCACTCATGATCCGCCCGCGCCTGGTCCTGGCGATGATTGCCCTGGCGCTCTTCGGCCTCGCTCACGGGGCCGAGGCAGCCGAATTGCCGGGGTTGCTTCTGGCCCAGTCCGCGGCCATCAACGCGCTCCGAGGTCCCGGCCTTTACCTGAACCTGTTCAAGTTCGTCCCGGTGGTCTTGATCTACCTGGCCTGGGTCAAGACGGTGGACTGGGTAGACGACGACACCCGGGAGTTGCAGAACATCCGGTTCGAGATGTGGAATTCGCTGGTCTTCTTCAGCGGGATCCTGGGGTTCCTGCTCGTCTGGATCATCCCCTTCTATCCGATCGGCCTGGTCCTGCTGCTGATCGCCTACCTGGCGCCGTCGTTGACCTATGCCTATTCCCGCAATCAGACCGTGCCCGATGACGAGAAGGTGCTGACGGCCTATCACTTCGGCGAGCTGATGAACGGCCTGCTGAAGCGCCGGATCTTCAACAAGGAACAGGGGACCGACTACCACGGCGGGCCGCCGATCACCTTCATGGGCAAGTCGTCCACGGGGAAGGTGGACGAGGATCGGGTGGCGAAGGCCGAGGGCTCGCCGCAATTCATCGGGGCCAAGGAGCTGGTCTACGACGCGATCCTGCGGCGGGCGACCGACATCCACCTGGAACCGGGGCCCGACCAACTGGCGGTGCGATATCGGATCGACGGCATCATGCACGCCGCCGAGCCCTTCGATCGCCCGACCGGCGACGCGGTGATCAACATCTTCAAGGTCCTCTGCGCCATGGACATCTCCGAGAAGCGGAAGCCGCAGGACGGCTCCTTCGCGGCGAAGTTCGAGGGGCGCGAGATCGACTTCCGCGTCGCGACCTCCGGCTCGAAGGCCGGAGAGAAGCTGGTCATGCGGATCCTCGACAACGCCGCCTCGGTCGGCCGACTGGAAGAGGTGGGCATGCGGCCGAAGATGGTCGCGTCGATCCGGGAGATCGTCAACCAGCCGCACGGCATGTTCCTCTGCTGCGGGCCGACCGGATCGGGCAAGAGCACCACGCTCTACGCCTGCCTCCGGGAGATCGACCGCTTCCAGAAGAACATCATCACCGTCGAGGACCCGGTCGAATATCACATCGACAACGTCACCCAGATCGAGATCAACACCAAGGCGGGCCAGACCTTCGCCCAGCAGTTGCGGTCGATCCTGCGGCAGGACCCCGACGTGATCATGATCGGCGAGGTTCGCGACCAGGAGACCGCCACGATCGCCTGCCAGGCGGCGACGACCGGGCACATGGTCTTTTCGACCGTCCACGCCAACGACACCGTGACGGCGCTGTTCCGGATGCTCGACCTGGGGGTCGAGCCGTTCATGATCGCCAACTCGATCACGGCGATTCTCGGCCAGCGGCTGGTCCGGCTGCTCTGCGAGACCTGCAAGGAACCGTACAAGCCGAAGGCCGAATTCCTGAAGAAGGCGAATCTCCCGCCGGACAAGGTCGACGTCTTCTACCGTCCTCCCAAGGAGCCGGAACAGGTTTGCCCGATGTGCGGCGGCACCGGCTACATGGGGCGGACCGGGATCTTCGAACTCCTGCTGATCACCGACCCCATGCGCGAGCTGATTCGGGAGAACCCGTCGGTGAAGGCGATCAAGGACGAGGCGCGCAAGAACGGCATGATCTACCTGACCGAAGACGGCCTCCGCCAGGTGATCCAGGGGCGGACGTCCATCGAAGAACTCATGCGGGTGGTGAAGTAACTCGGCGTCACAACTCCTTTTCTTTCCCACCTCGCTGCGAGGTCCGAAGGGGACTCAACCGGATGGAAATCGTCGTACAGCTCGGCATCGTGGCCGTGTTCCTGGGGTTGACCTACACCGTCATGAGCGAGGGGCTCTGGGGGGCCGCGCTCGTCTTCTTCAACGTCCTGTTCGCCAGCGTCATCGCGTTCAATTTCTACGAACCGCTGGCGACGCTGATCACGGAAAACGCCGGATCGTGGTCGTACGGGTATGCCGATCTCGCGTGCCTGCTCGTGCTGTTCCTGGTGTCGTTCGTGGTGCTCCGACTGACCACCGACTCCCTCGGCCCCACGATGATTCGGTTCCCCATGCCGGTCTTCCATGCCGGTCGCATCGGGTTCGGGCTGGCGGCCTCGGCGGTGGCGACCTCGTTCATCATCCTGGTCTTCCACACCGCGCCGGTCCACAAGAAGATATTCGATGTGGTGGGACACGACACCCGGCCCCCGTTCGGAATGGGCCTCGATCACCGCTTCCTGGCCTTCTTCCAGCACACGACCGGATATCCGTTTTCCACCTACGACGAGACGGCGATCGACCCGTTCGGCGAGTTCGAGAACAAGCGTGTGTTCGATCCCGAGGGCCGATGGCTGATCGACCAGGAAGATGCCCGACCCTTCGGTGAGGGGTGGAGGCAGGAGACCTCCTCGCAAGGCGGCACGGACCCAGGCGCCGCGGGCTCATCTCCGGGAGGGGAGATGCAACCTGGAATGCCGGGAGGGGCGGGCCCGGGCATGCCGGGCGGCGGCCCCGGAATCCCGGGCGGGACCGGGGGAGCCGCCGTCGGGATCGCCCCCACCGGTTGACGTCCGGGTCGGCTCAATCTCCAGCATCCGAGCCGATGCCTTGCGATTCGGGGGGGCCGTCACCAAGCCGAGCGAGGGCTTGCTGGGCCTCTCTGTGAAACGGGTCAACCTGGATCGCGGACTGATACCAGGCCCGGGCCTGCGGCGTGAAGCCGATCGCCTCGCAAACCTGACCGAGTTCGACATACCGATCGGCATCCGGACTCCCGTCGTATGTCGGCAGGGTGTTCAGCAGGTTGTTCAGCCGGTTCACCTGGGTCAGTTGCCCGGTCACCGCGGTCGCCTCGTCTCGTTTCCCCGATTGATTCAGGGCCTGGGCCAGCCCCGAAAGCGCGTCTCGGTCGTTCGGTCGCAGCTCCAGGGCGGCCCGATAGGAGGCGACCGCGGCGTCGAGGTCACGGGTCTGAAGCGCCAGCTTTCCTCGGAGCAGCGCGATTCCCGGATGATCCCTGGGAGCTTCGGCCAGCAACGTCCGGAGCGTCGGGACGTCTCCGCGCTCCAGGGCGAGGCGTCCGAGGGCAGCCCGGGAATCGGGGTCCGAGAGGTCGAGGGGGGCAAGCACCGTCTCCGCCTCCTCGAATCGCGTCAGTTCGAGCAGGGCGTCGGCCAGCGCGATCCGGGATCGGGTGTCATCGGGGTCTGCCTGGACCGCTCGGGAGAGGGTCTCGACAATCTCTTCGGGAGTCCACTGCACTCCTCGAATCAAGGACCAAACGAATGCTTCCTTTGGAGAGAGCGGCCCGAGTCGGGCG
Organism: Tautonia sp. JC769; assembly: GCF_040717455.1. NCBI lineage: Bacteria > Pseudomonadati > Planctomycetota > Planctomycetia > Isosphaerales > Isosphaeraceae > Tautonia > Tautonia sp. JC769. Next base: position 277,635 of record NZ_JBFEFH010000003.1, read on the forward strand.
AGCTGGGTGAAGATCTCCTCGATGGCCTCGGACTGCGACCGGAAGCCGTAGATGAAGATCAGTTCACGGTAGGCTTGCGTCAGGTTCGGGTCGCGTTCGATCGCCCTGAGGAAGTACTCCTCCGCGATCCTTAGCCGGTCCCGACGCAATTCAAGCTGCCCGGCAAGGAGCAGGGCCTGGGAACGGAGCGCGCTCGACTCGGGAAGGTCGTCGAGGATCGCCAGTGCCTCGTCCGTCTCTTCCTGAGCGATGGCGACCTGGGCGTTCAGCATCCGGTCGGCATCCGTCGGCGGACGGAGTCGCGCGAGCCGATCGGCGGCGCGTTCGGCTTCGGCAAATCGGCCGGCTTTCAGGCTTTCCTGGGCGTCTTGCCACAGTTGGTCGGGGTCTGGGCTGGGCCTCAACAGGAGCACAAGGCCGAGCAAGCCCAGGACCAGCCCGGCTCCCAGCAGCAGGCGCCGTTTCCATCCCGGGGCATCGGGTTCGAGCCCAGGGTGATCGATCGGCTTCGGAACCGTTCCGCCAGGCTGCTCGTGAGAATTCATGATGAAGGCTGTGCGCGATAGGATCGAGACGACGAGCCGACACGGGTGTGCCGATCGCCTGACGACGGCCGCTCCAGGGTCATCCCTGCGGCCGGCTCGCCAGGATCAATTGTCCCCACCCCCCGACTCACGGGCAAGGGGACGCGATCCGATCAGGGGAGTTGCTTCAGCTCGAGCAGCTCGAAGGTGGGGGGCTGCTCTGCTCCGGGGCGGAGCGGGCCGGGAGTGAGGCGATAGGTCGCCATGGTGTTCGACCGGGTTTCCAGCACATACAACGGCGCCCAGCCCGTACCTGTCCCCAGCCCGAGCTGACCGACGGTCATCACGAACCGAGGGGTTGCCCCTCGTGGGGGCTGGAAATCCGCCACCAGATCGCGAGTCGCGAAATCACCGAGGACCTCCGTGCCGGAGACCGTCTGTTTCAGGGCCGGGATCGTCGCCAGGAGTCTCCCGCGCGAATAATCGAGGTAGTAGACCGCGTCCGTGGTGCTGAGTTGCCTGGTCACGCGGTCCATCTCGACCGAAACGGGCCCGGTGGCGAGGATCGAATCGCCCGAGCGATCCCCCTGCCCCGCCCGGAGGCTCGGGGTAGAATAGGATGCCGCGAGCCATCCCAGAAGCAGGCCGCCCAGCATTCCCATCACGCAAGGCACGAGGGATCGAATCGCCATGCTACCAGCCCTTCAGCCCTCGGATCGGGATTCGACGTTTCGCGGTCATTGTGCGACGATCCGTTCGATGGGTCCAGCCGAGAATCGGCCCGTGATGCTGAGCGCCACCGGGATCGTCGTGGCGGTGTTGCTGGGAATCGGCCTCGCTCGGTCTGGCGAGGCGTCCTCGACCCCGAGCAGCGGGGTTGATGTCCAAGCGAGCAGCTCCAGGTCGCTTGAGATCCTCTCGACCGAGTCGGAGGCGCTGGAAGCCCTGGCAAACCGGCTGGAGTCGACGGGAGACGCCTCGCACGCTCAGGCCGTTCGGGCCTTGATCGAGCCATCGCCGCGGCCTGACGGACCGAATCGTTTCATCCCGATGCCTGAGATCGTCCCGGCCGGGGACGATGTTTCTGACGACGCGGACACGATCCCTGAAGTCGATGCCATTCGATCCGAAGCGGCGACGCAGTACGAAGAACTCGCGAACCAGGCCTTCGAGGCCGGGCAACTCGCGCTTGCGGATGCGAGTCTCCGAAACCTCCTGCGCCGGAGGCCGGACGATACCGAGGCACGTCGGTTGCTCGGCTACGTCCCGCACGAAGGAGGATGGGCCACTCCGCACGCGATTCTGAGGCTCGAGAATGGAGACATTCCCCATCCGGACTATGGCTGGATTCCGGCCGAATGGGTCCCCAACCTCGAGCAAGGGTTGCTGCCGGCCGCCCCTCGGGTGGGGAGGGCGGGCATCGAATGGGTCCCGGCCGCGGAAGCCGATGCGGCGCGGCAGGGAGCGGTGACCAACGGCTGGCAGATCACGACGCCGCACTTCAAGATCCAGGCCAGCGTCCCCCTGGATGAAGGGATCGACTTCGGCCGCCGCCTCGAAGCCTTTTATGATCTCTTTACGTCGGTCGGGGCCGATCTGATTGGACCTCAACGACTGCAGCTGGCCCAGTTGAAGCGGTCAGCCAGCGCCACGGCCCCCCCGAATGCACCCCGCCAACACCGGGTCTTCTATTTCGGGACGAAGCAACAATACGTCGATTACCTCGCGCCTCGGCTCAGAGATCCGGGGATCAAGGACACGCTCGGGATCTACCTCGACACGCAGAAGAGCAGCTACTTTTTCAAGGACGAAGGAGGCTTGCTCCCCGTCGAGGCCACGCTCTATCACGAGGTGTCTCACCAGCTCCTCTTCGAACTGGCGGGATCGTCGGAGTATCTCCGAAACGCCGGAGACTTCTGGGTGTTCGAAGGGCTGGGGACCTATTTCGAGACGGTGGCACCCCAGGATGACGGCACAATCCACTACGGGGGACGCATCGGCCCTCGTTTCGAGGAGGCGCATCGTCGCCATGTGGAGCGAGATGAATTAATCCCGGTCGGACGATTCGTCTCGCTCGATCGCGTGGCCTTCAATGGAGGCAACGGGGGTGATCCCCATCTCCACTATGCGCAGGCGATCGCCTTGACCGTGTATTTGATGGATCACGATCACGGGCGGGACCGCGAGGCGTTCCTCGATTACGCTCGCAATGCCTACCGGGGCCAGCTTCGTCCCGGATCGGACCGGAGTCTCGCCACCCACCTGGGCCGATCGTTCGACGAGCTTGATGAGGAGTTTCGGGCGTTCGTCGCCCGGCCAATCGGTCGCGATCGGATCGAGCACTCGGCGTTCACTGAGACCTCGGCCATTGTGACAGGCCAGGGTCGTTACGCAGAATCGACGCCCTGAGGGCTGCTCCGACTCGGAGATCAGCTCGGGCGTCGATGATCGGCGAGCGGCAGCATCTTCAATCGGTTTCCGTTCGATTGAGGAAACCGAACCGGAAAACGCAGCCCCCTCCTACGCGAATTGATGGAGGAGGGGGCACCGTTCCCCGGCTCTGCATGCAAACAAAGATCGCTCGGAACCGGCGAAACGATGCCCTCGGGGTCTCCGCGCGTCTATCGTCGGCTCACTCACCCACGTAAGGCAGCAACGCCATGTAGCGAGCCCGCTTGATCGCTTCGGCGGTGGCGCGCTGGAACGCGGCGCAGTTCCCGCTCCGCTTGCGAGAGAACATCTTGCTCTGGTTCGTGAGCATCTTCTTCAGCAGGCTCATATCTTTGTAGTCGACGTAAGCCGGCCGGGGGCATCCCTCGGGGGTGCAAAAACGGCAACGATTCTTGCGGCTTCGTCCGAAGCGTTTACGAGGCATTGAGGTTGCGTCCTCTGACGTCGAAACCGGGGAGTCGATCCAAGCCCTTTGAATTCAGGTGCAAGGGTAAACCACAAAGTCTATCATCGGACGAGGTCGGCATCAAGATCAACGCGCCGTCGGAGCCTGGCGAGGAACAAGTCGTGTCGCACACGTCCGGTCAGAAGAGGGTTTTCCCGAGGAGAATCAGGGCAATCCACGCCAGGGGCCAGGTGGCCATGAGGATCACCGCGACCTGATCGGTCCAGTTCTGGGCGCGGAGGCTCGCCTGAGAGCTCTTCGGGCCGATCCCTCGCAGGAGCAGGGCGGCACCGATCGGCAAGACGCCGAGAAGCGGATGAACCGACATCCTGGTCGGGACCACCAGGGCGGTGAGGGCGAGCCAGTAGGAGCCGATCAGGAGCCAGGCCAACTGGGCCCAACTGAGCTGCCGGGTCGCGTCGTTCAACCCTCGACGGTCGATCAGCAACAGGACCGGCCCCGCCATGGCCAGCCCGAGCCAGAGGTGAAGTAACCCGACCACCACCCCCACTTCAACCGACATCGTACGGCTGGTCGGCCAGAGGGATCGAATCAGCAGGGCCGCGGTCCCGAAGCCCACGATGAGACCGGTCAGATCGATTAATCGCGGACCTCGATGGCGGTTGCGGGGGTCGGTGTTGCCGGGTGCATCGGTCACGCATCCCCTCCCTCGATCAGCGGTCCTCGGGAAGATCCGGCGGGCAGGATCGTCTCAGGAAGGCGTGCCCAGCACGACCATCCCGAGCGCACACTGGAGCGGCCAGGCCACCGCAAGGGTAAGACCGATCCGGTCGGTCCAGCTTACCGAGGTCTCCTGATCATGAGGAGCCGAACCATAGGAGACCATGACCCATCGAGCCCAGACGATGGCCAGGGTTGCGAGGCTGGAGACGCCGATCCCCGTCACCAGAACGACCTCGTGAAGCTGTCGAGCGAGATCGCGGTGGTCGGGATCTCTGGAACCCGTCACGATTCGAGGGAGGGCGGCCAGGACCCAGGGAGTCCCCAGCAGGACCCAGAGTCGGTCTCCCAGCCGAGGGGCGATCCCCGGATGGCCTGACAACCGGCGGATCAGGGCGAAGAACGGCCCGGAGGCGGTCAACGCAACCCCGGTGAACGTGAGCCACATCATGACCCACGCGGTCCCCGTCAGGGGGCCCGGCGGAGCGGCCTGCTTCAGATGTACCGAAGCGATGGCCGCGCCGATGACCAGGGCAATGCCGTCGAGCAGCGTGAACCCTGCCCCAATCGCCTCAGCCCGCTTGATCGATCCTTCGGAATCGTCATTCATGCCAGATCGAGGCCCTCGAACATTGTCCCACTGGAGCGGGCCGGATTAAAATGATTCCGTGCCGGCGTCTCAAAGTGTGCGTCGTCTCGGTGAGGGCCGGCAGCGGTCCGACCATGCTCCGTTTTTCCCCTTTCAGTAAAGGATCGCTCTCCGTTCGAGGCCGCGTCAATGCGTGTCCTCGGGACTGAGACGTCATCGCCATGCCCCTGCCCCGTGTCGTCATCGTCGGTCGGCCCAATGTGGGGAAGTCGTCGCTCCTGAACTGGATCGCGGGGCGCCGGATCGCCATCGTCGACGATGTGGCCGGCGTGACGCGCGATCGCGTGACGACCCTCGCCGAGCTTCCCCAGGGACGGAACAGCCGATTCGTCGAGCTGATCGACACCGGAGGAGTCGGGATTGTCGACCGCGACGATCTGAGCGAACACGTGGAACGCCAGATCGAGACGGCGCTGGGAGAGGCCGATGTCGTGATCTTCGTCGTCGACGTCCGGGACGGGATGATGCCCCTCGATGAGGAAGTTGCCCGGCGACTCCGCTATGTCCAGGCTCCCGTCATCCTGGCCCTGAATAAGGCCGATGATCCCAAGTTCGACGCCCAGGGTCAGGAATTCTACAAGCTCGGTCGCGGCAAGCCGATCCCCCTGTCGACGCACCAGAATCGCAACAAGTCCGAGCTGATCTCGCTGATTCTCGAGCACCTTCCTCCGGAAGACGACGGGTCGAGGGTCGCGTCGGAGGCCATGAAGCTCGCCGTGGTCGGCCGGCCCAACACGGGCAAATCGACGTTCATCAATACGCTTGCCCACGCAGAGCGGATGATCGTCTCCGAGATCGCCGGGACCACCCGAGATTCGGTCGATGTGCGCTTCGAACTCGACGGGCTGCCGTTCGTTGCGATCGACACGGCCGGGGTGCGTCGGAAGGCGAAGATCCGCGATGACCTCGACTTCTACTCGATCCATCGCGCCGAGCGATCGATCCGGCGGGCGGATCTCGTTTTCCTGTTTATCGATCCGACCCAGGGGGTCACCCGGCTCGACAAGCAACTGGCCGACTACATCACGAAGCAATACAAACCCTGCGTCATCGTCATCAACAAGTGGGACCTCATCCTCTCGGACCTGACCGGCCCGGCTCGGGGTGAGACCGGCCGATATGCCACGATGGTGCAGCATGCGTTCAAGGGGATGTCGTATGCCCCCATCGCGTTCATCACCGCGCAGACCGGGAAAAACGTCAAGGCGTTGATCAACCTGGCCCAGGCGATGTATAAGCGGGCGCACCGGCGGATCGGCACGGGGACCTTGAATCGGATCCTCCGAGACGCGGTGACCGCCCACGCCCCACCGGTCCGAGAGAACCGCGTCCCGAAAATCTACTTCGCCACCCAGGTCAGCGTGGCCCCGCCGACGATCGTCCTCTTCGTCAATCGGCCCGGCCTGTTCGACCCGACCTACCAACGCTATCTGCTCAATGTGTTCCGGGAACAGCTGCCGTTCAACGACGTGCCGATCAAGCTCTATCTCCGGGCCCGAACGCAAACCGATCCCTCGAAACCCCGTCTCGAAGACGAGGAACCGCCGGACATCACCGCGCGGTCGGCCTCTCGCGAATTCGAGATGGACGAGCTGGACGAGGAGATCAACGACCTACTGGGAGAATTTGAGGACGAGTCGCTCTGATGCATCCGCGGGCGTGGGGCCCTTCTCAAGCACCCTGACGCGCTCGGAAGCAGGACGACGACCGATCCGCACCGCGCATGAGCGAAACCCCTCGGCCGTTGCAAGGAACGACGGAGGGGTTCTCGAATCGAGGCGAGTTAACTTGCAACGAGAAGCGCCACAGGCTCTTCCGCGTCTTCGAGTTCGACCGTATCGGTCCACTCCTCGGGATCGCCGGCATCGGCCCGGAGTTGGGCCTTCAGCCGCTTCCGAGCGGTGTGGAGCCGACGCTTGACCGTGCCGATCGGCACGTCGAGTTCTTCTGCAATTTCGATGAGCGACAGCTCCCGAATGTAGAAGGCCACGAGGGCCTCGCGGTCGAGCGTTTTGAGCTGATTCAGGGCGTCCCAGAGCCGTCGAGCACGCTCCTGCGAGATCAGTTCATCGAGCGGCTCGTGCCGATGAACGGCCGCGCCGTCGAGGACCTCGTCCTCGATGCTCGAGGGAGGCACACGCCGGGTCGCCCGGTTGATTGCCATCCGGACGGTCACCTGTCGGAGCCAGCCGGCGAACCGCTCCGGTTCACGCACCTGGTCCAGGCGTCCCATGACGTGCAGGAACACCTCCTGGGTGAGTTCCATGGCCTCGCTGGAGTTGCCGAGCCGGCTCAGGGCGACCGCGTACACGGTGCGCTGGAACTGCTCGACCAGCTGGCCGAACGCCTCACGATCCCCGTCCCGAGCCCGAATCACCAGGGCTGCGGTGCTCGACCAGTGGTCGGTACGGACCTGCTCCTCAGAAATCAAAGCGATCACGATGGTGTCTTCCCATCCTCCGGGTCTCACCAAATCGCCGGGCGCCTCCTGGAATCGTCTGGAGGGGCGCAGGGCGATCTGGCGGCGTCAGGCGGTCCACAGGTGCGGGTCGCTTCAGGTTGGCTCGTGCTTCGCGGCTCACGGCCGTCGTGCGGGGCTCATCCTCGGCGAGCGGTACGCCGGGACGAGGCACGAGGACCGGGAGCGGCAAGCAGAGCCAGGCACGGAACGACCCGGACCCGACGGTGACGGCTCGGGCACATGGCGTCCTCGCTTCGGCAGCTTCGATGCGAGCAGGGCTCGATTTCGAGCGGTCGAAACGGGGCCAAGCGCGGGCCAACTATCCGCTCGGCTCTCAAGGAACGACGCGTGGTGACGGGCTCGCCAGCGGATCAGTCCCGCCATCGGAGATCGAGCGGGGACGATCGGAGGGCTTGCGAGCCCGAGTCAACGCACCGTCACGGTCAATGAGGTGGCCGGGGGTTGGCGTTCACCCCCCCATCAGGGCAGGCCGCGCGAAGGCGGTCTGCACCGAGACAGGAGCGTGATCGATGCTCATTGCGACGGCATTCAGGGCGGTAGCCGCCCGGCGAGCCACAGCGTTCTTGGTGGCCAGGCCGAGCGATACGACACGCCGTTTGGGGACGGCACGACGTACAAAACCCCTGAGACGCGCGGGCAAGAGACAGAGCGACCACGAACGAGACGAGTGAGACCGACCGGATCCCGGCCAGCCTTCGCCTCGCGGTGAACCCGGAATTGGCTCAATGCCACGAATCCGAATCGATTCGGACTCCCGGACACTGAACGGCATTCCGGCGGACATCATGGGCCCGACATGGAGGTGGAAGCGTTTGTGGCAGCGAGGGGCGTACGCCTGCGCCGTGTTGACATCCACCACCAGGGCGAGCGACCGCGAGCCGTTGATCAGCTGGGTCTGCGTGGCCGATTGGGTCAGGTTGGTGTGATTGGTCAACATCGCAGGGTCCTCACAGCCACCTCAACGAGGTGGAAACGGTGGTGAGGCGACATTCAGATCGGCGGTAGCGTGACCGCCGTCGGAGGACCGAGCCGGAAAGCTCGGCCGTCGCAGGAGAAAACAGTCCTCGAACAGAATCGGACGAACGAAACCCAAGACGAACAGCCGGGACAATCACGGCAACACGCCATGATTCCCCCGGGACGAACTTCCGGAGGATGAGCGGAGTCTGCGGATTGCGAATCCAGAGCCACCGCACGCGAGCATAGACTGGGCTCGCACTCGAGATGTTCGCGCCTCCCCGGAAACTTTTTCGGAAAATCGGATTGCGAATCCGTTCTCCCTCTTCCTTCGAGATCTTTGCGATCAACGCGACAGGCTGTCAACCATGTCGAGCGGTCCGATGATGTCACCGCTCAACCACGACATCCGATTTTCTATGCCATGGATGCCCGATTGGGTCAATTCCGCCCCCATTGGCCGGCGAATCCCGCGGCACCGACCCCGACCCTCCCCGGCAAGAATCGCTCGGCAACCGCGGCCATCCGGTCCCGATAGGCCAGTTCAAGCGAGTCGGGGTCGACCCTCGCCATGGCCCCGGGCAAGGGTGTTCGACGGGTTCGGGTCCCCTGCCCCGTCCCGTCTCCGCCGATGAAATGGTCCAGGACGACCCCATCGGCCACCGCGGCAATCCTCCGGAAAAAGGCCTCGGGATCGAGGATCGGCAGGAGCGGGGACACAGTGATCACGACCATCAGCCCCGACGCCTTCAGGCTGGATGCGGCCTCAAATCGCCGATCGATCGAGCTCCCGTGGCCAGGGAGACCGGGCAGGCGATCGCGATCGGTTTCAATCGAGAGATGGACCCGCAGTGTGCATTGTTCCGAGAGGCGGGCAAGTTGAGGCCCATACTGACGCACGAGGTGCGAATGGGTCTGGATGATGAGCAGGTCCGGTGGGCTCGCTTCCATCGCGGAGAGGACGGCGCGGGTCACCCCGAGTCGGGATTCCTGCGGGGGGAACGGCTCCGTCGCGCTGGAGAGGAAAATCCCGAAGCGATGCGACTGACGCCTGGCCCATCGTCGCTCTCGATCGACAGTCAGTCGATACCGCTCCGCGGCATTCATGCGCGCTTCGAGAAACGACCCCCAGGGCCTACCATTGAGGAGATGGCGGGCGTGCTGGACGTAACACCCGACACCACAGAGGGTCGCACCGAACGCGCAGCCTCGGTAGGGTTGCAGCGAGTGAGACGCGATCCCCTCGAGGTAGCCCGAGGTTCGCGTCAGGATGGAGTGGACCTGGCCGGGTTCGACAATCATTGCGGCAATCGCGATGGTGGCCCTGGCCCGGGATTGCTCGAGGCGAGCGACTCTACCCTGGGGCAGGCGTTGCATGATCCATTATACTGGTCGCGGGTCAGAGCACCCGGTCGCATCAGAACGATCCTGACGAGAAGGTCACCCCGTGGCACTAGACCAGATCACGATTCTCGGGGCCGGGGGGATGGGGACCGCGATGGCCGTCCTCCTGGATCGATCCGGACATCGGGTCCGACTCTGGGCCCGTCGTCCGGAATTCGTCGAGCAGCTTGCCCGAGCCGGGCAGAACGAGCGTTATCTGCCCGGAATCCCGCTGCCTGGGACGATTCGCTTCACCAGCGATCTCGAGGAGGCACTCCAGGGGTCGCACCTGGTGATTGCGTCGGTCCCTTCTGCCTTCCTGCGGCAGACACTCAAGCTGGCAAGCGCGGTCCTCCCCCCTGGCTTGCCAGTTGTGAGCGTGATCAAGGGGATTGAACAGCGATCCTTCGCCCGCCCGAGCCAGATCATCCTGGAGGAGTTGGGGGAGCGGCCCGTCTCAATCCTGAGCGGCCCGAGCCACGCGGAGGAGATCGCTCGGGGGCTGCCGACCTCGGTGGTCGTCGCCGGGACCGACGGGCCCCTGAACCGTCTGGTCCGGGACACCTTCAATACCGATCGGTTTCGGGTCTACAGTAATCCCGACGCGATCGGTGTCGAACTGGGCGGTGCGCTCAAGAATGTGATCGGCGTGGCGGCAGGCATTTGCGATGGTCTCGGATTCGGGGATAATGCCAAGGCGGGGCTGCTCACGCGGGGGCTGGCCGAAATGACCCGCTTCGGCTCGGCGATGGGTGCTCGGCCCGCGACCTTCCTGGGACTTGCAGGGGTTGGCGACCTGATCACGACCTGCTACAGCCCGTTTGGACGCAACCGAGCGTTCGGCGAACGAGTGGGGCGGGGTGAGACCCTGGCCGAGATCCAGGCGTCGAGCCCCAAGGTCGCCGAAGGGGTGCCGACCTGCCTTGGTGTCTCGGAACTGGCCCGAGAGCGGTCGGTCGACATGCCCATCACCACGGCGCTTCGCCAGATCCTCTTCGAGGGCAAGTCCCCCGGCGAAGCCGTTTCTGATTTGATGGATCGAGAACCCAAGGATGAGTGGCCGTGATCCCCGAGTCATTTCCGCCGGCATGCGCGATCGCGTTCAAGGAATGGGCGGGTGTGTGCGATGCGCTCGCCCAGGGCCGTCAGTCGCTGATCCTCCGCAAAGGAGGGATCGCGGAGGACGCCGGCGTGTTTCGTCCCGAGCACTCGAGTTTCTGGCTGTATCCCACGCATCTCCATGAAGTACAGCAAGGATTGCGAGACGATGGCCCTCCGACCTCGGCTCGGGCGGTGCCTCCCGGCATGCTTGAGCTGCCCGCACTGGTTCAGGTCGAGTGCCTCGTCTGGGTCGACGATGTCGACCGCCTGGACGCAGTCAGCGAGCTGCACGTCTGGACCGCCGAGACCGTCTTGAAGCGCTTCGCATACCGGAAACCGGGGCTCTGGGTGCTGGGGGTGCGGGTTTTCCGAGCCGAGCCGCCGCCTCGGATCGTGGTGACTCCTGAGCAGACCGGTTGCAAGAGCTGGGTTCCGCTCGGCGATCCTGTGGGGACCGATACGCTGATCCCGACCCTGGACGATCGGACGCTTGATCATCGACTGGAGCGAATCCGGGCCCTGGCCGGGGCCGATCGGGGAGCATTCTGATGGTCGATCCGGGAGACCTGGATTCCGATCGACCGACGCTGCGAAGTACCCCTGTCACGTCCGGTCTCGCGTTGATCTGGATCGTGCTCTTCGTGCTTCTTGCCATCGCTCGGGACGAGCCGATCCAGCCGAGGTCGATGCTCTACGGGGGGTTCGTCTCTTCTGAGATCAGTCATGGCTTCGGCGATGTTACCCCCCAAGGAATCTACGGGGGGCAGTTCTGGAGAACCCTCACCGCGACCTTCATCCACTTTAACCTCCTGCATCTGACGCTGAACCTGATCGCGTTCGTCCAGCTGGGCAGGGTCGTCGAGTCGTGGTACGGCTCGTGGCAATTCCTGGCGATCTATGTCCTGCTCGGCGCGGGGGCCAACCTCCTCGCGAACCTGCTGAGGCCGTGGACCGGCGGCATCTCGGCCCTGATCGTCCACAGTGGGGGCGGATCGACCATCGTGCTCGGGCTGATCGGGCTGGTCGCGGTGGTGGGATGGAGGAATCCGGCGGAATTCCCGAAACGAGCCCCCATCTGGATGGCGGCCATCCTGCTGGCCAATGCCTTGCTCGGATTCATCGTGCCGAATATTGACAACCTCGGCCACGCGGCGGGGGCGGTGGTGGGAGGACTGGTGGGGCTCCTGGACCGCCGATTACTTCGTTGGAAACGGTCGCGGAGAGCGGCGGTGGCCGGCGTCCTCGGGGTCATCATGCTCATGAGCGCGGCGTTCGTCCAGATGCAGCATCGACAGGCCGAGCAAGAGACCTTGGCTCGCATTACCCACTGGGGACGCATGCTGCAGGTGCTCTGGAGGCTCGACCAGCAGTATCGGGCCCTGGCACTCCGGGGTCTGAACCCCGTTTTCCTCGTCGCCCCCAAGGAACCGAATCTTGCGAGACGGCCGCCGCTGGTCATCCCGGAAGACCCGGCAGAGGCGGCAGACCGTCGCCGAACGCTCCTCGAATCGCTTCGCCAGCTGACGGAGAACCCCGCGGGGCTCGATCGGGGAGACACCGCCGAGTCATACCGAACCGTCCGCCAGCTCGCTGCTCGGGCCTGGTTCAAACCGCCGACACCCGATGAGTTTCTGCTGTTCGAGCAGACGCTCGGCTCGCTAACTCAGCCCATACTCAAGCGATGGGATCGTGCGCAACGGAACCTGGTTCGACTGAAACGGCCCGAGCCGGTGTTCGGGGGACGACTCCTCAATCGACTGGCCCGCCGAGGAGCACCGCGCCCGGTCGATGTCGAGGACGCCCGAGCTTCCCCTTCAACGCCGCCACGAACTCCGACATCGAACGAATCGGAGCCGGGAACTCCGTGAAGTAACAGCCCACGGTCATGGCATCGTGCGCATCGCTCGACCCGGTGGCGCCCATGCTCGGATGGCGATGGAGCATGGCCTCGATCTGGACGCGCATGTCCGGCAGGACGTTATTGCTGACCAGTTCCAGTCCATCGAAGATCGGGCCGTGTTCGGTGACGATGGCGTCGAAATCCTGGTCCCATCGGAACGGGTGGGCGGCGACGATGGCGGCGCCCTGCGCCCTGACAGCGGCGAGCAAGTCCGCGAGCCGGACCCCCGGCGGGCAATCATCCAGGTCGGTCAGTCCATAGACCAGGAAATGCCCCTCTCGGGCCGACACCTCGACGCCGCCGAGCACCGTCATCCCGTCAGATTTCGCGGAAAGCTCGGAAAGCTCATCGGGATCCCAGAGGCGATCGTGCTCGGTGATCACCACGCCATCGAGGCCGACGCGTTTTGCCTGCTCGATCAGTTCCTCGGGTTCCATGAAACTGTCGGGAGAGTGTCGGGTGGTGTGCAGATGATGGTCAATCTTGAACATGGACTTCCGAGGGTTTTGTGAGGATCGGGACGTTGGAAATTAAGCGAATCAACCTTCTGGGGTTGCTCCGGTTCGCCTTGCAAGGGTCATTATTCCGTCCAGAGCAGACAGGGACGCCGGGCTGGAGGTTCGCGTATCAGTTGATCAACCGTGGGATCTCAACACGTTCGGTTGAGCCGGATCGGAGGCTCGGATCGCCGGATTCAAGGTCGTCGCCAAGGGTCGATCGGCGACGAAGTGGACCCCTTGCGCGTCGACGCGGACGTGACTGGAGCCGCCCATCCAGTCGCCAAGCACGATCATCCGGCCCGGTCCGATTGCCTCATCGAACACGTCGTGCACGTGCCCGAGGAGGACCAGATGTGCTCGCCCCCCCTCGATCGTTCGACGGGCATGGGCACGATAGGTCATGAGATGGCGGTGATGCGTCGCGGCGAGTGACTGCGCATTGGAGCGTTCGAGCCGATCCGCCAGTCTCCGAGCGATCGGGCCAGGGATCGCCTCGAACGCGGAGAGGAAGGGACGGCTCTCCATCATCGCCTTCCAGGGCTTGCGAGCACCGAGCCGATGCCCGTGCACTGCCGAAATTTTGACTCCATGCCGGGTGCCTTCCCAGGGACGGTCGACGCATCGGGCACCCAAACTCTTCTCGTAGAAGGGGGCGAGCCAGGCGTCGTGGTTGCCGGGCAAGATGAGGAGCATCCCGCCCTGCCTTCGGAACTCGGCCAAGGCGTGAAGGCCGGGACATCGCAGGGGGGCATCGTGTCGCTGGCGACTGGAAAACCAGAAGTCGCAGAGGTCGCCGACCACCGTCAAGGAGTCGGCCGGGCTCAAGGAACGGACGAATGCCGCAAATCGTTCCGACCGCTCGACATGGTCGAGTCTGAGGTGGACGTCGCTCACGAAGTAGTCGGCCACGGGATCGATCGGACCTCGTTCGAGATGAAGACGAATTACGCTTCCCAGGGGAACCCGGCGGTCGAGGTAGCCCTCGGCCTTCGGGCGGGCTTGACCCAGAGTTTCCCGAGCGGAGACGCCTGGCTCGCGGTATGGAGTTTCGCGCGTCGATCGCGTTGTCGGAGCGCCTCCCTGGCGACCTTGACCGCGAGTTCCGGTCGATTGCAGTGCTCGCTCAGATGGAGCATCACGACCTGAGTGACCGCGCCTGGTCCCGATTGATCAAGGACGGCCAGCAGTAATTCGGCGGCCTGATCGTTCGAGAGATGCCCGCGATCCCCCAGATTCCGCCAGATCAGTGCGGGAGACCGCCCCGAGTGGCGCTCCATCTCGACATCGTGATTGAACTCGATACCCAGGAGGTCGACATCGGCGAGGGCCTCGACCGTGCGATGATCCCAGCATCCCGTGTCGGTCAAATACCCCAGGGTCGACGGGCGGCCCCTCCTCCCGACTCGACCTTCGAATCGAAATCCGAAGGTCGGGCCGCTGTGCCGGAGCGCGAAAGCTTCGACCCAGAGCCCGGGAGAAACGAGGAGCGGTCGGTCGTCGAAGAATCGGAGCAGGCCCAGCCCGGCCAGTTCCCGAAATCCCGGACGATGGCCGGCCTCCTCCCAGTGGTCGGGATGGCAATAGACCGGGATCCGAAACCGGGCCATCGTGCGAAGCGTCGCATCGTGCGAGTGGTCACCATGCGTATGCGTGATGATGGCCCCCGAAATCCGATCCCAATCGGCACCGACGGCTTCGAGCCGATGGCTCAGCGAACGGGGGCCCAGCCCCACGTCGACCAGGAAGCAGGAGCCGTCGAGCTGGAGCAGCGAGGCATTGCCTTTCGAGCCGCTGGCCAGGACCGTGAACCCGAGCGCCATCGGCGATCTCCGTATCCTCCCTGACATCTCCCCACGCAATCCGGCCCGGTCCCGAGTGTCCCGTTGCCTTCGGGGCCTCCTCATTGTATCAGTGAGACGAGACCTGTCCACCCGGCCAGGGGGGACGACGATCGACCGGGCCCACCGGGAAAGGAGCGCTTCGTGGCCTCAGTGTTCGAGTCGAAACACCCGTTGATTCACGAGAAGATCGCCGCCCTCCGATCGATCGAGACGACACCGCCCAATTTCCGAGCCCTGGTCCGAATCCTGGGGACGCTGCTCGGTGTCGAAGCGACCACGCACCTTCCGACGCGATCGCGAACCGTGCGGACCCCGCTCGGGGACGCGATGGGGAGAGAAGTGGACGGCCCCCTTGCAATCGTCCCGATCCTCCGCGCGGGCCTGGGGATGGCGGACGGGCTCCTCGACCTGATCCCGGATGCCCAGGTCTGGCATATCGGCCTGTTTCGAGACGAACACACGCTGAAGCCGACGGAATATTTCAATCGGGTCCCTCAGGACAGCCAGGCCCGCATCGCCCTCGTCGCCGACCCGATGCTGGCGACCGGCGGTTCTGCCGTTCGAGCCTGCGAGATCCTGAGAGACTCGGGCGTCTCGGACATCCGGTACCTGTGCCTGATCGCGGCCCCTGAGGGGATTGATCGCCTCAGCTCCGCCATGCCCGAAGTCCCCATCTATGCGGGGGCGATCGACGAGCGACTGACAGAAATCGGTTTCATCTATCCCGGCCTTGGAGACGCGGGCGACCGTCAATTCGCGACCGACTAGGCCGAACACACTCGGTTCTCCGGTTCAGGAGTCACGGCGTCGCCGCTTGCGATCCCGGTCTCGATCCAATGCAGCCGCTTCGCCCAGAAAACCTGATGAACGAGGGCGTCGGTCAGGCTCTTCCCGAACCGTGAGACCGCATCGTCTTGCGAGCAGGCCTGATCCGACGGCATGATCACGAGAACCGTCGAGCCGAATTCTTCGCCATCGAGAATCTTCACTCATGACTCCGCGAGCCGTCGACCTGATCCGTCGGAAACGTGATGGCGGTACCCTCGACCCGTGCGAGATCGAGTGGCTGATCAAGGGGCTGAAAACCGGAGAGGTTCCTGAATATCAGTGGTCGGCGCTCTTGATGGCGATCCTCTGGCGGGGAATGACCCGGGAGGAGACCGAGGCCCTGACGGCGAGCATGATGGACTCGGGGACGATCGTCGATCTCTCGATGATCCCAGGCCGGAAAATCGACAAGCACAGCACCGGCGGGGTGGGAGACAAGACCTCGCTCATCCTGGCGCCGATCGTCGCGGCCTGCGGCGTCCCGGTCCCGATGGTCTCGGGGAGGGGGCTCGGCCACACCGGGGGGACGCTCGACAAGCTGGAAGCAATCCCCGGATTCCGGATCGATCTGGATCTGGACGGTTATCGTCGCGTCCTGGACGCGTGCGGCCTGGTCCTCATCGGCCAGACGAAGGAAATCGCCCCGGCGGACAAGCGCCTGTACGCCTTGCGCGACGCGACCGCGACCGTCGAGTCCATACCTCTGATCACCGCATCGATCCTCTCGAAGAAGCTGGCGGAGGGGATCGACGGCCTGGTCCTCGACGTGAAGACGGGCGACGGGGCGTTCATGCAACGGGTTGAAGATGCGAGAGCCCTGGCCGAATCGATGTGCCGGATCGGGCAAGGGCTTGGGAAGGACGTGGTTGCCCTGATCACCCGGATGGATGAACCCCTCGGCAAGGCCGTCGGTAATGCGGTGGAGATCGCCGAATGTGTTCGATGCTTGCGAGGCGAAGGCCCTTCAGATCTCCGGGACCTGTCGATTGCTTTGGCCGCCGAGATGCTCGTCCTCGGGCGGGCCGCTGCAACGCTCGAAGAGGCGAGAGCCAGGTGCTTCCAGGTGATCCACGATGGGTCGGCGCTCGACCGGTTTCGGCGGGTCGTTGAAGCCCAGGGAGGCGATCCGAAGGCGATCGACGACCTGACGCGCCTGCCGCTCCCGAGGGTCCTTCGAGACGTGCCGGCACCTCGAAAGGGATTCGTGACGGCGGTTCGCGCCCGGCCGATCGGGCACGCCGCCATGCTTCTCGGCGCAGGCCGGGCAAGGGCAGAGGACAGCATCGATCACTCGGTGGGCGTTTTGCTCAACAAAAAGTGCGGGGATCGTGTCCACCGGGGGGAGCCGCTCTGCACGATTCTCGCGAACGCGGACGATGCAGCCTTGCAGGAGGCGACCAGGATGATTACCGAGGCATTTGAAGTGGGCGAATCGGCGGTGCAGGTGCCGGAGGTGATCCTCGAGCGACTCGATTATTCGATTTGAGAAATCAACGGAACTCCATCCGAAGCGGCTCGGTTCGGCCCGATTTGGTGTAGGGACGGCCCGGCGAGTCGGTTAAACTGCCTGCACTTCAGGATCGTAATCCGGCTGTGAATCGGGTTTCTGACACGTTCGCATGGGGTGTCTCGACATGGCGTTGCAATCCGGGCCGTTCGATCTGTTCAAGGTTCCCGACGAACTCAACGCGATCCTGGCGGAATGTCCCGGCTGGCACCTTGCGCGCAATGTGGAAGAACTCGCTGAGCTGGCGGTGAACGACGCGGTCGAAGGGTGGCATGAGGTCCGCTACGACGTTCCCGGGCAAGGGTCGATTGTCGAGGCCCGGGTTTGCCGAGTGACGAACGGGATCGCGGCGAATTACCTCGAACCCTACATGCGCCGCCGAGACCCGGATTGCATGGTCATCGGCGACGATGAGCCGACGAACAAGCCCCGGTATGCCGAGCGGTTCGGCCAATCCTTCGACCAGACCCGTCGCGAGACGTTCGACTGGCTCAAGACGCAGCAACTGGCCCTGTTCCCGTTCGTCTCGGGGGTGCCGGATCAGGGGATCGATGCCGTCGCGGTGGTCCCCGCCAACGCGGGCTTCTTCGGGTTCGGCCTGGCGCTGCTGCAGGGGATCCTCGATCCATCGGACCTCTCGCCGGATTTCAATCCCAAGGCGGTTGTCTATGTCGCTCCGCCGTTCCGGCATTCCCATTTCCAGGGCAAGCAGGTCGTTGTCCACAATCGTCTGGAATCGCTGCACGAGCTGTTCAGCTACAACCTGTACCCCGGCCCGAGCGCGAAGAAGGGGATCTATGGCGTCCTGCTCGCCATCGGGGAACGCGAGCAGTGGGTGACCACCCATTGCTCGACCGTGCGGGTGGTGACTCCCTACGGAAGTCGCCTGACCATCATGCACGAGGGAGCGAGCGGCGGCGGCAAGAGCGAGATGCTCGAAGAGATCCACCGCGAGCGGGATGGCCGGCTTCTGTTCGGTACCCGGAAGATCGACGGCGACGAGCGGCACCTGATCCTGCCGCGGGGGTGCGAGCTCCATCCGGTCACCGACGACATGGCCCTCTGCCATCCGAGCCTCCAGAACGACGACGGACGGTTGACGCTCGTCGATGCCGAATCCGCCTGGTTCATCCGCGTGAACCACATCGACCACTACGGCGTCGACCCTCATCTGGAGGAGCTGACCATCCATGCCGAGCGACCGCTCCTCTTCCTCAACATTCAGGCGGTCCCTGATGGGACAGCCTTGATCTGGCAGCATATCGAGGACGAGCCGGGCAAGCCGTGTCCGAACCCCCGGGTCGTGGTGCCCAGGCAGTTGATCCCCGGGATCATCAACGGCCCTGTGCGAGTGGATGTCCGGTCGTTCGGCGTCAGGACTCCCCCCTGCACCCGGGAGAAGCCGAGCTTCGGGATTCTCGGGCTGTTCCACATCCTTCCGCCGGCCCTCTCCTGGCTGTGGCGCCTCGTGGCGCCACGAGGTTACGCCAATCCGAGCATCGTGCAGACGGAGGGGATGAGCTCCGAAGGGGTCGGCTCGTACTGGCCCTTTGCGACCGGGCGCAAGGTCGATCAGGCGAATTTGCTGCTGAAACAGTTTCAGGAAGGCCACCGGATGCGGCATATCCTGATCCCGAATCAGCACATTGGTGCCTGGAAGGTCGGGTTCATGGGGCAGTGGATCGCCCGGGACTATCTGGCCCGTCGCGGCCCGGATCCATTCCCGCCGAGCACGGTCCAACCTGCTCGATGCCCGCTGCTCGGCTATGCGTTGAGTTCCATGGTGATCGAGGGCCAGGATATCCCGCCGATCTTCCTCCAGGTCGAGCGTCAGAGCGAGGTCGGAGAGCAGGGATACGATGCAGGCGCCAGCATTCTGACCGAGTTTTTCCGGGACGAACTCAGCAGTTATCAACGATCGGAGTTCGATCCCCTGGGGCGGCAGATCATCGACTGCATGCTCGACGGAGGGTCGGTCAGTGACTTCGATGCGCTGATCCCTGGCCTTCCGATCATCCTCGACGAAGATCTCTGATCATCGAGCCATGTCCCGCTGTTCGAGCGACCACCTGGGCGGCTCACCCTCAACGATGGCCGTGGCATCACTCTGGTGAAGTCCGAGGCAAGCGAGTTCCAATACCATGGCCCGAGCTGTTTGGTTCCTGCCGCTCATCCTCTTGCTGTGGTCGGCAGTGACTGCGGGCCAGGGACCTGAGGCGGGCGGCGGCGTCCCGCCGATTTCGGAATCGGGCAGCGTATCATCAGAAGACACTGATAAGACTGGAGTTGCCTGGGGCAGGCTTCAAGGTTTTCTGGGGATCATCGGCATCGTGGGGCTCGCGGTCGTCCTTTCCGAGGATCGGAAGGCCATTTCGATCCGGACGGTCGTGCCCGGCCTCGTGATCCAGGTAGGGTTGGGATTGCTCCTGATTCTTGTCCCTGCGGGGCAGCGCATCATGGAAGGGGCGTCGGGCCTGGTGGTCCTGGTCCTCAACTGCGCGATCGTCGGGGCGGAGTTCGTCTTCGGCCCGAGCCTGGTTGATCCCGCAGGGCCGGCGGGATTCGTGTTCGCATTTCGGGTGCTCCCCACCGTGATCTTCGTGGCCGCACTCTTTGCGGTGCTCTATCAGATCGGGCTCATGCAGATCATTGTCCGAGGGTTCGCCTGGATCATGGCCAAGCTCCTCGGATCAAGCGGTGCCGAATCGCTCAACGTGGCGGCCTCGCTTTTCCTGGGTCAGACGGAAGCACCTCTGACGATCAGGCCGTTCCTCGCTCGACTGACCCGGTCCGAGTTGATGGTCGTCATGGTCTCCGGGATGGCACTCGTTTCGGGGGGCGTGCTCGGCGCCTACATCGAGGCCGGTGCCGCCCCGGGGATCCTCTTGACGGCGATTCTCATGAATGCTCCCGCGTCGATCGTCCTGGCAAAAATCCTCGTCCCTGAATCAAGCGTTCCCCTCACGCTCGGGCGAGTCGACGCCGATACCACGCCGCGTGATGCCAATGTGATCGACGCCGCCGCGCGAGGGACCCGGGAAGGATTGCAATTGGCGCTCAACATCGCGGCGATTCTCATCACGTTTCTCGCCCTGATTGCGCTCGTCGACGCAGGACTCGGGGCGTTGGGCGGACTGGCGACGGATTGGTCGAGCGGCCGACTTGCGCTGGAAGGCCTGTCGTTGCGGATGATCCTGGGGACGCTGCTCGCCCCGGTCGCCTGGATGATGGGAGTCCCCTGGGGTGATTGCGTTGGAGTCGGGGGGTTGCTCGGTTCTCGGCTCGTCCTGAACGAACTGGTTGCCTATGGGCAACTCGGAACGATGGCGGCCCAATTGCAACCTCGGTCGGTGACCCTTGCCACGTTCGCCCTTTGCGGGTTCGCGAACCTCAGCTCGATCGGGATTCAGGTGGGGGGTATCGGGTCCCTGGTCCCGGAACGGCGGTCGGATTTGGCCCAACTGGGGCTACGGGCCTTGCTGGCGGCCACGCTTGCCAACGTGTTGACGGCGAGTATCGCCGGAACGTTGCTTCCTTGAGGATGCTCATGGTTTATGACCACGCTTCCGAAGCGGCTGACGCGATTCGAGGTCGGGTCACTGGGGCCATCGAGGCTGGTCTCGTGCTCGGCTCCGGACTCGGAAATCTGGCGGATCGGCTGCAAGACCCCACGATTTTCCCCTATCACACGTTGCCCCATCTGCCGGCCCCGACCGTGGCGGGACATGCCGGGAGACTGCTGATTGGTGATCTGGGCGGTTGTCGGATCGCCTGTTTTCAGGGCCGCTTTCACGCGTATGAAGGCCATGATCTTGAGACCGTGACCTTCCCAATCCGGATTCTTCAGCGGCTCTCCGTTCCTCGGGTGATCCTCACGGCGGCAACGGGGGGAATTCGAGAAGATCTCGCGCCTGGTTCGATTGTCTGTCTCTCCGATCACCTCAACTTGCTCGGGACGAGCCCGCTGCGAGGTTCGAACGATTACCGGCTGGGACACCGGTTCCTCGATTTGACCGGG
Organism: Tautonia sp. JC769; assembly: GCF_040717455.1. Taxonomy (NCBI): domain Bacteria; kingdom Pseudomonadati; phylum Planctomycetota; class Planctomycetia; order Isosphaerales; family Isosphaeraceae; genus Tautonia; species Tautonia sp. JC769. The sequence continues at coordinate 298,902 of NZ_JBFEFH010000003.1, forward strand.
GTCTACTCCGACCGCCTGCGGACCCTCGCCATCGAGGAAGCACACCGTCTCGATCAGACGATCGCCTCGGGAGTCTATGCCTGCATGCCCGGCCCGCACTACGAGACCCCTGCCGAGGTCCGCATGCTCCGCACGCTCGGGGCCGATCTGGTCGGGATGTCAACCGTGCCGGAGGCGATCGTGGCTCGCCATGGCGGCCTAGAGGTGCTTGGGCTGGCCATCGTGGCGAACTGGGCCGCTGGGATTAGCCCAAACCCGCTCTCGCACGCGGAGGTCCTGGAAACCAGCCTGGCGGTCAGCGGCCGATTGGCGGACCTCATCGAGGCAATCCTCGCTCGCGTTGCAAGGGAGTTGCCCCCTCCGACCGACCTGGCGTGAACTGACTCATCTCCTCACAGGTTCCGAGTGAGATAGACCCTGTTTGGAGATGAGATGGATATGGGATCGCGTCAACGGCCCTCGTAGGCTCGGTCGAGGAGATCGATCGGGTGTTCCACGGTGATCGTGGTTCCGTATTCCTTGGCCTTCCGAGCGATCTGGAGAATGCAGCCCACATTGCCAGTGACAACCGCCTCGGCCCCGGTCGCGAGGATATGTTCCATTTTCCGGCGTCCGAGGCGCTCTGACATCTCCGGCTCGGTCAGATTATAGGTTCCCGCGGCGCCGCAGCAGATCTCGGACTCTTCGAGCGGGACGAGTTCCAACCCCGGGATCATCTCGAGAAGCTGCCTCGGCTGCGTCCGGACCCGCTGCGCATGGACCAGGTGGCAGGCGTCGTGATACGTCACTTTCCGGTAGGGGACCGCGTGGGCCGGCGCGATCGGACCGAGCTGAATGAGAAACTCGGAGACATCTTTGACCTTGGCGGCGAATTGCAAGGCCAGGGCATGGTCTTCCTGGGGCAGCAGGTGGCCATAGTCCTTCAACATCGCGCCGCAACCGGCAGCGTTGACAATGATGGCATCAACCGAGTTCAGGTCGAAGGCTCCGAGATTCGCCCGGGCCAGATCGAATGCAGGCTTCTCCATCCCCGAATGATAATGGATCGCCCCGCAACAGGCCTGGTTTCGGGGGATTACGACCTCGCAGCCGTTCCGTTGGAGGACTCGGGCCGTCGCGGCAGTGGTCTGTGGATACATCGCATCCGAGACGCAACCGAGGAATAAGGCGACGCGGGCGCGTTTCGGGCCGATCGGAGGGAGCACCTCTGGCAGTTTCGCCCCCCCCGACGCAAGCCTCGGCAGCATCGCCTGCATGCGACGCAAGGTCGGTGGGAGCAGGCGGGTGAGACCGACTTTCTCGAGCGCGTCGAGCACTCCGGCTCGCTGCAAAAGCCGGGCGGGAGCGAGCGCGATCTTGACTCGCTCGCCGTAGGGAAAGAGGTGCCGCAGGATGAGGGTTTGCAGCCAACTCCGCCGACTGGCAGGCGCCGACTGGTGCAGCGCGACCTTGAAAGGCTCGATGAGCTGGCCGTAACGGACCCCCGAAGGACACGCGGTCTCGCACGCCCGGCAGTCGAGGCACAGGTCGAGGTGACGGCGGACGTCCTCACTCACGCCAAGTCGGCCGTCGACGACCGATCGCATGAGGTAGATGCGCCCCCTGGGGCTGTCGTTCTCGTTTCCGGTTTCGACATAGGTCGGGCAGCTTGCGGTGCAAAGCCCGCAATGGATGCATTCCTGGAATCTCCGATAGTCGATTTTCGAGGCCAGCCAGTCCAGGTCGACCCCGGCATCAACTGGCCGGGTGGCCGAAGAGGACGGGGCCGGGAGAGGCACAGAGGAAGCACCCGTCCGAGTCGAAGTATCGGCGGTCGTCATGGAACGGCTCGCAGGCAGAGGGAAAGAACGAGGGCGATCGAGGCGGGGAGAACGATTTCGGAGATCGTTCCATTGTATCAAAGGAACCGGCCCGGGTTCATCGCGTCGGCGGGATCCAGGGCTCGCTTGATCATCCTGGCCAGCTCCCAATCACTTCGAGGGACTCCCCAAACGTTGAGCTCGGCCTTGCGATCAGTCGGGCATCGGGGAAGGGTCAGGTTTCCCTCCGCCGACGTGGCGAGCTTGCGGAGACGATCGATGTCGCGAGCAAGTTTGCCGATTGGAACGTCGGGACGAGCCAGGCCCCATACGATCCCACTGCCCGCATGGCTTTGCGCCGCCCAGCGGCTCGGGTCTACCTCGGTGAGGAAGCGAGTCACCGCTGATGGCAAAAGAGAGGCCTTGAAGCTGACATCGGCATCAGTCGCGGGATAAGTCGTGATCGCTTGCAACAGTTGGTCTGCTTGGGCATCGCGCACCTCGGAGAGTTCCTTCGCGGAGGCAAGCTCCTCACGAAGGACTTCGAGTTGCCACCGCACCACCTCTTCAGTCCCCTCGACACCAATCACAAGGATCTGTCCGGACGTCGGGAGCCCTTGATTCGTCTCCCGAATCACGGCTTCGGCGGCGGTGCCATTGAGGAGTTCGAGAACGACCGGCCGAGCTCGCGAGGTCGTAAGAGCCGCAAGGACCGGCTCCAGTGGCTCCTCGATCGGCCATCGTGTCCAGAGCACCGCTGTCTGCTCGGGCTTCGGGCGGGTCTTCAAGGTCAATTCGACGAGAACACCGAGCGAACCATACGACCCGGTGAGAAGCTTCGGGAAATCGTAGCCCGCGACATTCTTGACGACACGTCCACCGCCCTTGATCAGCTCCCCTTGTGAGGAAACGAACGCGACCCCGAGGATCTGGTCCCTTGGTCGGCCAAGGCCATATCGACTCGGTCCACTGGTATCCGTTGCGTAAATCCCGCCCAACGTCGCCCGATCAGGAAATGGCGCATGGAGCGGCAGTCGCTGTCCTTCGGCGCCGAGCAGTTCTTGCAACGCGCCGAGAGTCATCCCCGTCTCGACCGTGATGGTCATGTCCGCAACCGGGTAATCAATGACTCGATTGAGTTCTTGTAAATCGAGCACAATTCCGGGACGGGCCGGAGCCCCGCCGCATTCCAGTGCGGTCCGGCCTCCTTGCGGATAAATCGCGGCCCCCTCGGCGACGTGCTTCCGCACGCTGGCGGCCAGAGAATCACGATCCGAGGGCCGTTCCGCTGCCAGGCCGAAGCGACCATCTCCCAGGGGGAACTCATTCGAGGATTCGGGCCAGTTCATCGAACACTCACCGATCGTGAAGGGAGAGACAACGTCGTCACCGAATCGCAGGGGCGACTCGGCGCCAGGAGATCAAACCGCCCCGTGCATCGCGGGCCTGTGTAGGAGAAACGGCGGCTTCAAGGGTAATCGCACGGTGAACTTGGAACCACCACCCGGAGCAGCATCGACCTCGATGCGACCGCCATGATCCTGGACGATTCCATAGCTGATCGACAGGCCGAGGCCCGTCCCGACGCCGACGGGTTTCGTGGTGAAAAACGGGTCGAAGATGCGGTCGCGGATCGCCGGGTCGATCCCACAACCATTATCGAGGACCTCGATGAGGACCTCCCCCGCTTCCGGATCACTCCGGGACCGAATGACGACCGATCCGCCCGCCTCACACGCATCGATCGCGTTTACGATCAGGTTCATCAAAACCTGGTTGATCTTGGCCGCGTGGCACAATACGGGGGGCAGATGCGTCAACTCGGGCAGGAGTTCCACCTGCTGCTTCTTGGCATACCCCAGAATGATATTAATGGACGACTCGATGCCGACGTTGAGATCCACCTCGGAGAGGTCGCCTTCATCGAGCCTGGCGAAGGCCCTCAGATCCTTCACGATGTCGTGAATGCGCCGCAAACCGTCGCGAGTTCGCTCCAGGATCCCGCGGAGATTCTCGAGGGTATAGTCGATGTCAATTTCTTCGCAGAACCTGTGAATATCACGATAGAGATCAGGCTGACTTGCTTGAATCAGGCGATCCGCCGATCGATAAAGCCGCATGAGATCGTGCAATTCCGAGAGGTCGCGCTGGAGGACGGCGACGTTGTTTCCGACGAAGGCGAGGGGATTGTTGATTTCGTGTGCAACCCCCGCCACGAGCTGGCCCAATCCGGCGAGTTTGGCGGATTCGACCATTCGACTCTGGGCCTGTTCTCGTTCCTCGAGGGCTCGTCGTTCGGAGCGAGCCATCTCCTGGAGCAGCTGGTTCTGAGCACGCAGGAGGTCTTCCGCCATCTTCCGATCGTGGATGTCGCTGATCGAACCCGCCATGCGGATCGGCTGGCCGCTTTCATCCCAGACGGCCTGCCCGCGAGCAAGGAACCAGCGGTCTTCCCCGGATTGGGTATGGAGTCGGTATTCCACGTCGAATGGCTCTCCCCCATAGAGATGCCGACGTGCGGCCTCTTCGACCCGAGGTCGATCGATCGGGTGGAGGAGCTCGAGGAACGTTTCGATCCGGTGGGGGAATGGATCGTCTTCACCGAATCCGAGGAGGTGCTTAAACCTCGGGGAGTAATAGGTGATATTGGTTCTCGGATCCCAGTCCCAGAGACCATCATTGGTCCCTCGGACGGCGAGCGCGAATCGTTCCTCGCTCTCCGCCAGTGCCTCAAGCGTGCGATACTGCTCGGTCACATCCCAGAAGATACATTGAAGGCCAACGACCTGGCCGGAGGGATCTCTCAGGGGAGACTTGGTCACCTGGACCCGCTGGACTTCCCCTTCCGTGGTGACGTGCCCTTCGACATCTTCCAGGGCCTCCCCGCTCTGCATGACGCGGAGATCATCGCGCCGATACTTCTCCGCCAGTTCTTCGGGGTAAAAATCCCGGTCTGTACGACCGAGTATCTCGTTCAATTCCCGTCCGAGCGAGTTGCAAAACCGTCGATTCGCGAAGGTGAATCGACCCTGGGCATCTTTCCGGAAGATGTTTTGAGGGAGGTTCTCGACCAGCGAGTGGTAGAACGCCTCGGACACCAGCCAGGCGTCTTCTGCCTTGCCTCGCTCGACCGATTGGGCACGGAGTTCCTCATCGAGCCGAGCCGCTCGGCTCCGCAGCATCCTGATCGACGTGAGCGCCGCGATGAGCAACGCAACCAAGAGGACGATGCTCACCAACGTCAGGGGATGCTCGACCGGAAACGCGGCTTGTGCCGGCGCCAGCACCAATGGGGCCGCGGCGAGGCCCGAGAAGCCTCCCTGGAATCGGCCCGGGCCCGAAGAGATCGGGTTACCCCTCGATCGAGGTGTTGCGATCATGGCTGGTGAAGTATCGGATGTCTTGACCGGAAAGGACACGATCGACACGTTCCTGGATCAGCCGGAGCAGGTCAACGACCGACTCCTCCATCGAGGCATTTCTGGCCCCTTCAGTGACGAGAATTTCCCCCTCGAACGCGAGCTTGTGCAGGGCGAAGCAGAGCGATCGGTCGAGCACGGACGCATTACCCTGCTCAGCCTCAAGCTCCCCGAGTGCCCGGAGCAATTCAGGGCCGACGCTGGGGTCAAGCCGTCCCTCCCGCCGGATCGAGGTCAAAAAGGCGCCAGGGTCGCTCCCTCGCAATCCGGCATGACGCAAGATCACGTCAGCCGCCGTTCGCCCCGCGACATTCTCGGATTCGTTGGAATCGACGGGCGGATCATTGAAGGCTGGTCGGTCCGGGCCGGGCAAGCCGGGACTTGCAGCGACATCGATTTGATCGAGGACCGTTGCAGTCCACTCCGCGAGGTAATCGGGATCATCTGCGACCGTCCGCGATCCCTCCGTACGACCGTCGCGACCGATCACTCGATGCGAGTCAACGGTGCGCTCCTCTGCGGCAGCGATCGCCTGGGTCAGCAACGATTCGCAATAGAGCTGTATGGTCTCGACACGGGCCCGAGAAGCCTGTTGTTCGGCCAGGTCCAGGGCGGCGACCGGCAGGTACAGGACAATGCGCTGAGGTTCCGCGGTGGGATCAGGCCCTTTCCGTTCGTGTGTCCGGAAGGTTCCTGGAACCTGCCTGCGGCCCGGTGGTTTCGAACGTTTGCTCACGGTGCCACCCCGCATCGTGGCTCGCTTGACGCCACCTTCGATCAGGCAGACGCCCGCCGCCCGGGGCTTTTCCGCTCGATGCAACCGACACCGATCGGCAGCATCTTCCCGGGGCTACAGCGTCCTTCAGGATTGAAGACGTCACGGATGGCGACCATTGCGTCCAGGTCGGTTGACGAGAAGAGCCTGGACATGAATTCCAGTTTTTCGACGCCGATCCCATGTTCCCCCGAGACGCTGCCACCGCTTGCAATGCACTCGTCGAGAATCTCGTGACTCGCGTCGAGGACTTTCTGAATCTGTCCCGGATCCCGCTCATCAAACAACAAGATCGGGTGGATGTTACCATCGCCGGCGTGGAACACGTTCGCGATCTTGATCTGGTACTTTTCCCCGATCTCCGTGATCCGTCGAAGAATATGAGGCAACTTGGTCCGCGGGACAACGCCGTCCTGCGTGCAGAAGGTCGGACTCAGCCGGCCAATCGCCCCGAAGGCAGACTTGCGGGCTTTCCAGATGGCGACATACTCGGGCTCTTTCCGCGTGGTCCAGGCGATCGCGTTGTTCACGGAACCGCCCTTTTCGCGAACGATCTGTTGGACCGCCTCGGCTTCCCGATCGAGACCTGCTTGCAACCCGTCCACTTCGATGATGAGCACGGCCCCGGCCTCGGTCGGGAATCCGAAACCGAACGCCTCCTCGACCGCCCGGATCATCAGGTTGTCGAGCATTTCCAGGGCGGCCGGGACGATCCCCGCCCCGATCAATCCGCTCACGGTCTCCGTCGCCTGATCCACCGTCTCGAAGACGCCCAAAAAGGTGCGCCCCGCCTCCGGGTCTCTCGTAAGGTTCACGATCACCTTGGTGACGATCCCGAAGGTCCCCTCGTTGCCAACCACCAGCCCGGTCAGGTCGAGCCCGGGAAGATCCTGGACCGCCCCACCGATCTCGACCACCCGCCCATCGGGCAGGACCAGTTCGACCCCCCGGACGTGGTTGACCGTGACGCCGTATTTAAGTGTGTGCGGCCCGCCGGAATTGGTCGCCACATTGCCACCGACCGTGCACGCCGTTTGGCTGGAGGGATCGGGGGCGTAATGGAACCCCGAACCGGCGAGCGCCCGGGTCAGCCAGACATTCACAACGCCCGGTTCAACGACCGCGTACCCGTCGCGAAGATTGATCTCCAGGATGCGTTTCATCCGTGTCAGGCAGATCATGACACCACCGCCAACCGCCAACGTCCCGCCAGAAAGACTCGTCCCTGCCCCTCGCGGGACGAACGGGACCTCATACTTCTGGCAGAGCTTGACGATCGCGACGACGTGCTCGGTCGTAGTCGGGAAGACGACAACGTCAGGGACGTTCTTCTCGATGACGTAACCGTCGCACTCGTAGACGATCAATTCATCTCGATGGTGCAACAGGTTTTCCTCGCCGACGACTCGAATCAACTCGGCGCGGAGCGATGGGGAGATGTCAACAGTCTGAGCGAGGGCCATGGCATCATCTTCACGGAGGCATTGCACGGAGCATCCCCGCGGCCAGTCACCTGCCGCCGCAGGAGGTTCCCCTGCAAAGGGAGAGGGACCATCGTTGAGGATTCCAGCTTAACCTCTGACCGAGGCTGATTGCCACATCATCCCCGGCCCCTCGTCCCTTCTACCCCAAATCAAATGGCGGGCAGATCGGATGACTCAGCCCCGGTCCTCGGCGCAAGCCAACCATCGATCCTCAGTCTTCGCTGGGTTCCCGAGGGGCAACGGACTCCTCGAGTTGGATGCTCGATCCGACGCAGAGATCGCAGTGACCGCAAGGAGGCTCGATCGGTTCCTCCTGGCCGAAATAATCGAGCAAGACGGACCACCGGCAGCGTCGAGACTGGGCGTATTCGTTCATCTGATGTTGCTTGAGCCGCCCCCGTTCTTCTCGCTCTCGGAATCGAGACGCCAGCCGATCGGCCTCACTCGGAAGAAGCTGAGAACGATTCGTCCGATAACGCTGCCCCTTTTCAAGCCGAACGAAGCCGAAGCGTTCGAGCATCCCAAGGCAGATGCGGAGCCGGTTCTTCGGAAGCGGGCTGATCGGCATCAACTCCGAGAGATTCGGGGCACGAGGCTCATCGGACATGCGCGAGACGGTATGAAACGCGTTCATCAAATCCTGGGCTTCGGGCATTTTCCCGCGGAAGAAGGATTGAAGAGACTGATCCGCGGGATCATAGAGCAGGATACCATTCGCAGGATCACCGTCCCGCCCTGCCCTGCCGAACTCCTGATAATACGCCTCGATCGTCCCCGGAATGTGGTAGTGAACCACATAGCGGATATTCGGCTTGTCGATCCCAAGACCGAACGCATTGGTGGCGATGAGTGCCTGAATCTCATCCTTCATGAATCGGTTCCGGGCTTCCTCCCGCTTGCGGTGGGACTTCCGCCCATGGTAGGACTCCACATCGAAGCCGTTCGTAGCGAGGAGTTCGGTTAACTCCTCCACTGCCTTGACCGTCGCGCAATAGACGATGCCCGTCCCGTCGACCTGTTTCAGGAGTTGGAAGAGGGCCTCCTGCTTCGCCTCATCCCCCGCGGCGGGGACGACAGACAAAGCGAGGTTCGGCCTGTAAAACCCGGTATGGACCACCTCCGCGTCATGAAGGTGCAACGATTCAAGGATGTCTTCGAGCACCTCCTTTGTCGCGGTGGCCGTCATGGCCAGGACAGGAGGGTTCCCGAGGTCATCGATCGCGTGGCCGAGTTCGAGATAGTCCGGGCGGAAATCGTGCCCCCAATGACTGATGCAGTGGGCCTCGTCGATGACGAACAGGTCAAGCTTGCGACGCTTCAGCACCGCTCGAAATTCCGGGTCGGCCATCCGCTCTGGAGTCGTGAAGACAAACTCGGGCAATCCGACCTCGATGGCTTCCTCGGCCAGCCTGGCCTGACGATCGTTGAGCGTGCTGTTGACCTCGGCCACGGGGAATCCGCGCTGAGCGAGGGCATCGGCCTGGTCTTTCATCAGGGCCAGGAGCGGGCTGACCACGACCGTCGTCCCTTCGAGCGCAAGGCCTGGGAGCTGATAACACAGGCTCTTCCCCGATCCGGTGGGCATGACGACCACCGTGTCTTTCCCTTGCATCGCCGAGGCCACTGCTTCGACTTGCCCATCCCGAAACCGCTTGAAGCCGAAGTGCTCGCGGAGTTTCCCCCGCAATGACATCCGCTCCGCCTGAGACACAATAATGGACATGGGGCGTTCTCGAATTGCCTCGCCAGAAGACCAGGAGAGGAGCCTCGTGGTCCTGATCTCGATGGCGAAATCATGAAGCAACTCCCGGACCAAGATCGGACGAGGCAGATCCGAACCGTCGCGGTGAAACTCGGCATGCGGGCATCGAGGTATCTCTGAGAAACATCCCTGGCCAGATGAAGCCCCGACGCTCAGAGGATTCCCATGGATTCGGAGCGAATGGTCCCGCTCAATCGACGAAATTTCTTATCGGGGGCCGCGGCCCTCGGCCTTTCGTCGGTGAGTCTATCCCCCAATCAGGCAGCCGAGGTCGGCCAGCGTCCCGCGTACTCGGGTCCGAAGGTGATTCTCGTCCGGTTTGGAGGGGGAGTCCGCCCTCAGGAGACGATCGCGTCTGAGGAGACCTACAGCCCGTTCCTCAAGAAGGTCCTTGCTCCCCGGGGAGTCCTCTTCCCCCGAATGGAAATCGCCGACGCTCCCGGCGTCGAGACGAACCACGGCCACGGGACGCTTTACCTGCTGACCGGGCGTTATGACCGGTACGAGGACGTTTCGGGGAAATTCCTCGGTGCCCGCTTCGAGGCTCAGGTCCCGACGCTGTTCGAAGCGCTTCGGAAACACTTCGATGTCGATCCTCATCAAGCCGTCATCGTCAACGGCGAGGATCGTACCGACGAAGAATTCTATGCATTCAGCAACCATCATCTCTTCGGCGTTCGGTTCCGATCGACCGTTCTCAGCCTCTATCGCTATAAGCTGCACGTGCTCCGCTCGGACCTGGTACAGGGCCGATATTCGGGGGAGGAAGAGCGCGTGAAGCGTCACGAGCTGCAGAAGCTCGAATCCATCGATCATCGCGCCAAGGACGCCGAGCCGACGACTCCCGAGCTCGACGCATTCTGGGATTCGTGGACCGATTACTTCGGTCGCACCGGGCTGGTGAACCCTCGGGGTGACCGACTCCTGGCGGAACTCGGTGTCTGGGCGATGCGAAGACTGCAACCCGCCCTGATGATGGTCAACTTCAACGACCCAGACTATGTGCACTGGGGAATCGCCTCGCACTACACTCGGGGGATTTCGATCGTCGATGAAGCCCTTCGAAGACTCTGGGAAGAGGCGGAACGACTGCCAGCCTACCGAGGGAACACCGTGTTCGTGGTGGTCCCTGATTGCGGGCGAGACACCAATCCCTTCGTCGCCGTCCCATTCCAGCATCACTTCAACGCACACCATATCTTTGCCGCGATCGCGGGACCCGGAATTGATCGTGGGCGAATCGTCGATCGCGTCGTCGAGCAGGCAGGAATCGCCGCCACCGTCGCCGCCATCATGGGCTTTCCCATGCCCTTCGCTGACGGTGATCCGCTCGAGGAGGCCTTCGGATGAGCACCCTCGTCGAGTCTCCTGCACTGTCAGTCCTTGCCGACCAGCACACCGGCCCCCGATACCGACTGGTTCATCCGATTCTCCCCGGATTCCGCATCCTCCTGACCTTACTCATCGGGATCCTCCTGTGCGGAACCCCTTGGACTGCGATCCTCGTCGTCGGATGGACGTTCCGACTCATGAGGGTTCGCATCCTCGAAGGCTGGCGGAGGCAGCCCACCTCAGCCGGGGCGATTCCGCGACATGCTGGCAACAACCCTCCCGATGAACCCGCTCCTCCCGGGAGACTGCCCCGCTGGCTCCTCAGCGAACGATTCCGCGACACCCTTGTCCGGAAGGCTCCCGATGCGTCACCGCCGACTCGGCTGCGGGTGCTTTGTCGCCTCCCGGGCGCGCTGACGGAATCACTCCGAGACAACCTTCGATGGGGGGTCATGGCGTCGCTTTGCACGCTCATCCTCACCTACCCCGCGTGCGTGCTCTGGCTTGGTTCCTGGTATGACGGTTGGAATAACTCGTTCGCGAAGGGATACGAGAATGCCCTGGTAGGCCTCCAGGCCGGTTTGTTCGCCCACCTCCTGTTCGTCGGGGCGATGCTCTACGTCCCGATGGCCTGGGCACACCTGGCGGCCTCGGGTCAATTCCGGGCCTTCTTCCAGTTTCGACTGATCGCTCGATTGGTCTGGAGCAAGGGTTGGGCCGTCGCGGGGTTTGCAGCGGTGTTCTCGCTCGCCACGATTCCAGTCATGGTACTGCGATCGGCACCGTTCGCGTTTGTGCTCGCGAATCCAGATGCCTGGGCACGCGCGGAACCCGCCGAGGTCCTTCGCGTGATCCAACGGTACCAGTTGGCGGCAGGGATCTATCTCTTTCCCACCTATGTCTTGCTCCACCTCCTGACGGCGCGACTCTATCGCGCGGCCCTGGTGAAGACCTTGACAGAGCATCCGGAACTTTCAGGTTCTCTGCCGGACTCCCTCCGAACCTTGCTCTCGGAATCTCGTCCGACCCCAGGAGCACACCCTCGTCATCCTGTGCTTCAGAAGGTCCGATGGGGTGCGCAATCGACCTCGAACCTGTTCGGCGTGCTGGCGGCGGCAATCCTCTGGTTCACCGTGATTGCTCAGATTTATGTCGGGCAGTTTCTCAACTACATTCCTTGGGCGGGTTGGCTCAATCAGCCGCTCATTCACATCCCCTGCTTGCAAGTCATCCCGAAGACTCTCGGGTAGATCATGTCCGTACCAAGACAGGGAAAGGTGGCGATCGAGATGGTCGTTACCATGAACTATAAGGACCCGGACGGACCTCGGATGGCTTCGAGGTCCAGCACGATCGACTCGTCTCGTCCCGCGATGATGGGGACGGTCCCGACCCAGTCGCGCGGCATCGACTGATCTCGAGGCTCCAGGCCAAGCGATCTGGCGACCCATCCCATGAGCCGAGCCGGATGAACTCCTTCCGCTCGGAGCGTGGCGAGCTTGACCGATTCATCCCGCTTGGCGAGTCTCCTCCCCGTCTGATCCCCCACGAGCGACACATGACCGAACCGAGGAGCCGTCAGACCGAGGGCGCTACTGAGTAACAGTTGGCGAGGCGTGCTCGACCGGAGGTCATCCCCTCGGATGACCTGATTGACCCCCATGGCAGCATCATCAACCACGACGGCGAGCTGATACGCGACGCTTCCATCCGATCGCCCCACACTGAAGTCACCGACCGTAGTCGCCGGATTCTCGGCGACACTCCCGAGAAAGAGGTCGTGCCAGGGGATCGCTTCATTCACGACGCGAAACCGCCAGGTATAGGGCCGATCTCCGAGTTTCGCCGCGTCGTCTGGCGATCGGTGCGAGCAGGTGCCCGGGTAGACCGGTCCCTCCTCACCCTGGTGAGGAGCCGATGCCATGCGTTGAATCTCTGCCCGGGTACAGGTACAGGGGTAGACCAGATTCGCTCGCTTGAGCCGATCGAGCGCTTTCGCGTAGTGATCGAATCGAAGCGATTGAAGATAGGGCCCGGATTCACCCCCCACGTCCGGGCCTTCGTCCCAGTCGAGCCCGATCCAGCGGAGATCGACCATCGCCTGCTCGATCATCCCGGGTCGGAGCCTGCTGGTGTCGAGATCTTCGATCCGAAGTACGACCTTCCCCCCGGCCGATCGGGCCATCAGCCAGCAGACCAGGAAGGTCCGCGCATGACCGACATGCAAGCCCCCCGTCGGAGAGGGGGCGAATCGCCCGACAACCTGAGTGATTGGACGGTCTGAGGGGCCGGTTCCAGGCGGTCCGACGATCATTTGAACTCCATCGAACACTCAATAGACGACTCGGAACTCCCCCGGATGGGGAGTTCGGCTGGTCCGGTCTCTCTCACCATCGTACAATCCTAGGGTCGAGTCCCGATGGGGTTCGACGGTTGCCCCCGAAACAGACCCTCTGGAGTCTTTCCGACGATGGATGCTGAACTGAAACGCGAGGCGCGGAGCGTGATCGACCGGATCGTCAACTTGCGAGACTCTCTTTGACTTGGCCGACAAGCAAGCCCGTCGCGACGAACTCGAGCAACAAATGGGGCAGCCCGACTTCTGGAACGACCAGGAGCAAGCCCAGACGATCATCGGCGAGCTCAAGACGCTCAACGGAGTCATCAAGCCGTTCGAGGAATTGATCACTCAAGGAGATGACCTTGAGGCGATGATCGAACTCGGCGATGAGGTTGGTGACGACTCCTTCGACGACGAGTTGCGCCAGGCGACCGAACGCGCCCTCCGAGACTTCGAGACGTTCGAACTCCGATCGATGCTTTCCGGGCCGAATGATCACCGGAACGCGTATGTCTCGATCCACGCGGGAGCAGGTGGGACCGAGGCGTGCGATTGGGCCGAGATGCTGATGCGCATGTACATCATGTGGTCGGAAGCCCACGGCTACAAGGTCGAGATCACCGACCGGGAAGATGGCGGCTCGGCGGGCATCTCGATGGCCACGCTCCACATCACCGGGAACCTGGCCTACGGGTACTTGAAGTGCGAGACCGGGGTGCATCGCCTGGTGCGGATCAGCCCGTTCGACTCTCAGGCCCGTCGGCAAACCTCGTTCGCCTCGATCGACGTCCTGCCCGAGGTGGACGACTCGATCGATATCGAGATTCGAGACTGCGACCTCGAACGCGAGGTTTTCCGCTGCGGAGGTCCTGGCGGACAGCACCAGAACAAGACGGAATCGGGCGTGCGATATCGCCACGTCCCGACTGGTGTCACGGCCGAATCCCGATCGGAGCGATCGCAGTTCAAGAATGATGCCAACGCGATGGCCCTCTTGAAGTCGAAACTCATCAAGATGGAGGAGATGAAGCGCGAGGCCGAATACGCCAAGTTATACGACGAGAAGGGGGAGATTAGTTTCGGAAGTCAAATCCGCAATTATGTCCTCCAACCGTATCAACTGGTGAAGGATCTTCGCACCAGTTACGAAGTCGGCAACCCTCGCGCCGTGCTCGACGGCGACATTGACGGCTTTATCGAGGCCTACCTTCGCATGAAGCTCGAACAGGGGGAAACTACCCCAGCATCTTAGTCGGCTGGGGCGTTACGCTGATCACATCTCCCTTTTCCCTCCTCCGGCCTGGATCCAGAGCGGGCTGACTGTACCTCGAGGCGACCTGGGGTCAGTCCGCTGCTGGATCACTCTGGCGGCCTGGCGAATATATCGATTATTCAGCAGTCTGTGTGATGCTAAAACTCGACGAGTCGGACGAACGCCGTGCCATCCTTGCTCCGGGATTTCGACTGAGCTTCACATGGACTGGTGATCGCTGGGCCCATTCGCTCGACGTCGCGCACGACGCTCAATTCCGTCAGATTGCCACCTCCCTGGAAGGCGAGGCCGACGAGGGGCGGATCGTGAGCCCCGCCCTGCAACAGTTGCAATTCCAGCAGGCTCACGAGCACCCAGAGATCCTCCAGGCACTGCTCGTCGGCCTCAGCGGTGCTCATCATTTTTCTGTCGTTTTTACCGTGCAGGAAACGCGGGATCTGATTTGCGTCTCGGTCGAGGTCGCCGATCGCTGTCGACTTGATCTCCAGGCGCTCGCAAGTACTTACGCGGTCGATCTCCCTTCGAGTCAGATCGTCGAAGCTGACACCGCCGGGGTTTCTTGGAGCCTCCCATCGAGCCCGAATGCGCCGCTACGCTTCGAGTCGGTCGCTCCTGCTCGAACGGACCTGCGAGAGGCAGGACGACGCGGTTGCCAGATTCAAGCCTGCCCCGCCGTCGTGTCAGGACTATCGACGCACTGCTGGGCTTACCGTTGGGTCTTCCGCACTTCTCACTGACATCTACGTCAACTAAAACGACGCAACTGGTCTCGATCGGACCGAGACCAGTTGGCTCCTGCTGAGTGTCGGCAGCAGATTCCGGACGTCCTCACTCGCTCAACGGCGTGAGGATGATCTCACGGAACTCGATCGGGGCACCCTCGGATTGGAGCGATATGGCCCCCTCGGTCGCCGAACAGTTGGTCGCCTGGTTCACACGATCGCCGTTGACCGTCACGGTGATCGTGTCTCCCTGGCAAACGATGACCATGGTGTTCCATTGGCCGATCGGGTTTTCCGAATCGTCGGTCAGGTTCAGGTGGCGCCGGCCCATCTTGCGCTCGTCTTCGTTCTCGACATCGAGATCCGTACCGATCACCCAGAAGTCCCCAGCATCCCCCCGATGCAGCTGGACCTCGATGGACTTCGGCCAGATTCCGATCGCACCCGGTTCTGAAGTATGGACAAGAACGCCACTGTTGCCCCCTTCGCTGCCCTCCGGGAATCGCCACTGGAGCGAGAGTTCGTAGTCCCGATACTCGTCCTCCGTCTTGATGTATCCGACCGGCTGGCCTTTGCAATGCAACACCCCGTCCTGGACACTCCAAACATCCTCGGCCTTCGCATTCTCATCGGCGAGGACCGCAGTCCAACCGCTCAGGTCGTTCCCGTTGAAGAGCGCGATGGGCTCGTTCGCCAGCGCAGCGGTCGGAGAAAGCAGCACGAGGGCCGCAACGAACGTTCGGTGGATCATCAGCGGTGTCCTGTGAATCATTTTTGCTTGTCTGGATGCGTGAAAGTGCTCAGCAGAGGCTCGCGAGCGACGCTGAGACCATCTCCATCGTGGAACCGATCATATCAGACCCGAGAGAGTGATGCGTCTCTCTCATCGCCCAGACGCCTCTTTTTGCGGTGCAGGCTGGAGCATGGCGGCTCCCTGGGGAGCGTGCTAGACTCGCCCGAAGTTCAGACGAATCTCCTGGGCAATCCCATCGGTTGACCACCGAGAAGTGGCTGAGGTGGAGTACGCACCCCCATGAATCCGACCAATCGCATCAGTCGTCGTGCGGCGATCCGGACGCTTTCAACCGCCATGATGGTTGGCAGCGTTGCCGGAACCCGGCCAGTGACGCTTCGGGCTCAGGAGGCCCCCCAAGGCCCCCCACACGTCCTGCCGCAAGGTGAGCTTCCTCGCGACCCTCGGATCGGGCCGCTGAAGGATTTGAATGGGTACTTTCCCTTTCACGTCCCCGGGTCGCTCGAGCAGTGGCAGGCCAGGGCCGAGGAGGTCCGTCGACGAATCCTCGTCTCTGCGGGCCTCTGGCCCATGCCCACGATGCCCGAGTTGATCCCGATCATCCACGGTGCCGTTGATCGCGAGGAATATACGGTCGAGAAGGTCTATTTCGAGAGCGTGCCGGGCCTTTACGTCACAGGGAGCCTTTATCGACCCAGGGGAATCGACGGTCCCAGGCCGGCAGTGCTGAGCCCGCATGGCCACTGGGAGGAGGGTCGATTCCACGACCACGGCGATGAAACTGTCCGCCGCGAGCTCGATTCGGGAGCCGAACGGTTCGAGGTCGGTGGCCGTCACCCCCTTCAGGCCCGATGCGTCCAGCTCGCCCGAATGGGGTGCGTGGTCTTTCTCTACGACATGCTGGGTTACGCGGACAGCGTCCCGATCCCGTTCGAAATTGCTCATGGGTTTTCGGAACAGCGTCCTCAACTGAGTCGCACCGACCGCTGGGGGCTCTTCAGCGCTCAAGCTGAACTCCGGCTCCAGAACGTGCTGGGTCTGCAACTGCTCAACTCGATCCGGGCGCTCGATTTTCTCAGCGAGTTGCCAGACGTGGACCCTGATCGCATTGCCGTCACCGGTGCCAGTGGCGGCGGCACGCAGACCTTCCTCCTGGCTGCCGTCGATCCCCGTCCCGCCGTGGCGTTCCCCGCGGTCATGGTCTCGACCGCCATGCAGGGCGGATGCACCTGCGAAAACGCGAGTTACCTTCGGATCGGGACAGGCAATGTCGAGTTTGCCGCCCTCATCGCGCCTCGGCCACTCGGGATGACCGGCGCGAACGATTGGACCCGGGAGATCGAGACGAAAGGGCTGCCCGAGCTGCAACGGCTATTCGAGCTGACCGATGCCCCGGGGAACGTCGTCGCACAGCATTTCGATTTCGGTCACAACTACAACGCACCAAGCCGAGCAATGATGTATGCCTTCATGGCAGAGCAGCTTGGTCTTGCCCCGGATGCCTCGGTCGAAGAACGCGACTACCAGCCGTTGACTCGTGAGGAAGCGACCGTCTGGGATCTCGGGCACCCGAAACCACCCACCGACGAAGACGCGGAGGTTCGGCTTCTCGCCCTGCTCGACGCCGACGCTCGGGCGAAGCTTGAGGACATTCGACCCGTCGATACCAAGACGCTCTCCGAATTCCGGGAGATCGTCGGCGGGGCGATCAAGACGATGGTCGGGCGATCGTTCCCCGAAGCAGGCGACATCGTCTATGACAAGCATCGGGAGATCGACCGGGGTGATTGGCTCGAAACACTGGCGCTTCTGCGCTACGAGCCAGAGGCTGAGATCATCCCCACCGTCTTCCTCTATCCCAAATCCTACCGGGGACGGGTCGTCGTCTGGCTTGACGAACGCGGGAAGTCATCGTTGTATGACCGGGAGGGGCAGCCGATCGGCCCGGTCCGTCGGCTCATGGATCAAGGCATCGCCGTCGTCGGCTGCGATCTCCTCGATCAGGGGGAGTGGGTCCGGGAAGAGCCTCCGACTCGGACGCGAACCGTCGAGAATCCCAGGGAATTCCTGGGGTATACGCTGGGATACAACCATCCCTTGTTCGCTCAACGGGTGCACGACGTGCTCTCTGTCCTGGCCTTCGTTCGGCACCATGACTTCAGCCCCGGGCGTGTCGAGTTGGTCGCCACGGGTGGGGCTGGTCGTTGGGCGGCGGCTGCCGCGGCGGTGTCGCCGGGGGCGCTCGATGCCCTTGCACTGGGAACATCAGGCTTCCGATTCGGTCGAATCACCGACCACCGCGACCCCGATCTCTGGCCGGGTGCCCTGAAATACGGCGATCTCCCGAGCCTTCTCGCGCTCTGCGCCCCAACCCCACTCTGGATCTCGGGAGAGGGGCCTCAGCTTCCTGGCATCATTGTCGATGCTTACAACGCCGCATCGGCCTCGCAACCCTCGGCCTTCCACGGGGAAGGCAACCAGCAAGAACCGGAGGCCGCGGTCTCCTGGCTCCTCGACCGAGAGTGAGATGGTACTTCTCCATCTCCAGCACCGACACCGGCGGGTCACGGTGCTGGAGAGCAGTCGCTCAGGGACGGGGCACGATCCGAATTTCGAACAAATCCGACCAGTTCTTTCCCGTCACAAAAAGGCGCTGACTCTTCGGCTCGTAAGCGATGCCGTTGAGCACGGCGTTGCTTCCAATCGCCTGTCGAGGGCGGACGTTGCTCGCGTCGATCCACCCGACGATGCGCCCCGACCGCGCAGAGATGCGGGCGATGGTCGTCGTGTTCCAGATATTCGCGAGAATTTCCCCGTTGATATACTCCAGCTCGTTGAGCTGATCGACGGGCCGACCCTCCGGGGTCGCGACCCTGAGCGATCGGACAGGCTTGTACGACTCGGGATCGAGGAATCGCAAGGTCGCCGTCCCGTCGCTCATGATCAAATGCTGATTGTCATGAGTCAGCCCCCAACCCTCGCCCGCGTAGCGAAATCGCCCCCGGAGTTCGAAGGTTTCCTTATCGAAGATCAGTCCTGTACGCTCTTGCCAGCTCAACTGAAGGATCCTGTCCTTCCAGATCGTAATCCCCTCTCCGAAAATCTCGTCGGGCAACGCAGCCTCCTTCAAGACCGTCCCCGTCTCCAGTTGCACTTTCCGGAGGCGAGACCTGCCATACTGACCGGTGCCCTCGTACAGTTGCCCGCCCGAAAATTCGAGCCCCTGGGTGAAGGCGTTGAGATCGTGTGGGTACACCTTCACGATCTCAACGCCGTAAATCGGCACCCGACTCGTCTGAGTCGCAAGCCAGGTTGCCCATGCCCCTGCGCCGCCCACCGCCAACGTCACTAACACCCCAAGCCACAGGCCGATACGATTCCGACGCGACCAGCCCATTGCTGTTTCCGCCGATGAGGGTGTTGGGACTTCGTACCGATTCCTGTGATTCGTCGCGTGCCGTGGGGGGTTCACGAGGAGCATATCAGAGCCTCAGTTCTCATCGTCGGCGGATCGGGGAGTGATCGTTTCCAGCAGGCGAGCGATCCCGGCTCGGGCGATCTCTGCGTCCTGTTCTCCTGTCGCACCACCGACCCCAACCCCGCCGATGATCTGCCCTTCGACGACGATCGGGACACCACCATAGAGTGTCGTCACGGTGCCACCCGATGCCGACGCCGTGAGTTGGAGACTGACATTCAGCAAGACATCGGGAATCTCGGCCCCGGGTGGCACCGGGCCCGTCGGCTGCCGAAGCGTGGCGGCGGCGATGGCCTTGGTCATCGAGGTATACGAACTGGCAGACCGGGCGCCATCCATCCGGGCGAAGGCGATCGGGTGTCCGCCATCATCCACCACCGTGACATTCACCTTCAAGCCCATCGCCTCGGCCTTGGCCTTGGCCCCTTCGAGGATCGTCTGGGCACCTCCGAGCTTCAGACGAATGCCTCCCCGTTCAATCATCGAGTCCGATTCGACCGCCTCCTGAGCACTACTCCTCTGCACCCCCTGGAACACCAAGGACGCAATGACAACCCCCTTTACGACCGAACGGAACATTGAGCAATCCCCGATTGAGCACTTCATGGTGTTGAAACTCCGACTCATGGCGTGATGCGGCGCGAACCGAGCATCCACTCAACCAGCTCCGGTTCCGAATAGGCACGGTCCCAACTATTGTGGCCGACGCCGCGATACTCGGTATACCTGACCGGTGCGCCGATCTCCTTCAACGTTCGGGCCATCGTTCGCATCCCCCGGACAAAGGGGGCGCGATCGTCGTCGCCTACAAACCCCCAGGTCGGGATGGCTCGAATCGACTCGGCCTGCTCGGGATCGCCGGGCCCGCAGACGGGCACGAGAGCCGAGAACCGGTCCGGGTAGGTCGTTGCGAGCGACCAGGTTCCCATCCCCCCCATCGAGAGCCCTGTCAGGACGATTCGACTGCGATCGACCGCGAAATCGGCCAGGACCTCATCGAGGATCGCCATTGCTCGCTGCCCATCGGGCGAACTGGCCGCCCAGGTTTCCCGGGCCTGGGGGAACACGGCGATGTAAGGGTGACCGGCCGGATTCTTCGCGATACTCGGCCCGAGTCCTACCTGGCTCGGAATCACCCCATCGTCACCCCGCTCCCCGGCTCCATGCAGGAAAAGGACGATCGGAAACGCCCGATCGCCGTCGTATCCTTCGGGCACGAAGACCGTATAGCGTGCCTTCGATTCGGTCCGCAGCGTCCGGAGGTGAAAGCCCGGTGCTGCAGGATCCCCACCATCCACCGGGCGAGGCAGGGGCTGCACGAGGAGATCCCTGAACTGGATCTCCATCGGCCCTCCCGAGTGGAGCTGGACCGCAAAATGGCCGGTCGAAGCGATCTCCCGGTCCGCCTCGGCATAATCGACGGACGAGTGCCCGTTGAGGCTGAGCCTGATCTGATCTCCCATCGCCCGGATGATGTACTGGTTCCACCCGTCGACCCGGACAGACGATCGAGCCTGGTCCGTTGCGGATTCAAGCACTCGATTACGCCTCGATTCGTCGTAAAGACTCCCCCAGTAGTCTTCCCCGATGTCCGCCTGATAGCCGATCATCTCGTGACCGGGCAGCCGATCGCTCCGAAACTGGATCCCGCTATTGCCCGCCCCATCGACCAGTCGGAATGAACAGCGGAAATTGAAGTCGCTGAACTGTTCCTCTGTTGCGAGAAATTCGTTCCGGTCGAGTCCCGGAGATGAACCCACGAGCATCCCGTCACGGACGGACCAGAGCGAATCGTCCCCTTCCCAACCCGTCAGATCCTGGCCGTTGAAGAGCGGGAGAAATCCGGCCGTCTCGACCACCGGAGGCAATCCTTCGAGGAGGTCCGACCATCGCAGCAAGATGGTGGCCATGTAGGTTCCCCCGAGGGTCGCCGCCTCCTGTTCAGGACCGGGTGCATAGCCGCCGTCGTCTCGCCGACACGATTCGACGAACCGACGCAAGGCGGCGAGGTCAGGGGCCGCTCCCATCATGTATGCCGCCCGCATCACCCGATACGAGGCCGAGAGATCGGTCCCGCCTTCTCCCGAGGTCCAGCCCCCGTCCTCCTGCTGACCGGCCCGGAGCGATTCGACGACGGCCTCTCGTCGGTCGAGATCGTGGCCCATTCGCAGCAACGCGGCCGCAGTGCCCCCCGTATCGAATGCGAGACTCGGGCCTTCACCCCAGGTCCCGTCGTCGTTCCGTGACTCCAGAAGCTCAGCGGTCCATTCCTCACGCCTGGGCGACGGCCGGCCCACCGCCTCGAATCCGGCGATCGCGATGCGCACCTCGGGGAAGGTCTTCGCGTGCGTCGCGAGGAATTCGGAAGCCCGACTCAGCAGCTCTTCATCGTCGATCCGAAGCTCTCCCAGCGCCATCAATCCGGAAGCCGTGGACCCAACGTCGGCGGTCCCATCAGGCGTTTGCGCGAATCCTCCGGACGCCGGATCGAAGCACGACCGCACGAAGTCGAGACAGCCCAGAACGTCCGGGATCGATCCGGCCGTGTACCGGAGCACTCGGACCGCGGCGGTTGTCGCCCCGAGCGAGGATTCCCCCCCCGGCTCCGCGGCAAACCCGCCATCGGGGTTCTGCCTCATTGCGGCGAATTGGGCCGTCGCGTCACGCTCGACGACGCTGAGTGACTGGGCCACGGCAGGCGAAGTGAGGATCGCCAACCCAGCGAAGACCCCGAGCAGGTTTGTCTTCATGGCGAGTCGATGGGCTCAAGGGAAGGAGGTCAATGGTGATGAGAAGCCGACGCTTCCGATGGATTCGACGGGCCTGGACCGAAGTGAATGGCTTCCCCCGTCTCGCATCGCATCGCATCGCACTTCCGGAGATTCCTCAGCTCAGTGTAGCAAGAGTTCCCGGAGGGGATAAGTGACGCTCCCCGGCCGCTGTAATCACCCTGTTCGACCACCGAAGCGATATGACCATCCCCCGGAGTCGGGCGGCCCAAACGCAAAACGCCGCGCAGAGGAACCCTCGAGGGGTTCCGGCGCGGCGATTGGGCCATCTCGGCGACATCCCGAACCGATCGGGGACAACCCGCGTCAGCCTTCGAGCTGTCGAGCGATCCGGTTCACGGGGACCCCCTCGACCAGTTCGGTCGGGAGCAAATCGGGCAGGACGTACTGGAGCACGTAGGCGTCTTCGCCCGTGTCCTCGAAGGCTTCTCGAACGACTTCGACGGCCCTGAAGTCGAGTGCCCGGAAATAGAGCTGGGCCGGGAGGTTCGATTCCCGAGTCTGAAGCAGGATCTTCGTCCGGCGATGGCTCGACAGCTTGCCGACGAGCTTGGCCACCATCTGCCGGCCGACCCCCATCCGTCGGTACTCGGGAGCGACCGCCAGATTCAACACCTGGAGCCGCGACTTGTGCAGCTCGTAGATCATGAATCCGACGACCCGTTCCCCGCACTCGGCGACCATGCCAATGCAGTTGCGCTGGCGGAGCACGCGGAGGAACTCCTCCTCGCACCAGGGGAATTCGTAACTCGCATGCTCGATGGCCAGGACCTCGGGCATATCGCGTCGGATCATCCAGCGAATGTGCACGCGGACCTGGGCCTTGGCGGTGGGCACCGTGCTCATCGAGCCTCCCTCCGTGGACAAATTAAAGACGGCGAGCCCTCAGCATCCTGCCGAGGACCGACGTGGAGACAGTGGGATCCGATCCGCGGAACGGTCCGCGGAGGATGGGTTGGAGGTGATCCCTGGCCGGGCCCGAAGGCCCCGCGAAATCGCGATGGGCCGGAATCCTCCGCCAAGGCGGGGCGGATTCTATCGGAGCCTTCCGGGGCTGCCAACCCCGCTTCCTCCGCTCCCTCCCAATCGATGGCCCGGATGATTCCGGGCCATTTCTCACACCCTCTTATCGGCCGGATCGGAGCCGATCCTGAGGGGCTCACGCTCAGAATCGCCCGAAGGAATATGCCTTATTAGAAGGATCAAAATCCGCATCGGAGAGTCCGACATTGATCTTCAGGTCGGAGTAGATGTACTCCTCCAGCAACGGTGCCGGTTGCCCCTCGCGGGCGGGCCAGTCGTAGGCCTCGAACCGCGTCGGCAGTCCGAGCTCGTGATCGATGTAGAGCCGGACTTCGTGGAAGACGAAGTCGGGGCGGCGATTCCGGTGCCTGCAGACGATCATGGTCGAGGGCCGCTTGTTCACCAGGACCGTTTCCCGGATCGTCACGTCGCTGTCCCTCGCGCTCATCTCTCGATTCCAACCCTCGGTCAGGGTCTCGATCATGAAGCCGATCCCGGCGTCCGTGATCGGATGTCGGTTGCCGCTCATCGCTCGTCGGCTCATCGGATCGAGATGCACCGTCCCCGCCAGGAACTTGTTGAACCCGACATCGTGGACGATCGCCTTGCCGCCATTGCGGCCGTGCACATAGATCGCCTCGCGTCCGGCTGTCGGCTGCTTGAATTTGAAATAGACGCTCTGCGGGCTGGTCCGAGCCTTCATGCTCATCACCTCATAGCCGGAGAGCCGGCCTCGAATCCGCTCCCGCTTGATGAAGGTGCAGGTGTAGTCTCGGACGGTTGCGAAGCGGTGTTTGCTCTCGGCGAGCGCCGCCTTGGCATAGCCGATGGGGTCCTCGGAAGGGTCGAAGTCGGATCGCCGGGTGTTCAACCCGAGCGGCATCCGGTCGACCGCATTTGCATTGGCGATTCTCAAGGGAACCGGCTCCGGTGTCACGTCCGAGCCGTCATCCTCCGTCCCCGAGCCTGATTCGGACTCCGTGCCCGCGGGATCGACGGGAGAAGCTGGCGCGCCGCCAACCTGGGAACCCGGGCCCGAAACGACTGGAGGCGGATCGGCCAGAGTCGCCCCCACCCCTTCCCCGACGATTGCGTTGGCAACACTCGCATCGGTCACCAGCGAGCTACTGCCCAGCACGACGACCCAAGCGATCAGTTTTCGGGTCCGTCCGGTTCGGGTTGTTCCCTCTGCTCGCATCGCGCAGCCCTCCCAGCCTGTCTCGAATCGGGTGCATCCCACACGGTTTCGGTCTGGGGCGACCACGGGAGTTCATCGAGACGCGCGTTCTGGCAGACCAGGTCAGACCTGAACGTCGCGCGGGAGGTTCATCAGCAGGAGGTCGCAGTCAACACGGGAATCTAACACGCAAACCTCGGACCGAGAAAGCCCAAAGTCTTTCTCCTCATGAATTTCGATCTCCACCTGGTGATGTCGGACCGGTTCTTCCGGATCTGCCGAGGGCCTGCCGCCGCGTCGCTGGCCCTCTTTTTTCAAACGCGCCTGCCCTCGTTACAATCTGAGGATCATCGCGTCGCCCGGGCACCGACCGGATTCGGCAGTTCTCATTTCAAGGATCTCACCCACATGGAATCGATCGGCCCCCAGGACTCAGGCCCATTCGTCGAATCGTTTCTCTCGCCGATGTTCGACCAGTGGTCGTACCTCATCGGCCGTCCAGGTCGGCAGGACGTCCTGGTCGTCGATCCCGGTTTTCGGACCACCCACCTGCTCGAGGCCCTCCGACGCCGATCGCTCCGACCGGCTGCGATCCTCAACACCCACGGGCACTCGGACCACATCGCCGGCAACCGTGCGTTGAAGGAAGCGTTTCCCGACGCTCCTCTGATCATCGGACGGAATGAGGCCCATCTGCTCACCGACCCCGTGGCGAACCTGAGTGCCGCATTCGGCCACGAACTGACCAGCCCACCTGCGGACCGGCTCGTGGACGATGGCGAAACCCTCGATCTTGCGGGCTTCCTCCTCGAAGTCCGAGAGATTCCCGGCCACAGTCCCGGCTCTGTCGTCTTCGTGGCCCGCGACGAATCGCCTCCGATCGTCATCGGCGGCGACGTTCTCTTCGCCGGTTCGATCGGTCGCTTCGATTTCCCCGGGGGTGATGGGCGGTTGCTGGTCAGCGGGATTCGAACGAAACTCTTCAATCTCCCCGACGAGACCCGAGTCCTCCCCGGGCACGGACCCGAGACCACGATCGGGATCGAGCGCCTTCGAAACCCCTACGTCGGCGAACGGTCAGAGCTCGACCGGCTCGATTGATCGACCGTTCGCAGGGGAAAGACCTCGACGTCGACTCCCGACGCGTAATGGATCAACGGCTCCTCGCGCGACCGCTCGAACCCGGAAGCGGCGAGCAAGCTCTCCTCCAAGGCCAACAGTTCTGCATCCTGAACGGGATAGGACTGATGATGGACCCGACCGCTGTACAACCGCCCTCGTGCGAAGGCATAGAGGATGTAGCGCTCCAGCAGGAAAAAGGCGAGCGTCCCCGGGACGGCTGACGCCGGCGTGCCGGTCGGCCGGTATCGGATCCGACATGCCCCCGAAGCCCCGCGCCCCCTTCGAGCCGAGACGTAATCGATCACGCCCTCCGCCGCCTGGTCGCGGTCCAGGCTCATCCGAGCCCACCTGTAGGGCAGATGGAACGTCGACCGCGCGAGCCAGACGGCGACGGGATTCGCCGCGTCCAGGCTGAAGAACCAGACGCCAGGATTCCTCCCCTTCTCATGCACGTACGTCCGGACGTTGACTTCGTGGAAGTTCGAGAGCCAGGGCACCGCAGGCAATCCCACCGGCCGGACCCCTCGCATGGTGAACGGCACCAACCCGAGATACGCGTCCCCCTCGAAGGTGTCCACCTCCAGCCCTGGAGGGAGCGTCTGTGCGACGATCTCGGCGGGGACTTTCCAGTGCAAGAACAGCAAATCCAACCAGCGCTGGCGCATGACGCACCGACCTTCGGGACGACGCGTTGGTTCCATTCGATCCATGACGCCCTCGAAGTCGAAATCGTCGCACACGTGACATCGCCTTCCCGATCGTCGGGCATCGCATCGACGCCCTGATGGCCAACGCCATCGATCGAGGTTCTCATCCTCGGGTTCATCCAGGCGATCCGCAAGCGTTGATCGAAACGGAGAAGACGCGTGGCTGTGTGGGCAATCAGCGATCTGCACCTCTCGTTCGCCAATCCGCAACGCCGGGATCAGTACGCTGCTCGGTGGCAGGACCATGCCGAATCGATCCGGAACCAGTGGATCGCGGCCATCGCCCCTCGCGACCTGGTCCTCATTCCGGGTGACATCTCGATGGCCTTGAACCATCGGGATCTCCAACCCGATCTCGACTGGCTCGGTCGATTACCCGGCATCAAGATCTTCTCCCCAGGCAACCACGACCGGTGGTGGGGGAAGTTGAACAACCTCCAGCGGATCCTCAGACGTTCCCAGCGAGCGGTCGATGGGAACGTCATCGTCGAATCGGGGGCGGTTGTCTGCGGGGCGAGAAGCGTCGATGTCATCGATCTCGATCATGCCAGTGTCCCTCAACGACAGCAGCACGAGCGAATCATGTCCACGGTCGAGGCGATGCTCGACGAGGCGACCGCTCGACGCGAACCGGGAATGCCGCTCTATGTGCTCTGGCATCATCCCCCGTTCGATCAGCACGGACGACCCGGCCCCTGGGTCAGTCGGTTCGAACACGCGGAAGTCACCGCCTGCGTCTATGGCCACCTCCACGCCGAATTGCAATGGTCGTTCGCCGTGCAGGGGATCGTGAGGGGCGTGCGGTATCATTGCGTCTCCGCGGACGCGGTCGGCTTCCGTCCCCTTCGCATCGATCGGCCGAGTCTGGCTCCCGGGACTTCCGACTGAGTGGAATCCCGACTTCCCATTTTTCGATCGTTCATCCGAGAATGGGTGAACAACTGCCACCTCAGCGTCACCGACCCGCGACACCGACAAAACAGGTCTCTCCCTAAACGCCTTCCCCAAAATAGGTTAACAACAGAAACCCTGTCCAAGAAGGGCGATGGCACCGTGTTTGCGTTCCGAGGACGATTGCCACCTGGTGATCGACCAGGAAAGGGCGACAATCCCCTGAAGACACGCATCGAGGGAGAGGGTGTCATGCTGGTGCTCAGCAGGAAGCTCGGCGAGAAAATCGTCATCGGCGAGAACATCGTCGTGACCGTGGTCAAAATCGATCGGAATCAGATTCGGCTCGGGATCGAAGCGCCGAGCGACGTCCCGGTCTATCGCGAGGAGATCGCCCCGAATCAGAATCCTCCGCGCATCCGAGAGACCGTGCTTCGCTAATCGATACGGTCAGGACCAGGCAACGTATTCGCTCACTCATTCGGACTCGGCCGATTGCTTGCTCGGCCAGACCGACTGGAGTGCTAACGCTGCCTCCTCAACGATTGCCTCGGGATTGACGGCGACATCGTGTCCCATCCTGCCTCCCCCTCCCCCGACGATTGGCTCGGGGAAGACCGGACCCGAATATTCCAGTTCCGCGAGCGTTCGAAGCAGTTGACGACAGGGCACCCTCCCCGCCGGCGAGGGGAGTCTGCGCTGCTCGTCTCGAAGCTCGGCCAGGCAGTTTGAAGCATCGCTGTGCATGTCACTGACATGGACTGACACGACCTCATCCGCGCCATAATGACGGACAATCTCGGGCGATTCCTCCGCGGCGTGGAGATGGAACCCATCGACCGTGAGCCCAACATCGCACCCGTGGTCGCGAAGCGCGGCGAGCAGGGGTCGGAGTCCTTCGAGCCGATCGATGAACCGCAGCCCTCGGCCCGATCGGAAGGAGGAAACCCCGATGGCCTCCAGCCCGAGCCGGTGGCCGTGATCGTTCACGATCTTCGCGATCGGGACCAGGCGCTCCAGATGCCATCCCATCGCGGCGTCTCCGGGGCGTTCCTGATCGAGGACCAGGGGATCGAGGATCTCCGGGAGAACCCAGGTCCCGGTCCGGTTCAGGCCCAGTTGCTCCGCGACCCGGGCATACGCGGGCAATTGCGCGAGATCGCGTCGGAACCGATCCCGATCGCCTCTCCAGTCCATGGGCAAGGGCCACGTTCCCGCCCGGAGGCCGAGGTCGCTCATCATCGAGCCGAGGATCAACGCGTCGTCGTGCTGCTCGACCAGATCCCGGACCAGCAACTCGACACCCTGGAAGCCGAATCGGGACGCAAGCTCGATCGCCGATCGAGCGTCACCGCCCAGGCCGAGCATCCGGAGGCTGAGGGAAGGCCACATGCTGTTGCTCTCAGCAGGTTCATCACGCCCGATCCGTCGAGCCTGGGGAGGCATGGTATTCGGCGTTCCCCTCGGCCGTCCAGTCCCGTCTTCTCCCCAACCGGAATCGGTTCAACTCGTTTCGTCGAGGTTGGATCGCCGCTCTCTTGGCGCGGGGGGTTCCGACGCGGGACAATCATCATCCATGCGGCGGGACTTTGGTCGGATTGGCTGACGTCGTGGCGATCGCGGTCGAGTCCGGCTTGGGCGGAGGTGGGCGGGAGCGAGAGCGAGGATGCTGACGTCCTGGATCGAGGCGGCGGCAAGCGGGCGGCTCGGTGGTCCGATCCGAGCCGGGATGTGGGGCACGGTCGTGCTGGGATCGCACCCGGCCGACCATGACGAAACCCAATGCTGGCTGGAACTGATCGTTGACGACGAGTCGCTCGGACTGCTTCCCGCCTACTGGCTCGAAGACCGGGGGGTGAATAGCCTCTGGCATGCGCCCGTCCCTCCCCAACGGATCGGGTCGCGGCTGCGCTACCGGCCGATCGCGATCCGAGGAGGAGAATCTCCCGCCGAGGGTCCCTGGAGAGAGTTCCAGGTCCGCCCGAATCTCCCCGATCGCACCGAATCGTCCGAACCGCTCACGATCGGACTGATCGGCAATCGCCACCTGACCGCCCGCGTCGACGAACGGGCGGCCACCTTCGACCTGTTCTTCCCCACCGTCGGATTGCACTCGAACGTCCGGCCGGCCGAAGGCGATTTATCGAACAGCCGTTCCCATTTCCGGACGATCGTCGGCGGCCTCGCCCTGGGTTCCCGGCTCGATTGGTTCGCCGAGCGGATGAGTTGGGACGCCTCGCAGCACTACCGCCCCGAGACGAATCTCCTCGAAACCGAGTTTCGATGGCGTCGCGGACCGGTCCGGGTCGTCGCGGTCGATTTCGCCGCGATGGGCCCAGACTTCCCCCGGACCGGCGGGGGCCTCGAATCCAGGGGCCAGTACATCAAGCGCTTCCGAATCTTCAACGAAAGTGCCGAGCCGCTTTGCGCCATGTTCGGCCTGTATGTTCATGCCGAAGTCAATGGGGGCATCGGCGAGCCGAGCCTCAGCTGGCAGGACTCGGGCCGCTGCCTGCTCGCCGCCAACCGAGGGCACAGCCACGCGAACCGCAAGCTCGCCCGAGACGCCACGGTCGAATTCGCCATCGGGCTCGATGACCGAGGCCCCGTCGATTGCGAACCGACAGGCCCGAGCGAGGCGATCGTCTTCCGGAATCTGGAGCTCCCCCCCGGCCGAGAGGTCTGCGTCGACGTTCTCATCAGCGGCGCCTTCACCGGGTGGCGGGGAGATCAAGGCACCTTCGAACACTGGCTCCGCCCCGCGTTGGATTGGTTCCGCTCGGTCGATCTGGACAAGGTCGAAGACTCCGCCGCCGCGGAGTGGGTCGGGGTCGTCCAGTCCTTGCCGGTCGTCGAGTCCTCTCGGCCGGGGCATGCCGAAGTCCTGAGACGATCGGCCCTCGCCGCTCTCCTGCATTGCGACAGAGAACACGGCTCGATCGCCGCCGGTTTCGACCGGGGAATCAACGCATACTGCTGGCCCCGAGACGCCCTCTGGGCCACCACCGCGATGGACCGCCTCGGGATGCCCGAGGTTACCGAGCACTTCTTCGAGTGGCTCGGCAGAGTCCGAGGTCGCACCCAGGTCAATCGAGCCTGGTTCATGAAATATACGCTCGACGGACTCCCCGAGTGGGAAACCCCCGCGATCGATCAGACGGCGCTGGTTTCCTGGGCGTTGGAACGCCACGTTCGTCGGACCGGAGATCTCGAATTCGGGCGGAAGCACTGGCCATTGGTCGAGCGCATGGCCAATGTCTGCCTCCATGGTGATGGGCACCCGGGCCTGAGGTGGTGCGAGGACCTCTCCCTGTTCAGCTCGGCCGGCCTCTGGGAAACCCGCTTCGGCGCCTACCTCTCGAGCAACGCTTGCGTGGTGGCCGGGCTCCAGGCCGCCGTCCGATTGGCCCGCCTGCTCGATCCGCCCACGGCCGAAGCGTTGGTCGAACAGTGGGCGGATCGCGCCGATCGGATCTGGAACGTGGGGATCCTCGGCGAAGGAGACGAGCGCGACCATCCCGGCCTGGTCGACCCCAAAAGCGGCCGATTCCTGGAGGGTCGGCGCATCTCGACCCGCCTCGGGTTCTGGTCGAACCAGCCCGGCTCCTGTGTGGAACGCTCAGCGGCGCTCGACATCGGGGTGCTTGGCCTGGCCATCCCGCTCGATCTGCTGGCCGCCTCCGACCCCCGACTCCGGCGAACAGCCGGGGCAATGCTCGTGCACAACGTCAACCGGGCCGACCCCGGCGGCCTGACTCGTTGGGCACCCGACCCGATCCGGCTCGATGAAACCTCACTCGCCCCCGGTGATTCCCAGCGAGAGACCCCTTCGTCCCTGGCAACCCTCTGGATGGCCCGCTATCTCATCCGACTGGCCCGGGAGACGGGGGAAGCCAGGCATTGTGCCCAGGCCGTCGAATTCCTCGATCGGATGATCGCTCGGCTCGGGCCACTGGGCTTGAGCCTGCGGCCCGGCCCGCGCTCGAACCCGTTTTCCAGCAGCCTCGCCCGCTACTTCCAGGGGGTCTGGGGGCTGCACACCATGCTCATCGACACCATCCTGGATCTCGTGGAGCTCGACTACGACGCCATCGACCGTCGCCTCTCCTTGAGGCCGATCCTTCCCCCGAGCTGGCCCCGAATCGGCATCACGCGAAGCCTCCCGTGCGGCCGCCTCGGATTCCGGTACGAGCGTCCCGTGGGAGGCAGGGCGCACCGGCTCCTGCTCTCGGGTCGTCTGGAACACGCGATCCGGCTCGATGTCGACCTGTCGTGCCCCGGCCTGGGCACGCTCGGGCCGTGGTCCGCTCGACCCTCGATCCCCCCTCCTCCGCTCGACCTGGCGACGGGACGACTTTCATGGTCGATCCTGCTGCCCCCAGGCGAGGTCGACGCCGAATGGGCCTGGGGCGATGACGGCGGTGATTGGATCTCGGCGGTCTGACTGCTCGATCGCTCCCGACCGCCTCAGCGACGAGGCGATGCTCGGCAGCCAGACCGCCCTCCGGTCAACGGACAGAGGCCGCCCGTCAGCCCCGATCGGGGGTGTCCGGGTTCCAGTTCGGGTCGATCCCAGCTTCCTTGCGGAGGAAGTCGATCACCGACGCGACTCGCTGTTGCTCGGCGGTCCGTTCGACATCGGACCGCAAGAAGAACTGGAGATTGGACATCACGTTCTGGAAGTCGATCCCGGTCGACGCAAGGACGTCTCGCCCGCCACTACTATCGGCCCGACCGTAAAAGGCCAGCACGTAGATGGCGTCTTCCTGTCGATCCGGCGCGACGGCCACGCCATCCGCCCCAGAGTCTCCCAGCCCAAACAGGGCGTCGCGGAAATCAGGGCCCGGATCGATCGGAGCGAATGCGTTGTCCTGCTCAACTCGCCGTCGAGGGCCGGTGGACCGCGTCACCAGGCCCTCCTCCGCCGCGATCCGGTCGAGCGTGTCCGAGGGGATTCCCCCCTCTTCCGTCTCTTCTCGGACGCGATCGGCCAGCGCTTCGGCCGCCTCCGTCGCAAGCGATCGGGCTTCGACCCGACGCCAGAGCGCCTCGACCAGCCCCTCGGGCATTTGCTCGAACGTGCGGTCGGTCTCGGGAAAATCGAGCGTTTTCCAGGCGAGGTAACGCCGCCCTTCCGGATCGGTGAACTCCCGAGGGTCGAACAGGGGGCTGTTCTCGTCGAACATCACATCGGCGAAGGCCCCGAATTCGGTGGGGGTCGCGGTGTCTGGCCGCTCGAGCCCCTCGACGGTCCGGGTCAGATGCTGGACATTCCGGAGCAAGCGGTACGAGGCATCGGCCCAATCCAGGCGGGCCAGGGCGAGATAATCCTTCCAGGACTCGGGAATCCCCTGGGGATCGAGCAATTGCTGGAAGGTGTCCGGGTCGGCCAGCGGCCGGGTCAGGCCGATCCGCACGAAACCGATCGCCTCCTCGCTCTCGGCAGCGGTCCCGAGCGCCTCGATCAGGGGCTGAGCGGCCTCGGTCTCTCGGAACAGGTCCTCGAGGTTCGGCAGCGATTCCCGGTCGACCTCCGGTTCGAGTCCGGTCTGGATCGCATCGAAGTCGTTCGAGATCGAATTGCCGAAGACGTTCATCGACTCCTTGACCTGCTCGAACAGATCTTCAAGTCGCTCACCCAGGCGCTCCTGGATGCGCTGATCGAGAATCTGGGCGACATACTGCCGCTCGTACTCGGCCGGGTACGACAGCTCAACACCCTCCTCCCCTTCCGGATCGGTGAACGGATTCACCGGGAGGGACTGGGCGAATCGGGCGGCCTCCCGTTCCTGAACTTCGGCTCGATATTGTTCGAGGACGTCCTCCTCGAACCCTTCCTCGGCCCGGATATCCTGCTCCAGCGGCTCGCCCCGGATCTGTTCTCGGAGCAGGTCAATGGCGTTGAGCCCGAGCGTGAGGTACTCCACCTTCACGCGACGAGGGACCTTGAAGCCGATCCTCCCGGTGGTCGGGTCGGCCAGCCGATCCTTGTGCTCGTCGAAGAAGTTGCGGAGCGTCTGATCATCCGGTGATTCGACCTCGTCCAGGAAATCACCGACCGGGAACGAGACATAGCGGGACTCGACCTCGACCAACTGGTTGCGGTACACATCGAACGCATCGAGCGGCGTGTCCATCGACTGGGCGAGCAGCTCGAGCGTCTGCAGGATCCGCACCTGATCCGAGACCTCGGACAGGAAGTCCGTCTCGGTCATCTCCCGTCCGAATGCCTGGTTGAAGATGAGCTGGAGTTGTTCGGCCAGGTCGACCGGGTCGAACGCCGGCAAGGTCGGCTGGAGATTCCGATAAAGCTCGTGCTGCATCCGCGCCTGCTCGAAAATCCAGTTGCGGGCCAGGTCGGGGGTCCGGGGGATCCCCATCGCGTCGGCCTTGCGTTCCAGGAGCATCGCATCGACCATCGCGGCGTCATCGGTCGCTCCGAACGGGGGCGGGTTGAAATAGGGGACCAAGGGCACCCCACCCAGCCGGAGCGCGAGTTGAGAGAGCACGTAATTGGCCCGAATGCGCTCGAGCCGGAGTTGCTCCAGATCGCTCGTCCGGACCGCTCGACCTCCCATCTCGACCACGATGCGGTCGACGGTCGTCGGCCGGGCATAGTCGTTGAACAGGCGAGGGAGGGAATCGGCCAGCACGAAGGCGAACATGGCCAGGATGGCCAACGCCGCCAGCATTTTTCGTTGATGTCGACGGAAGACCTGAAACGGCATGACGTTGTCCTCGATGACACTCGGCAATTCGGGCCACCAAACCCTGATCGGGTGCGGCGATCTTCGACGACGACGTCGGGGTCGCGTCGGCCCACTCCGCCCTGCTGACCTCTTGTCCATCACCTCTTGACAGCCGCGACGATGCTCGCTAAGTCAGAATGGCGATGCGGGTCGATCAATCGTGCCCGAAAGGACGTAGTGTACCAGGGATGACCACCACGACGGAACGGCACTCCCGCGGGTTGAACCGCCCGCAATCCGCTTTCGTCGCGAGGAACTTCCCCGACGCCTCCTTTGTCCTACGGTTGCGGAGTGCGGCAGGTTGCGCCGATGATCCCGTCGACCGGGTATCGGGCCTCTCGGTCTCCTGACCGGCTCGGATCCTTCGCGAGCGTCCGCAGGCGTTCGCAACGGGTCTGATCGGCCCGCGCTCCGCGAGTGTTGCCATCACCGAACCGCTTCGAAATCGTCTCCCGGCCCGCCAGGGTCGGGGGCCCCCTGGGGTTGATCGCCGCGTATGAATGTCGTCATCGTCGAATCGCCTGCAAAGTGCCGGACGATCAACAAATACCTGGGCGACGAGTATCAGGTGCTCGCCTCGTTCGGCCACATTCGAGACCTCCCTCCCAAGGACGGCTCGGTCCGGCCCGACGAGGATTTCTCGATGGATTACGAGATCCAGCCCAGCTCGACCAAGGCCGTCAAGGCGATCGTCGATGCCGTCAAGCAGGCCGATGCCCTGATCCTGGCCACCGACCCCGACCGCGAGGGCGAGGCCATCTCCTGGCACGTCCTGGAGATGCTCCGCCAGAAACGGGCCCTGCGCAAGGGCCTCCAGGTGCGCCGGGTCGTGTTCAACTCGATCACCAGGGACGCGGTCCTCGACGCGATGGCCCACCCTCGCGACCTCGACATGGCGCTCGTCAACGCCCAGCAGGCCCGCCGGGCCCTCGACTTCCTGGTCGGCTTCTCCCTCTCCCCCGTGCTCTGGAGGAAACTCCCGGGGAGTAAATCGGCCGGGCGCGTCCAGTCGGTCGCGCTCCGCTTGATCTGCGACCGCGAAGACGAGATCGAGCGGTTCATCAGTCAGGAATACTGGGATGTCCGCGGAGCGTTCCTCAAGCAGGATGAGACCCGATCACGATTCCTCGCCCGCCTGACCCACTTCGAGGGCAGAAAGCTCGACAAGTTCGACATCCCCAATCAGGCGGAAGCCGATCGGGTCGTCGCAGGTCTGACGGGCAAGGACTATGCGGTCCGGTCGGTCGAACGGAAACAGGTCCGCCGCAACCCGAACCCGCCGTTCACCACCTCGACGCTCCAGCAGGAAGCCTCCCGCAAGCTCGGCTTCGGTGCCAAGCGCACCATGCAGGTCGCCCAGCGGCTCTACGAATCCGGCCGCATCACCTACATGCGGACCGACGGCGTCGAGATCGCCCCGGAAGCCCTCAGGGCCATCCGGTCGCAGATCGAGGGGCAATTCGGCAAGGAATACGTCCCCGACTCCGCCCGCGTCTACAAGAGCAAGGCCGCCAACGCCCAGGAGGCCCACGAGGCGATCCGGCCGACCGATCTCTCGCTCCTGCCCGCGAGCGTCTCCAAGGACGTCGAGGCCGACGAGGCCAAGCTCTACGACCTCATCTGGAAGCGGACGATGGCCAGCCAGATGGCCACCGCCATCTTCGACCAGGTCGTCGCCGAGATCGACGCGACCGACCGCTCGGCCACCCTGCGGGCCGTCGGCACGACCATGAAGTTCGACGGCTTCCTTCGCCTCTATCGCGAGGGCCGCGACGACGCCTCGGAAGACGACGAGGAGAGCGGCGCCTTGCCCCCCCTGAGCGAAGGCGAAGCGGTCGACCTTTCCGACATCCTGCCGGCCCAGCACTTCACCGAGCCACCTCCACGCTTCACGGAAGCCAGCCTGGTCAAGCGGATGGAGGAACTCGGCATCGGCCGGCCCTCGACCTATGCCAGCATCATCTCGATCCTGCAGGACCGAGACTACGTCAAGCTCGAGAGCAAGCGCTTCTTCCCGGAACCGCGCGGCCGGGTCGTCACCGCCTTCCTCACGCACTTCTTCCAGCGGTACGTCGAGTACGACTTCACCGCGAACCTCGAGAACGAACTCGACCGCGTCTCCGACGGCCAGATCGACTGGAAGGAGGTCCTCCGAGCCTTTTGGGACCATTTCGCCTCGAACGTCGAGAAGGCCAAGGGGCTGGAGATCACCAACGTCATCTCCGAGCTCAACGAGGCCCTCGCCACGCTCCTCTTCCCCGGCGAAGGGGACCTGGAGGAACGCCGGAAGTGCCCCTCCTGCGGCACCGGACAGCTCTCGCTCAAGGTCGGCAAGTACGGGGCGTTCGTCGGCTGCTCGAATTATCCCGAATGCCGCTTCACCCGCGAGCTGACCAAGGACAAGGACAAGGGGGACGGCTCCGCCGACGGCGAGGCGGCCGGTTCCACCCCCGTCGAGCCGAAAACGCTCGGCGAGGATGCCGAGGGGCAGGCGATCACCCTCCGCAAGGGCCCCTATGGCTTCTACGTCCAGCTCGGCGAGGGGAAGAAGCCCAAGCGCGTCTCCGTCCCCAAGGGGATGGACCCGGAATCGGTCACGATCGAGCGGGCGGCCGGGCTCCTCTCCCTCCCCCGAAACCTGGGCAAGCACCCGGAGACGAACAAGGTCGTCAAGGCCGGCAGCGGCCTCTACGGGCCTTACGTCCTCCACGAGGGGAAGTACACGACCCTCCGCCCCGAGGACGACGTGCTGACGATCGACCTCGACCGCGCCGTCAAGCTGATCGCCGAGGCCCCGAAGAAGCGAGGCGCCGAGCCGATCAAGGTCCTCGGCGAGCACCCGGAAGACAGCCAGCAGGTCGCCGTCTTCGAAGGTCGTTACGGGCCGTACGTCAAGCACGGGAAGATCAACGCCACGATCCCGAAGGACCGCAAGCCGGACGAGATCACCCTCGACGAGGCCATCCCGTTGCTCCAGGAAGCCGCCAGCCGGAAATCGAGCGGCGGGGGCCGTCGCAAGACCACCACTCGCGGCAAGTCCAAATCCTGATCGCCCCGCCGATCACCGCCGGATTGAGGCCGATGCTCGGTCGCCCCTTCTTCATCGCCGAAGCAGGGGCGGCGAGCGTTCGGTCACCGTCGCGTCGGAGCGATCGGCTCACGCTCACGAGTCGAGCGGCTCGTCCAGCGATCCCGTCTTCAGATCGCCGGCCATCGCGATTGCCGTGGCCGTGGCATAGGTCCGACAGTGGGACAGTGTGATCAAGATCTCACCGATCCCGCGCTGTACGGCCGCATCGCGGGCCCCTCCTCGGACCAGGACCTTAGGCCCGCCCAGGCCTTCCCGGCGGATCTCCATGTCGGTCCAGCAAATCCCGCGGACCCAGCCGGTCCCGATCGCCTTCAAGATCGCTTCCTTGGCTGCCCATCGGCCGGCAAAATGCTCGAACGCGTGCTTGCGTCCCTGGCAATAGCGAATCTCGCGATCGGTGTAAACACGACGCAGAAACAACTCACCATGCTGCTCGATCATCTTGCCAATCCGGGGCACCTCGATAATGTCGGTCCCAATCCCCAGGATGTTCATGCGCGGTCGACCCTCGATGTTCGGGGCGATCCATCCGAGCGGCTGGCCCCGTTGATCCCGATAGCGATCCCCGAGTGTATCCGAGTCCGACCCACCAGGCCAATCCGACCTCCCTCGGCCTGACCGATCGAGGCTCGATGACCCGCCGGCTCGCCTGCATCGACCCGCGGGAATCAGATCGCGGCGCATGCCCCCCGATGTTATACTTCCATTGGATGCGATACGGACGTACCGCTCTCGACGCCAACCTGCCAGGGACGGATCGCTGATGGATTTGCTCTCCGACTTGACGGCCCCCCAGCGAGACGCCGTCACCCACGTCAACGGCCCGCTCCTGGTCCTCGCCGGGGCCGGGTCCGGCAAGACCCGCGTGATCACGCGACGCGTCGCCTCGCTCCTCGGCCACGGCATCCCGGGGCGGCAGATCCTGGCCCTGACCTTCACCAACAAGGCCGCGACCGAGATGAGAGAGCGGATCGCCGCCCTCGCCCCCGATCACGGTGTCTGGGTCGGCACCTTCCACGCGCTCTGCGCCCGGCTCCTGCGCGAATTCGGGCCGAAGATCGGCCTCGATCGCGGCTTCACCATCTACGACCAGCCCGACCGCCTCCGCGTGCTCAAGTCGGTCATGGAGCAACTCGACCTGCTCGACGCCGGCGTCGCCCCGGAGAAGGTCGAGGCCGCCATCAGCCGGGCCAAGAACGACATGCTCGACCCCGAGACCTACCTGGCCCGCCGCGGAGACGGGGCCGACCACGTCTCCGCGGTCGTCGGCCGGGTCTTCAAGGGGTATCAGGCGCGTCTGCTCGAGTCGTCGGCCGTCGATTTCGACGACCTGCTGACCCACGTCGTGACCCTGCTCCGCCAGGATCAGGAACTCCGCGCCCGCCTCGACGCACGCTACAAATATATCCTCGTCGATGAGTATCAGGACACCAACCTCGCCCAGTACGCCATCGTCCGGGCCCTCTCGGTCGACACCCCGAATCTCTGCGTGACCGGCGACCCCGACCAGTCCATCTACGGGTGGCGAGGCGCGAACCTCAACAACATCCTCGAATTCGAGCACGACTACCGCGGCTGCAAGGTCATCCGCCTGGAGCACAATTACCGCAGCACCAAGAATATCCTCCGGGTCGCCGACCACGTCATCCACCACAACCGCCGCCGGAAGGCCAAGGTCCTGACGACCGAGAACCCCGACGGCGACCCGGTCGAGCTGACCACCTTCGCCAACGAGACCGAGGAAGCCCAGTCGATCGCCTCCACCGTCGCCGACCTGGTCCGCGATGGGGGGTACTCGTTCGGCGAGATCGCCGTCTTCGTCCGGGTGACCGCCCTGACCCGAGGCCTCGAGTCCGCCTTCCGTTCCCTCGCCATCCCCTACCAGGTGGTCGGCGGCGTCTCCTTCTACGAGCGAGTCGAGGTCAAGGACGTCCTCGCCTATCTGAGCCTCCTGAACAATCCCAAGGATGACATCGCGTTTCTCCGGGCGATCAATGCCCCCCCCCGGGGGCTCGGGAAAGTCAGCCTCGACCGGCTGCAAGGCTACGCTCGCGATCGCGGCATCCCCCTCAGCTCAGCGGTCCGAGAGGCCGCCTCGATCGCCGGCCTGACCAACAAGGCCCGCGCCGGGCTTCGAGATTTCGTCCTCCTGACGGACGAGCTCGCGGCCCTGAGCGACCACTCGTCGGCCGAAGAACTCACGCGGAAGCTCATGAATCTGAGCGGCTATCGGGATTACTGGGCCAATCAACCGAAAGGGGACGGCGAGGACCGCGTCGCGAACCTCGACGAACTCGTCTCCGCCGCCCGCCAGTTCGACCTGGAACACCCCGAGTCGACCGTGCTCGACTTCCTGGCCGACGTCACCCTCAGCTCCGCCGTCGATCGCTGGAAGGACGAGGGAGGGGCCGTCACCCTGATGACCCTCCACGCCTCGAAGGGCCTGGAGTTCCCCGTCGTGTTCATCGTCGGCCTCGAACAAGGTCTCCTCCCCCATTCCCGGGCCTCCGACAACGACGCCGAGCTTGAAGAAGAGCGTCGCCTGTTCTTCGTCGGCATCACGCGCGCCCAGCGCGAACTCCGGCTGAGCCACTCCCGCGTCCGGGAGTTCCGCGGCCAGCGATCGGTCGCCATCCCCTCGCAATTCCTCATGGAATTGCCCGAAGGACCCATCCGCTACCGCGACCTCTCCGGCGCCGACGAGGAGATGCCCCTCTCCTCCCGCCGAGCCGCCCGGGCCGCATCCTTGCCCCCCTCTCGGCCCGTTCCCTCGGCCCCGACGGAGCGATTCCGGCTGACGACGGCCGCCGCGCTGGCGAACCCCTCCGGCTCCGCCCCCCGTCCCGAGGCCGAAGCGAGCGGTGACCTCGCCGCCTTCCGCCCGGGAGTCCTGGTGCTCCACCCCCAGTACGGGCTCGGGAAGATCGTCTCCATCGATGGGGCCGGCCCGAACCGCAAGGGGCGGGTCGCCTTCACCGTCGGCGGCGAGCGCACGTTCGTCCTGGCCCGGTCTCCGCTCCGGCCCGTGAAACGATCCTGAGGAACCACCGCCCGCCCCGCCTGCCGAACCCGGCGAGTCGCCCCGGAGTCAGGCCGGAGTGCCCCGCTGCTCGCCGACTGCCCTGCCGATCGATCTCGGCCCGTCCCGGAGTTGCTCGTCCATGATTCGCCTCGGCGTCAACATCGATCACGTCGCGACCCTTCGACAGGCCCGAGGGGGCCGCGAACCCGACCCGGTCTGGGCCGCCGCCCTCTCCGAGCTGGGGGGGGCCGACGGCATCACCGTCCACCTGAGGGAGGATCGCCGGCACATCCAGGACCGCGACCTCCGCATCCTGAGAGAGACCGTCCGGACCCGATTGAATCTCGAGATCTCCCTCGCCCCGGAGATCGTGGCCATCGCCCTCGACGTCCGGCCCGATCAGGTCACCTTCGTCCCCGAACACCGCCAGGAAGTCACGACCGAAGGCGGCCTCGACCTCCTCAGTCATTGCGATCGGGTGGCCGACGCGGTCGCCCGGTGCAAGGACGCCGGGATCGAGGTGAGCCTCTTCCTCGACCCCGACCCGTCCCAGGTCGAAGCCGCCGCCGCCGTCGGCGCCGTCGCCGTTGAACTCCACACCGGCCGCTACGCCGACGCCCCGGACCATGCCTCGCGTCAAAAAGAACTCGACGCATTATTCGACGCCGGCCTTCGGGTCCGGCAGGGCGGCTTGCTCCTCCATGCCGGACATGGCCTCACGCTCCAGAATGTCGCCGACGTGGCCCGGATTCCCGGGATGCTGGAGCTGAACATCGGCCACAGCATCGTCTCCCGCGCCGTCTTCCTCGGATTCGAACGGGCTGTTGCCGAGATGAAACGGGCGATCCTCGACGCGGTCGCCGCCCCCCAGCCAGGACGTTGACCGCAGGCCTCCCCGCGATGGGCGGCACGAAGTAACGATCGATCCCGCCGCCGCCGCCCTCGCGCCGTTCCGTCGAAACATTTCCACTTGAAATCAACACAAGATGCCGAGATCCGGGGTCTTGGCGGTCGGTTCTTCCCGTATCATCACTGTTTTCGGTATGATGTGGTGGAATTTCGACGGGCGTACGCGGTTCTCTCTTCCCCCCTCCGATTGACTGAGTTCGAGGCGTGACGATGCCGACCAAGGGTGAACGTTTCAAGGGTTGCACCGTTGCTCTCGTGACTCCCTTCCGGGATGGGGAAATCGACCTTGATGCGCTGAAGGGCCTGGTGGACTGGCACCTCGAGCAGGGCACGCCCACCATCAGCCCGGTCGGGACCACCGGGGAATCCCCCACCCTCTCCCACGACGAGCACGAGCGGGTCATCGCCGCCGTCATCGAGCGGGCCCAGGGCCGTGCCCGGGTGATGGCCGGGACCGGTTCCAACGCGACCAGCGAGGCCGTCCGGCTGACGAAATTCGCCGAGAAGGCGGGGGCCGATGCCGCCCTGCTCGTCTCCCCCTATTACAACCGCCCCAGCCAGGAAGGGTTGTACGCCCACTACGCCCGGATCGCCGAGGCGACCGACCTCCCCCTGGTCCTCTACAATGTCCCCGGCCGGACGGCCCGGAACATCGACCCCGCCACCGTCGAGCGGCTGGCCCGGGTGGCCCGAATCGTGGCCATCAAGGAGGCGAGCGGATCCATCGATCAGGTCAGCGAGATTCGACTTCGTACCGACCTGACAATCCTCTCGGGTGATGATTCCTTGACCCTTCCCATGCTTTCCGTCGGCGCCGAGGGGGTCGTCTCGGTCGCGGCCAACCTCGTGCCCCGCCCCATCATCGCCATGATCGACGCCTTCGATCGGGGCGACCTCGCCGAGGCCCGCCGCATCCACCTCGAAGTGTTCCCCCTCTGCCGCGACCTGCTCTCCATCGCGGCCAACCCGATCCCGGTCAAGACCGCCATGGGCCTCCTGGGCCGCATCGACGGGTCCATGAGGCTCCCCCTCTGCCCCCCCGAGCACGCCGGGATCGAGACGCTCCGCGCCTCCCTGCGGGACGCCGGATTGCTCGGGGCTTGATCAAATCATTCAAGCAAGACCCGCCCATGAAAGTGATTCCGCGTCAATTCCATGGATCGAATGACGTGAAATCACTTGTCTAGTTCGCATGAACCGTGTAGGATGTGTGCAGACACTCCGGTATCGGGATTTTGCGGCCCTCGCCCAACCCGTCATTCCGAGAGATCCGCCGGCCAGCCCTCCTTTTGGGAAACCTTCCTCCTCTGGCCTCGCGGCACATGACTTGCTCATTCCCTGTTCGTCCCGATGCATCGGCCGGGGATATCACCCACTTCGGCTGAAAGCGAGCGCCTCCGGGCTTCCGGAGCGTCCAGCTTTTCCACGGACCAACGGGTTCACATCGCATCACCGAAGAATCGGACCCCCCAACCATGGCTCGAAAAAGTTCCAAGGCGACCGAAGGCACCAATGGCACCGCCGCGGTCGAAGTGCTCCCACCCGTTTCCGACCAGTCTGTCCGGGAGCTGGCCCAGGTCTTCAAGCTCATGAGCGATGAGACCCGCCTGCGGATCCTGCTCTACCTCGCACGCAGCGGCGAGCTGCACGTCACCGATCTCTGCAACCGCCTCGGGCAGAGCCAGCCGGCCGTCAGTCATCACCTCGCCCTGCTCCGCGTCTCCGGCCTGATCGAGTCGCGCCGCGAGGGGAAACACAACTTCTACAGCGTTCGTGCCGAGCAATTCGGCGAGCTGCTGACCCAGCTCTTCTCCAACGCCGGTCGCATCCCGCGCAAGATCAAATTCCACCGTTTCCAACTGACGGTCGATTGATTCTCCGACGGACCCGCAATCGGCTTCCCGCCGGTTTCGCTCGAACCGGCGGTTCGCCTTGACCGCATTTCCAACTCTTTGCAAAATCACGCCTCGTTCGAGTCTCGCCCGATCGGCTCGCAGCTCATCCTGCCGAGCCCTGGGCGGCCGTCCCGTGCTCGGATGCGCGGGGGCTCTCTTGAGCAGCAGCGGGAGCGGTCGCGCCCCGATGCCGAGCGACCTCGGCATCACCACCGCAGGCCCCCCGGACATTAGAGGAAGGAGCCGATCCGATGCCGATTCAGACCCGTGCGGTGGCCCTCGTCGGTTTGGGGCTACTTGGCCTGACCCCCTGCCCGAGCCTCGCCCAGCAACCCGCCGACCCCCAGGTCCAGCGCACGACCGCCGACGCCGGTCAGCCCGCTCGCTCTGCGGCCGTCGCCATGGCTCCCGCCGTCATCGCCGGGATCGACATGGAACGGGTCATCAACGAATACGACCGATACAAGGAGTCGAGCGAGAAGTTCAAGGCCGAGGCCATGCAGAAGCAGAAGGAGCTCGAGCTGCTCCTCGCCGAGGCCAAGGGATATGCCGAGAAGCGCGACTCCTTCGGCGTCGGCACGCCCGACTACCAGAAGTTCAGCGACCTGCTCGCCGACACCCAGGCCAAGTTCGAGGCCCAGAAGCAGAAGATCGCCGCCGACTTCACCATCCGAGAGTCGAACGCCGTCGCCGAGATCTACAACGACATCCGCTACGTCGTCGATTTCATCGCCAAGAAGCGCGGCGTGACCTTCGTGGTCCAGATCGGATCCAACGACAAGATCAATGGTGAGAACCCGAACGATGTGATGGCCGCCGTCGCTCGGAACGTCGTCTGGAACGACCCCACGGCCGACATCACCGACCAGGTCGTCTCCACGCTCAACGCCTATCACCAGCAGCGGAAGTCTCAGTCACCTCAGGGTGGTGCTGCGAGCCCAGCCCCTGCCCCCGCAACGCCTGCGTCCGCCCCCGCTGCCGGTGGCAACTGAGATTCGACGCCCGGGGGGTCGGGCGGTCCCGTGTCTTCGGGACCGAATGGTCCCCGACCCCTTGCCGTCACCGACCGGTTCGCCAGAAAACCGTACGCGGACGATTCGGACCGAGCCACACCGGTCGCCCCCCCTTCTCTCCGCCCGGCGGTGCCGATCGAACCGACGGGCTCACCCGATCAAGGAAAGATCACGCCGGCATGAGCACGCGAGGATCGCGACCGCAGCGGACGATCGCCCGAGACGCCGAGGTCCGGGGCATCGGCTACCTCCTCGGATCGGACGTGACCGTCCGGTTCCGACCCGCCGACGCCGACTCCGGCATCCAGTTCGTCCGGGTTGACCTGCCCGACCGGCCTTCCGTGCCGGCCCTGGCCAGCTTCGTCGAACCTCGTGAGCGGCGCACGGCCCTCCGTCGCGGCGAGGCCGTCGTCGAACTGGTCGAGCACGTCCTGGCCGCCCTGGCCGGGCTTCAGATCGACAACTGCACCGTCGAGCTGGACGCCCCCGAGACGCCTGGCATGGACGGCTCCTCGCTCGCCTTCGCCCGCGCCATCGCCTCGGCCGGTTCGGTCGAACAAAACCAGCCCCGGCAGGTCCTCGTGATCGACCGGCCCGTCACGGTGCGGGACGGCAAGGCCACGGTCGCCGCCTACCCGGGCGATCCCGACCGCCTCGTGCTCTCCTATCAGCTCGACTACGGCCACGACTCGCCGATCCCCGCCCAGGCCTACTTCGCCGAGCCCTGCCCCGACCGCTTCCTCCGAGAGATCGCCCCCGCCCGGACCTTCCTCCTGGCCGCCGAGGCCGAGGCCCTCCGCGCCTCCGGGATCGGCTCCCGGACGAGCGAGGCCGACCTCCTGATCTTCGGCGCCGACGGCCCGATCGGCAACTCACTGAAGTTCCCCGACGAGTGCGCCCGCCACAAACTTCTTGATGTGATGGGCGATCTTGCCCTGCTTGGCAAGGATCTCGTCGGGCACGTCGTGGCCCATCGCTCCGGACACGCCCTCAATGTCGAGCTTGCCCGGGCTTTGCTCGCCGCCGAGGCGGACGCAACAGACCAGGATTCGGAACCGGAATCCGAGTGCTGCTCGATCGCCAAC
The DNA here is from genome assembly GCF_040717455.1 of Tautonia sp. JC769. Taxonomy (NCBI): domain Bacteria; kingdom Pseudomonadati; phylum Planctomycetota; class Planctomycetia; order Isosphaerales; family Isosphaeraceae; genus Tautonia; species Tautonia sp. JC769. The sequence goes on from NZ_JBFEFH010000003.1 coordinate 343,514, forward strand.
GCGACCCCGGCGATGGACATCGGCGCGATCATGCGACTGATGCCCCACCGCTACCCGTTTCTCCTGCTCGACCGCGTCCTCTCGATCGACCCCGGCCGACGGCTGCTGGCATTGAAGAACGTCACCTTCAACGAGCCGTTCTTCCCCGGCCACTGGCCCGACCGACCCGTGATGCCCGGCGTGATGATCCTCGAGGCCATGGCCCAGGCCGCCGGCATCCTCATCAGCCATCGGTTCGACCCCGAGCGTCACATGGCCATGATCGTCTCGATCGACGACGTCAAGATCCGGCGTCAGGTCGTCCCCGGCGATCAACTCGTCCTCGAAATCGACCGCTTCCGGGCCCGCTCGAAGATGGCCGAGGCGCACGGCGTGGCCCGGATCGGCGACCAGGTCGCCGCCGAGGCTCGGCTCCGCTTTGCCGTCCTGCCGGCCGAGCAGGCCGCCGCCTGATCCCCGACGATCCTCCGGGGGCAGGCCTTGAAGATGTGTGTCTGCTCTCAGGATCACCGCGAACCTCGCTCCTCGACCGGCAATTGCGTTCCAGGGAGGGAATGCCCATGGCGATTCGAATCGCCGACACGGCGACGGTCGACCCAGGTGCCGACTTGGCCGACGACGTCGAGATCGGCCCCTACTGCGTCGTCGGCCCCGACGTGAGGCTCGGCGCCGGCACCCGGCTGACCGCCCACGTCTGCCTCCTCGGGGTCGTCCGCATGGGCGACCGCAATCGCGTCGGCCCCTTCTCGGTCATCGGGTCCGACCCGACCCCTGGACGTTCTCCCGGCCGGGTCGAGATCGGCGACGACAACGCGATCCGAGAAGGCGCCTCGATCGAGGCCGGTTCCGATTCCGGCCCCGAGGCAGGCACCCGGATCGGCTCCCGGAACCTGCTCGGGCCGCACGTCGCGATCTCCGGGAATGCCTCGATCGAGCACGATGTCCTGCTCGGCGCCGGGGCCCGGCTGGGCATGATGGCGAAAATCGAATCGTTCGCGCAGCTCACCGCCGGCGTCGACGTCCACCCCGCCGCCACGGTGGGTGAGCACGCCTTCGCGGGGGGACCGGCTCGGGTGTTCCGGGACATCCCCCGCTACATGCTCGTCGACGGCAGATCCGCGAAGGTCCGGTCCATCAACCTCATCGGCCTGAAGCGCCGAGGGTTCTCGCGGACCTCGATCCGGTCGCTTCGCGAGGCCCACCGCCTGATCTATCGCGCCGGCCTCGACCTGAACGCCGCGGCCAACCGATTGGTGGACCTCGGCCAGATGACTCCCGAGGTGATCCGGCTCCTGGAGTCGCTGCACGCACAGCGATCCGGCCGGCATGGCCGGGCCCGAGAGACCCTCCGACGCTCGCCGGAGACCGTCGAGGCGACAGTCGGACAGGGCAAACGTCCCGTGGGTTGACTCATCGCGATGGCCTCGCGACGAACCGCCCGGATGGCTTGAAGAAGGAGCGGAAGGTGACGACCAAGGATCGGTTGCGGGTCGGAGTCGTGGGAGTGGGGCATCTGGGCAGGCACCATGCCCGGATCCTCTCGGGGATCGACGGGGTCGAGCTGGTCGGGGTGGCCGATGTCCGGACCGAGCAGGCGATCGCCGTCGCCGGCCCCCTCGGCACGTCGGCCTTCGACGACTACCGAGAACTCCTGGGCCGGGTCGACGCCGTCTCCGTCGCCGTGCCGACGACCCTGCATCACGAGGTCGCCGGCGCCTTCCTCTCCCGGGGCATTCACGCCCTGGTCGAGAAGCCGCTGTCCACGACCGCCGCCGAAGGGCGAGACCTCGTGGAACTGGCCCGGAAGTCCGGGGCCGTCCTGGCCGTCGGCCATATCGAACGCTTCAATCCCATCTGGGAAGCCGCGATCGACCGCTGCCCCCGCCCCCGATACATCGACGCCGAACGCCTCGGCATCTACACCTTCCGATCGACCGACGTCGGCGCCGTGCTCGACCTGATGATCCACGACATCGACCTCATCCTCTCCCTCGTCAAGGCCCCCGTCGCGGCCGTCTCGGCCCTCGGGACCCCCGTCTTCGGCGGTCACGAGGACCTGGCCCAGGCCCGCCTCGAATTCGAGGACGGCTGCATCGCCGACATCTCCGCCAGCCGGGCCAGCTACCAAGCCGCCCGACGCATGCGACTCTGGGGGGCCGAAGGGTACGCCTCGATCGACTTCGCCTCCCGACAGGCCACGCTCGTCCGCCCTTCGGAATCCCTCCGACGGGGCGAGATGAACCTCGACGGCGTCGACCTCTCACGCCCCGACGCCGTCCGCGACCACCTGTTCGGCAACGTCCTGCAGGTCGATCAGATCAGCCCACCCGCCCCCGTCGATCAGCTCACCGCCGAGCTGACCGATTTCGTCCACGCGGTCCGACTCGGCCGCGCCCCCCGAGTCCCGGGCAGCGAGGCCCTCGACGCCCTCCGGGTCGCCGAACAGGTGCTCCACGGGCTGCGGTCCTACCGCCTCGACGCCGGCACCGAAGTCCCGGGCGCCCCCCACCTCCGCTCCTCCTCATCCACCACCAGCGCCGAGCCTCACGCCGCCCTCTCCGGCCCGAAACTCTGGAAACTCCGCGGGCCGGGGAGCCCGTCCCGATCCCCCCGGGTCTGAGCCACGGCACCCGAGCGGCCCGGGACCCGCCGATTCTCCTCCCTCGCGGTCGGGCTTCACTTGAAGCAAACGATCGTCCATCGGTATGATTGATCCCTTCAACGGCCGCGCCCCGGCGCGGCTCTGTTCATTCTCCCTCCGACACGGACTCGAACCCATGGCCGCGCCAGAAACCGCCGACCGCCCCGCCCCCGATCCCCGCCTGCGCGTTCTGAAGAAGTTCAAGGGCCGCTTCCTGCCCCGAGGGCCGCTCCGCGATCGGCACCGCGAGTTGATGAAGCGCTGGGAGTCGGGCGACGACCATGGCGGGGTCACCTTCGAGGAACTCAGGGCCCTCCTGACCGACTGGCGGGCCGACCAGGCCCTCCGCCGGAATCCGAAGGGGGCCAGGGCGGAAGCCTGACGCCGCCCCCCGTCCTTCCTCGGAGTGCGTCCTCCGGCCGGGCCGAACTCCCCTCGCCCGGCTTGCGATCCTCCCCTGCGCTCTGGTCGAATAAAGGGGATCCAACCCTTCGCCCGCGTCCCCATCGGAATCGGAGCCGCAACATGATCATCGGGGTCCCCCGAGAGATCAAGGACGATGAATACCGCGTCGGCCTGCTCCCCGTCGGTGCCGAGGAATTGACGGCCGCCGGCCACACGGTGCTCATCGAGTCCGGGGCCGGACTCGGCAGTGGCCTGCTCGACGCGTCGTACGAGGAGGTCGGCGCGACCATCGTGGCCAATGCACAGGAGATCTGGTCGCGATCGGACCTGGTGATGAAGGTCAAGGAGCCGCAAGCCGCCGAATGGCCGGAGATGCGATCCGGCCAGGTCGTCTTCACCTACTTCCACTTCGCCGCCGACGAGGCCCTCACCCGGGCCGTGATCGACAGCGGGATCACGGCCATCGCCTACGAGACGATCGCCGACGCCCGCGGCCACCTCCCCCTGCTCACCCCGATGAGCGAGGTCGCCGGCCGGATGAGCATCCAGCAAGGGGCCAAGTTCCTCGAACGCCCCCAGGAAGGCCGGGGGATCCTCCTCGCCGGCGTCCCCGGGGTCGCCCCGGCGGAGGTCGCGGTCCTCGGCGGGGGGATCGTCGGGTCGAATGCCGCCAAGGTCGCCTCGGGCCTCGGGGCCAATGTCCGCATCCTCGACATCAACCTCGACCGGCTCCGCTACCTCGACGACATCATGCCCCCGAACGTGACCACCCTCTATTCCGACCGCCACACGATCCGCGAATCGATCGAGCGGGCCGACCTCGTCATCGGGGCCATCCTGATCGCCGGTGCCCGCGCCCCTCGGCTCGTCACAAAGGCCGACCTGGCCCGGATGAAGCCCGGCGCGGTCGTCGTCGACGTGGCGATCGACCAGGGCGGCTGCTTCGAGACGAGCCGACCCACCACCCACCGCCACCCGACCTACGTGGTCGACGACGTGGTCCACTACTGCGTGACCAACATGCCCGGCGCCGTCGGCCGGACCAGCACCTACGCCCTCTGCAACGTCACCCTGCCTTACGCCTTGAAGCTCGCCAACCAGGGCTGGCGGACGGTTGCGGAACACTCCCCCGGCATCGCCCAGGGAATCAACGTCGTCGCGGGACAGGTCACCAACCAGGCGGTGGCCGAGACCTTCGACCTGCCGTTCACCCCCTGGACCAGGACCGCCTGACCCACTTGCCTCCCCTGCCCTCACCGAGATCCTTTTCGGAGCACCGACTCATGGACAACGGCCACGAACACGACGCCGAACACGAAGAAATCGACGCCACCGAACTGTTGAGCGAACTCGGGGCCGACGCCCGGACGCAAATCTTCCTCTCGATGCGTCAGCAGAACCTCGAACTCCTCGAGATCGCCGCCCGGGTCGCCGGCTACGGCAGCGACCACGGCCCGCTCAAGGGGGACGAGTCCGAGAAGGCGATGCGGACCATCTGGAAGCTCTATTCCGAATTCTACTCCTGGATCGACCCCGAGGAGATCGAGGAAGACGAAGAGGAAGACGACGAATGACCGTCGGGCCCCCCGCCTCCGAGGCCGACCCCGGCCCGACGATCGAGACCGTCGGCTGGGTCGGCTCGGCCCAGGACGGCTTCGTCCGCCTGATCGACCAGACCCTCCTCCCCGGGACGTTCGTCCGGATCGATTGCCGAGACGTCGAGCAGGTCTGGGAAGCGATCAAGATGCTCCGGGTCCGCGGCGCGCCGGCCATCGGCATCGCCGCGGCCTTCGGCGCCTTGCTGGGGGCCCGCGCCCGAGGGACCGAGTCGGTCGATTCGGTCCGTGCTGCCCTGCTTGAAGCCTCTGCCCGCCTGCGGACGAGCCGCCCCACCGCGGTCAACCTCTTCTGGGCCCTCGACCGCATGGACCGGGCCGTCGAGGCCGAAGCCCCTCGGGCCTCCGATCCCCACGCCTTGCTGGATCGCCTGCTCGCCGAAGCCCGGGCCATTCAGGATGAAGACCGGGCCATGTGCCGATCCATCGGCCGCTTCGGCGCCGACTTGCTCGGCCCGGGCCAGGGGGTGCTCACCCATTGCAATGCCGGCGGCCTGGCCACGGCCGACTACGGGACCGCCCTCGCCGTGATCTTCTCCGCCGCCGAGCAAGGCAAGTCCGTCCACGTCTTCGCCGACGAGACCCGGCCCTTGCTCCAAGGGGCCCGGCTGACCGCCTGGGAACTCCAGCGGCGCGGGATTCCCGTCACCTTGATTTGCGACAACATGGCCGCGCAGGTCATGAAGGAAGGGCGTGTCCAGGCCGTCGTCGTCGGCGCCGACCGGATCGCGGCCAATGGCGATACCGCCAACAAGATCGGCACCTACTCCGTGGCGCTGGCGGCCCGAGCCCACGACATCCCCTTCTATGTCGCCGCCCCGTCGAGCACCTTCGACCTCTCCTTGACGGACGGTTCCGCCATCCCCATCGAACAACGCGACCCGCGCGAGATCACCCACGGCTTCGGTCTCGCGACCGCGCCCGAAGGCATCCAGGTCTACAACCCCGCCTTCGACGTGACCCCCGCCTCATTGATCACCGCCCTGATTACCGAACGGGGGGTGATCCGCCCGGTCGGTCGTGAGGCAATCCGAGAGGCGATCGGCCCCTGATCGTGGTTCCTTCGAGGAGGTGCCGCGGTCGCCGTGCCTCCCCATTCGGGATCGCTCGACCGCGCCGCTCTCGTGATTCCCGCTGCTCCAAGGTCCGGGGGAAGCGTCGATGAGGCCACAGATCTCCATCACCTCACTCCTGAAGCAGGTCCTCGAAGACTATTATTGCTCGTTCGTCCCCCTGGTGGGGTATGAAGTCCTCTATCGAATCACCGGCCTGATCCTCATCGCCCCGGCAGGTGCCTGGATCCTGCGATCGCTCATCGGGATGACGGGCCGCTACGCGGTCGGCAATGTCGAACTGATCGCCTTCGCCTTCTCGCCGCTGGGGATCGCCATCATCCTCGTCGCGGGCGTGATGGGCGTGTTCAACCTGTTCCTCCAGTATGCCGGGGCCATCATCATCGCCGACGCCAGGCTCCGGGGCCGTCATCTCTCGACGTTCGGCGCCTTCTGGCGGGTGCTCCTGAACATCCCTCGGATGGTCCAGCTCGGCGTCTTGCAGATCGCCCGATACGCTTCGGTCGCCCTCCCGGTCTTCGCGGTCGTCGGGGCGGTCTACTGGTTTCTCTGGTCCGGGGCCGATCTCTATTTCCTGACCAACGTCCGCCCCCCTCGATTCTGGTTCGGCGCCGGCCTGGCCGGCCTGGCAGTCGCCGTGGGATCGGTCTTCCTCGCCCGCATGGTCCTGCGATGGTTGGTCTCGCTCCCCCTCGTGCTGGTGGAAGGTCGCCCGCCCGGAGACGCCCTCCGAGCCAGCCGACAACGGACCGCCGGTCAGGCGCCGAGAAACCTGCTGGTTCTCCTCCTGACCACGCTCGCCATCTCGTTGCTCGGCCTTCTCGCCGCCGGGGTGTTCGCGATGATCAGCCTCAGCATCCTGAATCTGGTCCCTGATCGCCTGGACGCCACGATCCCGGCCCTCGCGCTCCTGCTCGGAATCCACCTCATCCTGTTCGAGGCCGTAGAGATCACGGGATCGATCCTGGTGGGGCTGGTGATCTTCCGGATCGCCCACGAACACGGCTTGGTCGAGCCGGATCGCCGCCACACCGGGATCTCGGCACGCAAGTCGCTGCGATCCCTCTCGAAGCGTCGACGCGCCCTCCGGAAGGGGCTGGTGGGGGCCATGATCCTCGTCGTGATGTCTTCCCTGGCTGCCCTGGGCCTGCTCGCGACGGTCGGCGTCTCCCCCTCCGTCACCGTCACCGCGCATCGCGGGGCGGCCCACGACGCCCCCGAGAACACCCTGGCCGCCCTCCGGGCCGCCATCGCCGCCGGCGCCGACGCGGCCGAGATCGACGTGCAATTGACCGCCGATGGCGAGGTCGTCGTCTTTCATGATGAAGACCTGATGCGACTGGCCGGCGACCCCCGACGCCTCTCCGAGCTGACCCTTCAGGAAGCCCGGGCCTTCGATGTCGGCTCCTGGTTCGGCCCCGAGTTCCGGGGGGAACGCATCCCGACGCTCGACGAGGCCCTCGACGAGGCGGGGGACCGACTCGGGCTCAACATCGAGCTGAAGCTGACCCGGACCCAGACGGATCCCGCCCCCCTGGTCCGCGCGGTCGTTGACGCCCTCGATCGGAAGCAGGCCCACGCGCGATGCGTCCTCTCGACCCTGTCCTATCCGGCGCTCGCCGAGGTCCGTCGCCAGGCCCCGAGCGTTCGCGTCGGCTTCATCGTGTTCGAGGCCGTGGGAGATCCCACCCGACTCGACCTCGACTTCCTCAGCGTCCGCGACGCGCTCGCCACCGACGACTTCATCGCCCGAGCACGCCGCCGAGGGCGGCCGGTCCACGTCTGGTCGATCACCGACCCGGACCACTTCGTCACGCTCGTGAACCGGGGGGTCGCCGACGTCCTCACCTCGAATCCATCCCTCATGGTCGCTCGACGGGCCGAGCTTGAGCAATTGAACGACCTGGAACGCCTGCTCCTCTGGTATCAACGCATCCTGGGGGACCGATAGTGTGTCACTCGGTCGGCGTCGTTGCCGGCTGCGGTTTCCGATTCCAGATTTCGACGACCCCGAACCGTCGAGCAGGCTCGTACCACCGGCGAACCGCCTCGGCCATCTCCGGGGAGACGAGCCCCGGCTCGGGGCCTTCCCAATCCGGCGACCAGATCACCACCGAGTCGTCGGCCGAGGCCAATTGATCGATGAAGACCTGATCATCCCAGCCGACCTGGCTCTTCCAGAGCAATCCCGACTCGTTTCGAAAGACCGGCACTCGTCCCGCGACCCCGACGGCCGAGAGCTGATAGCTGAGCAGGTTCGCGACCCTGGTCGAAGCGCCAAGTCCGTCCCGGAGGTGATCAATGGCGTCTTGGTAATCTGACCAGGGGTAGAGCCGGGCCTGGTAGGCCGTCATGTGATGGACGTACCCCGGCGGCGGTGACGGCGACGGAGCCTTGCGATCGAACAAGGCCGCCACGGCCGCCCGCGGGTTGCAGAATTCTGGCTTGGCGGGCACCGCGACGGCCAGCACGACCACCGCCAGGGCCAGTCGCACCCGACCGGTCAGCCCCGTTCGCAGCAGCACACAGGCGGCGATCAGGCCCAGCATCACCGACCAGACGACCCATCGGGGATGGTCGAGATAGTCATGCGGGAACGGGTGCAGAGGCTTGTACATCAGCACCCCGGCCGCCGCCAGCAGCCAGATCCTCGCCTCGCGACGGATCGCGCCGCCACTGGACCGCGCGAGCAGCCCGAGCACGACCGGCACGGCCAGCCACCGCAGTTCGGCGGCCTGGCGGACCACCCCCGCGATCATCCCCAGGGGGGTCGCCCGGCTGTATCGGCTCCCGTAGGACGCGAGCCGGACCCCCTGCAGGAACTCATCGAACACCCCTTGAATGACGAGCGGCGAGAAGGCCAGGGCCACCCCGACCGCCACCAGCCCCAGCCACCGGGCGACCGAGGACACGGCCCTGCCCCGATCCGACCCCGCGACCGCCCAGACCAGGGCCGGGAGGAAGACGATGACGTGCGGACGGAACGTCAGCGCGGCGGCGGTGGCGAGGGCCGACGCCGCCCGCCCCCATCGCCCCGGCCAGGTCGTCGGCACCAGCAAGGCGACGGCGACGCACCAGGTCGCCTGCCAGTCGCGCTGGGCCACCAGCGAGAAGTTCAGGTTCGCCAGGTACCCCAGCAAGGCCGCAAAGCCGACCAGCCCCGGCCAGGCCAGGGCGAAGTGCCGACGCGACCAGAGCACGAGCAGGAGGCCGACCGCCACGACCATCGCGGCATCGAGGGCATAGATCGGCCAGGTCTTCCCCGGACCGAACACGGCGATCAGCCCCCGGAACAGCAGGATCTGGCCGGGAAACGCGAAGGCGGTGACGTCCCGGTAGGGAAGTAGCCCCTCGGACCAGGCCAGGGCCATCGCGGCGTTGGTGTCCAGGTCGGGCCACCAGGGCCAGGTCAGGTAATGTGGCACCCAGCTCGCGAGCATCAGCAGGCAGACGAGGCCGGTGACCGGCGCGAGCAATCGTCGGGCACACCGATCGGCCCACTCGTCGGGCCGATCCCCAAGGGCGGCCGAGGAGCCGCATGAAGAAGCGTTCGACTGAAGAGATGATGGCAATTGAGGCATGACGGACCCTCCGTGGTCCCCTGAGGCGGCATCCCTTCCTCATTGCGGAGTCCCGAGGGCCCCGCGGGGAATTCCCCAGGGCCCTCAGGGCATGCGGAGGACTCTACCCGAGCCGGGCGGTCGTGTCGAGGACCCGGCCCGGGTCAGGCCGTCACATCAACGGTGGCCGTGAGGCTGGATGTAGCCGAGCTTCAGCAAGGCCTCGATGATCTGGTCGGCGCACTGCTCGACCGAGAGCTTGCTCGTGTCGAGCGTGACCTCGGGGTTCTCGGGGGCCTCGTACGGGTCGTCGACGCCGGTGAAGCCCATCGGCTTGCCGGAGGCGACGGCGTTGCGGGCCTTGGCGTAGAGGCCCTTCACGTCGCGCGACTCGCAGACGTCGAGCGGGGTGTCGCAGAAGACCTCGACGAAGTTCCCCTTCGACATCTTGCGGGCCTCGTCCCGCGTCTCGCGATACGGGCTGATCACCGAGCAGAGGATCGTCCCGCCGTGCTGGGCGACCAGGCCGGCGACGTAACCCACGCGGCGGATGTTTGTATCCCGGTCTTCCTTGCTGAAGCCGAGGCCCTTCGACAGGTGGGTCCGGATCTCGTCGCCGTCGAGCATCGAGGCGTTCCGGCCGTACTCGGCCAGGCGCTCGGTCAGGGCGTGGGCGATCGTGCTCTTGCCCGAGCCGGAGAGCCCGGTGAACCAGATCGTCAGGCCCTGATTGAACTTCGGCGGGTTCGTCTCGCGGAGGATCTCGGCGACCTCGGGGCGGCTGAACCACTCGGGGAGGGGCACGCCCTTGGCGAGGTAGTCGTCGCGGACCTGGGTGCCGGAGATGTTGGCGGTCTTGACCCCCTCGGGGACCTCGTCGACCGGGCAGTAGCGGTCCTCGTCGGGCAGGTAGACCATCAGCTTGAAGTCGACCATGCCCATGCCGATCTCGTCGCCGTACTTCTGCATGGTTTCCTGGGCGTCGTACGGCCCATAGAAGGGCTTGCCCGAGGAATCGTTGCCGGGGCCGGCGTGGTCGCGGCCGACGATCAGGTGGGTGCAGCCGAAGTTGCGGCGGATGATCGCGTGGAAGAGGGCCTCGCGAGGCCCGGCCATCCGCATCGCCAGCGGCAGGAGGCTGAGGACGACCGAGTTCTGATCGTAGTAATCGTCGACCAACGCCCGGTAGCAGCGGACCCGGGTGAAGTGGTCGACGTCGCCCGGCTTGGTCACGCCGACGACCGGGTGGATGAGCAGGCCGCCGCCGACCTGCTTGGCCGCGAGCTTGGTCAGCTCCTCGTGGGCCCGGTGCAGGGGGTTGCGGGTCTGAAAGGCGACGACCTTGTCCCAGCCCTTCTCGGTGAAGTGGGCGCGGACCTGGGCCGGGGTCTTGCGCAGCTCGACGAAGTCGTAGTGCGGCGGGACGCGGATGACTTCCAGCTTGCCGGCGGCGTAGTGGCCCGGCTGGCGGTTCAGATAGGCGACGGACGGGTGCTTCGCGTCGGTCGTGCCGTAGGCCCCCTTGGCCTCGGCCTCCTTGTCGTAGGCGTAGATCTCCTCGACGTGGAGGAAGGCGAGCAGGTTGCCGTAGACGTCTCGGAGGGCCAGCGGCTTGCCCACGGTCACCCCCTGCGAGGGGTCGACGGGCAGGGTGACGGGCAGCGGCCAGAGGGTGCCGTCGGCCAGGCGCATCTCGGCGACGACGCGCTCGTAGTCGGCCTTGCCCATGAAGCCCCGGAGCGGGGAGAAGCCGCCCGTGGCCAGCAATTCCAGGTCGCAGAGGCCGCGTTCGTCGAGCGTGATGCTCGGGTATTCCTGGGAGGTGGCCCGCATTTCGGCGGCGCGGGCGTCATCGACGATCAGGTCAACCAGCGATCCGCCGTAGGGGGTGTTGGGACCGGGGTGGGAGGTCGGGGCAGAAATCGTCAGGGTCTCCTTCTGAAAGACTCCTTCAATCGGAGTCAGAACCAATTTCGAGCAATTCCGAATCGTAACAGAGCACGGTCATCGGGTGCGACGCCAGGCGGCCCGGGGATGTCGCGGAGCGGCATCAGATGACCCAGTCGCGCGGGGCGGTTCGCTCCGCGACATCGGCGAGGGTGATCCGATCGAGCACGGCCTGCTCGGCGCGTCGGATCTCGTCCCAGACCGAGGCGAGGGCCCGGGCCTCGGGGGCCTGGGGTTCGCGGTGCGGCTCCTCGGGGCCGTCGATCGCGAGCAGGACCTCCCCGATCGAGATGCGATCGGGGGACTTCGTCAGGCGGTAGCCCCCCGAGGCCCCTCGGACGCTGGACACCAGGCCGGCCCCCTTCAGGTGGAGGAGGATCTGGACGAGATAGCGTTCGGGGATGCCCTGGCTCTCCGCGATCTCCCGGATGCGCATGGGGGGCTCGTCGGGCCGATGACGGGCGAGGGCGAGCATCGCCAAACAGGCGTATTCGGCTTTCGCGGAGAGTTTCATCAGGGGGTGGCGGATCCAGGAGGCATCGTCATTCGTACGCGAGGCCCGGGAGGTGTGACCGGGCCGTTCCGGGAAGAATCCCGACGACGGACCCGCCGCCCCCGAGGCCGGGCCGGGCGAGCATGGCCCCGGCTCGCTTCGCGAGGGAGGGGCTAGAGCTGGCTGCTGTCGAGGGAGTGGAGGCCGCACTCGGTCTTCGCCTGGCCGGCCCAGCGGCCGGCCCGTTCGTCGGTCTCCCCCTCGGCGACCGCTCGGGTGCAGGGCCAGCAGCCGATCGACGGGTAGCCCTGGTCGTGCAACGGGTTGTACGGGATCGCGTTGGCCACGACGAAGGCCCAGACGTCGCGGCGAGACCAGCGGAGCAAGGGGTTGACCTTCACCAGGTCGAACTTCGCGTCCCAGCCGACGACATCCGCCCTGGCCCGGTCGGCGGACTGGTCGGCGCGGATGGAGGAGATCCAGGCATCGTAACCGACGACCGCCCGGCGCAGCGGGACGATCTTCCGCTCGAAGCAGCAACGGTCCGGCTCCTTGGAGTAGACCGGCCCGCCGTTGGCGGCCTCGAACTGGGCGACCGTGGTGTCGGCGCCGACCAGCTCGACCTCGATCCCGTAGCGCTCGGCGATCCGGTCGCGGAGGCGGAGCGTCTCGGGGAACTGGTAGCCGGTGTCGAGATTGAAGACGCGGACCTGATGATCGGGGTCGACATGCGAGAGCATGTGGAGGATCGCGCACCCCTCGGGGCCGAACGCGGTGGCCATCGTCAGCTTCGGGCCGAACGTCTCGACCGACCAGCGGAGGATGTCCCAGGCCGAGGCGGATTCCAGGCGACGGCTCGCGTCCGCCAGATCGACCTTGAGATTCGGGGGGGCTTCGACCGACATGACTCGACCTCAATCCGATGCGGTTGACCTCGAATGTTCGCAATCTTAGCCATGATTCGCATGATGGTCAACATTCCGGCCCGATTCTCGACAAGAGGAGCGGCACGAGCGGGGAAATCCCCGAGGAATGCCGGGGAAATCGCTCCACAACTGGTGTGTGGCAATCAGGTTGAGAAAGAGCCCGCCGGGCCAAGCGATCGGGAACCCCCGGCAAACCTCAGTCCAGTGCGAAAGATTGTACGACCTCCGCCGCCGGATCGATCGTCGATCGCCCGATCCGGCGGCGGCGAGGCTCAGACGGCGGCGGGGGCGGCGGCGGGGGCATCGCTCGGCACGGGATAATCGCGGGTGAACTCGGCGATCTCGCCCCGGATGCGATGGGCGAGGGCCTCGTCGTCCGGGGCGTCGAGCGCGGCGACGATCCAGGAGCCGACCCGGCGGATGGCGTCTTCCTTCATCCCCCGGGTGGTCAGGGCGGGGGTGCCGATCCGGATGCCGCTGGGGTCGAGCGGCTTGCGGGGGTCGAACGGGATGAGGTTCTTGTTGACGGTGATGCCGGCGCGGCCGAGGGCGGCCTCGGCGATCTTGCCGGTCAGGCCCTTGGTCGAGACGTCGATGAGGATCAGGTGGTTGTCGGTCCCCCCCGAGATGAGGCGGAAGCCGCCCCTGGCCAGTTCCTCGCCGAGGGCCCGGGCGTTGGCGATGACCTGGGAGGAGTAGGCCTTGAAGTCGTCGGCCAGGGCCTCGCCGAAGCAGACGGCCTTGCCGGCGATGACGTGTTCGAGCGGGCCGCCCTGCAGGCCGGGGAAGACGGCCATGTCGATCTTCTTCGCCCAGTCGGCGCGGCACATGGTCAGGCCGCCCCGGGGGCCTCGGAGGGTCTTGTGGGTGGTCGAGGTGACGAAGTCGGCGGCGGGGACGGGGCTCGGGTGCAATCCGGAGGCGACGAGGCCGGCGATGTGGGCCATGTCGACCATGAACAGGGCGCCGACCTCTCGGGCGACCTCGGCGATGAGGTCGAAGTCGATGACCCGGGAGTAGGCGCTGGCCCCGGCCAGGATCAGCTTCGGCCGGTGCTCGCGGGCGAGGCGGGCGATGGCGTCGTAGTCGAGCCGCTCGGTCTCGCGGTCGACGCCGTAGCCGATGGTCTTGTACCAGCGTCCGGAGAAGTTCAGGGGCATGCCGTGGGTCAGGTGGCCGCCGTGGGCGAGGTCCATGGCCAGCACGGTGTCGCCGATCTCGAGGGCGGCGTAGTAGACCGCCAGGTTGGCCGAGGCGCCGGAGTGCGGCTGGACGTTGGCGTGATCGGCCCCGAAGAGCTGCTTGGCCCGTTCGATCGCCAGGCGTTCGGTCGTGTCGACGTGCTCGCAACCGCCGTAGTAGCGGCGTCCGGGCAAGCCCTCGGCGTACTTGTTGGTGAGGACCGACCCGACGGCCTCCATCACGGCTCGGCTGGTGTAATTTTCCGAGGCGATCAGCTCCAGCTCGTCGCGCTGGCGGCGCTCCTCGGCAACAATCGCGCGGAAGACCTCGGGGTCGCGGTCGGAAAGAAACGTCATCCGTGTACTCCAGCCGAATCGAGTCGGAGAGGAAGTCGAGAAGACAAGGGGGCGGTTCTGAGACATCGTATTATCCCGACCCGGTGCGAACTCGGCACCCTCAATTTGCAGGGAGGGTTCGTCGGAGAGGGGAGGTCGGAGCCGATCGGGTTTGCTCGCGAGGTCAGGCGGTGCGCCCGGGTGCGCGTCGGAGTGCGCCCTTGGTGCGCCCATTGACGAGGAGGCGTTTGAGGCGGATTTTCTGTTGCTGGTTCATGTTATGGCGAAGGTCGGGGCGTTCGTTTCGGAAATGTCGGGGGCGATCGTCGAGGACAATTCGGGGCGACCTGTTTGGTCGGCTGAGGATGACGCCAGGCCGCTGGTGTTTACAGGGTCGAGTGGTCGGTGTGCTGAAGGTGCGCCGCTCGGTGCGCCGGTGGTGCGCTTAGTGTGCGCCGCTCGGCGCGCCCCTGAAACGAGGCTTCTGAAATACATAACCGTCGATTGCGGAAGGAGTTTCGGCGAATCACCTCGATTCGTTTCGTTCGAAGAACCTGGGTTCGTTTCGTTGAAGACCCGGCGCCTTGGGTTCGGGGGACCCACCAGCTGGAATTAAGCATGTGTCCCGGGAGGTCGTCGGAGTTTGGTGCGCCTCTCGGTGCGCTGGTGGTGCGCCTCTCGGTGCGCTGGCGACAAAGGGGGTGCGGGAGACCCAAATGATGAAGGATTCATGATTTCTGTCGATGCGGGTCATTTCGTTTGGGGATGTTCAGGAGGTCCAGATCGAGGAGAAGAAGTCGGGTTCAATCCGAGGCCAATTCCGTCGCGTCCGCAATCACAAGAAGGGAGGCGTCGAGGGTCATGGTCGCTGAGCGAGCTGGGAGATCGGGCAAACAGAGATTCAAGCCAGTGGGGGAGCGAACGCGCGGAGGGACGAGCCCGCCGACAAGATCATCGGGAATTGTCGGGGGGGCAGTCACAAAACGTTGGTGGGGATACCTGGATCAGGTTGGAAGGGCGGGGCGAGTCGGGAGGGGTCTGGACCCGAGAAGGGCCCCGAGAGGAAGAAGGGGGAGAAGAATTGAGCGGTTTGAAGGCATCCGGAGACCGACCGCCAACGGGAGCGGATGGCAGTCGGTCTCCGGCAGGGTTTGAGCGGTATCCGCCCGATCCGGGCGTCCGGATCGGGGGACGGAGCCACCTCCTGTGGGAACGGAGGGTCAGTCGAACATGTCGGCCTCGCGGTCGCCCCGGGAGAGGAGGTAGGCGAGGAGGTCGAGGATCTCGTCCTGCTCCAGGGTGTTGAGCAGGCCCTCGGGCATCATGGAGACGGGAGAGGGCTGCATCTCCTCGATCCGGGAGCGGGCGACGCCTTCGAGGGCGTTCGGTTCGAGCATGTTGGTCATGATCATGAGGTTGTCGGCGTTCAGGTTGACGATCCGGCCGGTGACGATCCGGCCGTCCTCGGTGGCGATCATGACGGCCTCGTACTGATCGCTGATCTCCTTGCTCGGGACCAGGATCGACTCCAGGAGGTCGTGGGGGCTGAAGCGCCCGGCGATGCCGGTGAGGTCGGGGCCGACGGCGCCCCCTTCGCCGGCGTAGCGGTGGCAGGAGAAGCAGGAGGTCTCGGCGAAGAGTCGGCGGCCGCGGTCGTAGTCGCGCCCCCCGCCCAGGCCGTCCTCGATCAGGCCGGTCAGCTCGTCGATGGTCCATTCCTTGACGAACGGCCGCTGGACGGCGGCGACTTCCGTCGTGACGGGCTGGGCCTCGATGATCGGTTGCAGGGCGACCCGCTCGGGCTCGCTGAGGGCCTCGACCGCCTCGTTCTTGATGTTCCGGACGAAGTTGGCGAAGCTCGACCCGCCTCGGTAGTTGGCGGCCTTGAGGAACCAGCGGAAGTAGCGCTGGCGGAGCTCGGGGGTCCAGCCGGGTTGGATCGTCCGGAGGGTCATGGCGTAGTCGATCTGCTCCTCCTGGGTCGGGGCCGCGTCGAGCAGCTCGACAATCTTGCCCGCGGCGGTCGGAGACTGGAGGTAGGCGAGCAAGCGGGCCAGGTCGGTGTTCAGCTCGACGCCGGACGCGGGGAACTCGGGGTCGAAGCGGGCGATCAGGCTCGCCCGGGTCTGGTCGTCGGGCGGCCCCATGCGGTTGAAGAAGACGGCGTAGACCCGGAGCAGGTCGAGCTTCTCGGCGTAGGTCCGCTCGTCCCAGGTCAGGGAGACGCGGTCGAGGGCGTCCTGGATGCGCTGCTTGAGCAGCATGTTGACCGGGGGGTCGGTCGGGCGGCGGTGGAACGGGTCGGGGGCGGAGACGCGGACCAGGGCGAGCAGGGCGTTGGTCGCGGTCCGGGGGTCCTGCTCGGTCAGGGCACGCTCGGCCCAGGCGTTGGCGTCCTGGAATTCGAGGGCCGCGCGGGCAGCAAACCGGACGAAGCGGTCGGGGTGGCCGAGGTTCGCCCAGGCGAGGTCGACGGCGGCCGGGTCCTGCTTGCCGAGGGACGATTCGAGCCGTTGGCGCAGGTCGCGCAGCTCGGTGCCGGAGTCGTCGGCCGCGACGGCGGTGGCGGTCGATTCGTCGCCGACGTAGGTGACCCGGTAGAGGCCGGAGGTGGTCCGACGGCCGCCGACGGCGAAGTACATGGCGCCGTCCTTGGGGTTGATGACCAGGTCGGTCAGGGCGAGCGGGGTACCGGTGATGAATTCCTCGGCGGTGCCGGCGTAGGTGGAGCCGTCGGGTTCGAGATGCACGGCGTAGAGCTTGCCGTAGCTCCAGTCGCAGATGTAGAGGGCGTCCTGGTACTTCTCGGGGAACTTGGCGCCGTAGCCGAAGACGATGCCGGTCGGGGAACCGGGGCCGATGTCGACGGTGGCGGGCAGGGTATCGAGGTAATAGGACGGCCACTTGCCGGTGCCGTTGCGCCAGCCGTAGTCGGAGCCGCTGACGGCGTGGTTGACGCGGGTGGGGCGATACCAGGGGGTGTTGATGTCCCACTCCATGTCGGCGTCGTAGGTGAACAGCTCCCCCTGGCGGTTGAAGGCGATGTCGTAGGGGTTGCGGTAGCCGACGGAGATCAGCTCCCAGGTCTCGCCCTCGGGGTCGACCTTGTAGATCGCCCCGCCGGGGCCGAGGACGTTGGCCATGAAGCCGTTGCCGTCGGGCATGCGGGGCAGGAGGTGGTCTTCTCCCCAGACGGGGGGGACGCGGGTGGCCTGGAAGTCGGTGAGCTGGGTGCCGTTGCCGCAGACGACGAAGAGGGCGTCACCTTCGGGGCTGGGGATGATGGCGTGCGGGCCGTGCTCGCCGCCGCCCTGGAGCGGGCGGAGCTGCCTGACCGTGTCGAGGTCGCCGTCGCCGTCGGTGTCCTGGACGCGGTAGAGGCCGCTCTCGTACTGGCCGCCGCGGTTGACCATGACGTAGAGGCTGTCGAAGGCCCAAAGAAGCCCCTGGGCCTCGCCGATGTTCACGTCGATCGGCTCGACGACGACCTCGCCTCCGTCGTCGTCGATCGGGGGGAGGGTGACGCGGAAGAGCTTGCCGTACTGGTCGGAGACGATGAGGCGCCCCTCGGGGTCGACGGCCATCGAGACCCATGAGCCCTGCGTCTCGGCCGGGACGGAGTGGAGCAGCTCGACCTTGAAGCCGTCGGCCACCTTGAGCAGGTCGGCGTCGGTCGCGCGCTGGCCGGGGGGAGGCGTCTGGGGCCTGCGTCGGCCTTTCTTGCGGGCGGGGGCGGCGGCGGCCTGGTCATCGGCGTTGTCGAAACGGCGGAGCGTGATGTCCTTGAACTGGACGGTCATGGGGGGGCCGGCGTGGACCTGGAGGGCGAGGATCCCTTCCAGCTCGCGTTCGGATTCCTGGTTGTCGGTGATCTCGGCGACGGTCTTGCCGTTGAGCTTGTGGATGAGGTGGGGACCCCGGGCGATGATCGTCAGCTCGTTCCAGTCGGTCAGATCCAGTTCGGGGCGGGCGGACTCGGTCTCGCCCTCGACCTTCTTCTCCCCCTCGGCGGTGACGACGACGCGCTGGCCGCTCTCGGCCACGATGCCGCGGCCGCGCTCGTCGTAGAGCATGCCGTTGTAGCCGGGGCTGGGGTGGATGTCGGCCTGGTAGCCGCCGACGACGAACTCGCCGGCGTCGGGGAAGCGACGGCTGCGGTACTGGATGCCGGAGTTGTTGTTCCCTTCGAGGCGGAAGGTGGCACGCAGCTCGAAATCGCGGACGGGGTCGCCGCGATGGATCAGGAACTGGTTGGCCTTGAGCGGTGCCTCGGCGGAGGTCCGGCCGGTCAGCAGGCCGTCCTCGACGGACCAGAGATCCGGGTTCCCTTCCCAGCCGGAAAGGTCGTTGCCGTTGAACAGCGATTCGAATTCGCCATCGTCCTGATAGGGCGGAAGCGTGGCCGCCCCTCCCAGGAGAAGCGACAGGACCACGGCGGCCGACGCGCCGAGCAGGGCGGTCGGTCGGGAGAACGATCGGGACATCGCACGATCCTCGAAGCAGAGCGGTGGGGAGGGAGACAGGCCCGGGGGACCACCGGGGCGACGCTCCCGAGGCCCGAAGCGCTCGCGGGCGGGGCGGCGCGGGGGCAGCGGCGGGAGTGGGTCTGATCCGGCGATGCCAGGACAGGAACGATGGGCGTCACGGGCCGATCGCGGCATTGCCCGGCCGCGATGCTCCTTCGTCCCATCGTCTCGCACGGATCGCCTCGGCACAAGGCTTGAGTGTCCCGGGAGGTCGGCCGGGCGCGGGGGCAATCGGGCCGCGTCGGGTCGGCCGGGATCGGCGGATCAGAGCTCGCCGTCGAGCCCGAGGCGATGATAATAATGTTCGACTGTGTCCTGATTCTCGAGCAGCCAGTCGATCGACGGCTCGTGCCGCATGGCCTTGCGGATGACCTTCGCCGTGGCCTCGCGGTGGACGCGAAAGAGGGCGTCGTGGTCGAGCGACTCGACCTCGACGACGCTCGGGTCGAGCCAGACGGAATAGATGATGCCCAGGTCGTTGGCCTTCGCTTTGGGGATGTCGCCGGCCCGGACGGCGTCGAGCACGCCGTTGGCCACGGCGGCCTGCACGGTCCCCATGAGGATGTTGGTGTAGCGAGGGTTGCTGACCGTGACCTTGCTGACCATGACGGTCGCGGGGCGGACCTGGACATCGCTGTTGAGGATGGCGAAGACGCGGGTATGGCCCTTCACCTGGTCGCCGATGAGGTTGGCCAGGGCCTGGCCGACCGGGCCGTCGAGCTCGCCGATGACGACCTCGGGCTCGGCGGCGAGATGATCGGCGTCGCCTTCCACCAAGGCCTCGCCCGTCCGCAGGAGGATGCGGTCGCTCATGTGAATTCCAGGCTCCGAACGACGAGGAGGAGATCCGGCCTGGCCGGGACGGGCCAGGCACCCTTGAAATTGCCCGATCGCCCCGGCCGCGGCTCGCGATGCCCCGGGCGGGCGGGCGTCGGGGATCGGATTGTGAGTGGGGCCTTCGGATCTCGCAAGGCCCTGATCCCGGATCGAAGCCTTTCTTCTTTTTCGATTTGAGGTTCAACACGACGCGCGGGAGGCGGGTTTCCGGAGCCGGCTTGACTCTCGAGTCGTCGACACAATACGGTTGATGCAGGTCGAATCGATGTGAATTCGATCGTGAGAGCACGCCGCGGTCTCGTCTCCGGCTGGAACGACTCGTTTGATGAGTGTTCGCGACGCCTGCATCTGGCTGACCTTGCTCGCGTCGGTGGCGGCCGGCGGCGAGGTCGTGTGTCAGCCGGGGGACGACGGGGCTCGGGCCCCGATCCTCTCGGGAGAGAGGGCCGGCTGGGACCGGCCGGCGCGGGAGGCGCCGACGGGCCGTCAGCCCGCGACGGCCGAGGGATCGGCCCCGGCGACCGCCTCGGAATCGGAAGAGGACGTGGGCGGCCCCGGCCTGGTTGCCTGGGAGCCGCAGGCCATCGTGCCGTTCGACCCGAGCCGACTGGGATCGGCCCGGGCCAGCACGCTTCCGCTCGTCCGGGCCCCTCGCCCGATCGCCCGCCTCCGCTGCTAACTCGACCCGGCGGGATCAGCCCTCGCTCGCTGCGCCGCGCGCCGAAAGGGCTGCGCGAGCGATCGAGCGAGGGTGGTGTGAGAGTGATGAGTGCGGGTCGCGTCCCCGAGGGCTGGGGGCGTGACGAAGGCTCAATTTGTCCGTCTCCGACCCGTCCGGCCGCCCCCGGTGTCCTGAGGGCGGTCTCCGTCTCCGAATCGGTCTCGTCCGGGCGATCCCCGCGACCAGGACAGGAGTTTCACGGTGATGATGTTGCGAAGCAGTCGCGCGGGCCGCCGCGTCGTTGCGGCCCTGGTCCTCGTCCTGGCGGGGGCGTCGGGGCCGGGGTTGGCCTCCGGTGCCGACGTGATCGGGACGGTCAAGGAGGTCGATCCGGAGTCACGGTCGGTCGTGGTGGTGCAGGCGGGCACGGGGCGCGAGGTGACCGTGACGGTCACCCCCGGGACGGCGATCGAGGTCCACGGCCGTCGGGGAATCGACCTGGACCATCTGGAAGTCGGGGCGAATGTGATCGTCCACGACGACGTGGTGGCGGCGGCCATCCGGGTCGAGAACGAGGTCATCGGCGTGATCCGGGCCGTCGACGCGGACGCCGGGACGCTGGTCGTCGAGGAGCCGGGGGCGGACCAGCCGATGGTCTTCCCCCTCCCCGCCGAGGTGATCGTCCGGCACTTCAGGGGCAAACAGATCGGGATCGACGACCTGAGCCCGGGACAGCCGCTGACGGTCGTCCACTCGCAAGGGGTGCCGACCCGGATCACCGTCGAGGACCTGCCGGCCGGGATGGTCGGAGAGTTCTGGGACAACTTCCGCCACAACCTGTTCAAGCCCTTGCTGCTGTTCTTCTACGCCGGGTTCCTGATCCCCTTGCTGGGGGTGAAGTTCGAATTCCCGTACGTCATTTATCAGGCATTGACGATCTACCTGCTCATCGCGATCGGCTGGCACGGCGGCGAGGAGCTGGCGGAGCTCGACCCCTCGTCGATCGGGACGGCGGTCGGCTTCATGGGGGTCGGCTTCGTGACGAACCTGTGCATCGGGCTGCTCGCGTATGGCCTGCTGAGGACCTTCACGAGGCTCCGGCGGGTGGACGCGGCCACGGTGGCGGGCTACTACGGTTCCGACTCGGCCGGGACGTTCGTCACCTGCCTCGGGGTGCTGGCGTCGTTGCACCTGGCCTATGCGCCCTACATGCCGGTGATGCTGGCCGTGATGGAGATCCCCGGGTGCCTGGTCGCCCTGGTCCTCGTCTCGATGCTCCGCAAGCGGGGCCTGGACGCCGACGGCAACAGCGAGGGAGAGCCGGGTTACGCCCCCGGCGCCGGCCTGCCGTCCGACCCGGCCGTCGCCCACCGGCACGACCTGGAGGTCGAGGACGAGGAGAAAATGGCCCTGGAACGCGGCTACAGCGAGCACGAGGAGCATCAGGCCCGGGGCCGATCGGGCCGTCGGGAGGGGGAACACATCGCCCCCGCAGGCGCCGGGCAGCCCGGCCTTCTGAGCAAGGAATTGCTGCACGAGGTTTTCTTCAACCCGGGGATCTACCTGCTGTTCGCCGGGATCCTGATCGGCTTCATCAGCCGGTTGCAAGGGACCGACGTGACCAGCCCCGACGACCGCGTGTTCCTCGACCTGTTCCCGGGCCTGCTCTGCCTGTTCCTGCTGGAGATGGGGATGACGGCCTCGAAGAAGTTGAAGGATCTGAAGGTCGCCGGCCCGTCGTTCATCGCCTTCGGCCTGCTGGCGCCGAACGTGTTCGCCGCGATCGGCATCGGCGTGGCGCACGGGTACGCGATGCTCCTGGGAGAGCCGTTCGACCTGGGGACGTACGCCCTCTTCGCCGTGCTCTGCGGGGCCGCCTCGTACATCGCCGTCCCGGCGGTGCAGCGCCTGGGAATCCCCGAGGCCAGCCCGACCCTCCCGCTGGCCGCCTCGCTGGGGCTGACCTTCAGCTACAACGTCACGATCGGCATCCCGGTCTACATCGAAATCGCCAAGATCGTGACCAAGACCTGGCCGGTCTGAGCAGACTGCCTCTGGGATTCCGCCTCGGTCGATTCCGGAGTATCGGGGGGGGGACACTCCTCGTTCATCAAACAAAGAAAGCCCGCTGAGTCAAGGAGACTCAGCGGGCCAGGTCAGTACCGAAGGTGGGACTCGAACCCACACGGGTGTTACCCCACCGGATTTTGAGTCCGGCGCGTCTGCCATTCCGCCACTTCGGCGAGAGCAAGCGATCGATGGAGGGAACGGGGCGGATCGTCCAATCGGTGGAAAGGAGTTGGCCCGTCACGTTCTGGTGGGAATTCTAGCACAAGGCTCGGGGGATCGGTAGGGGGTGGTCCCGGGGGATTGCCGCGAATTGGGGGGAGGGGAGGCGAGTTGACCTTGCAGGCCGATGCAGGTCACAATGCCGTCTCGAAGCGTGGAGTGAATTCGAGGGGCGTGTTCGCTCCTCACAAGGCGCCGAGCGATTAAATTAAGAATACGAGCCCGCACGCGATGAATCAGCAGGAACTCATCAAGCAACTCCGAGACGACAACAAGACCAAGATCGTCATGCTGATCGCTGACGGCCTGGGAGGATTGCCCATCGAGCCGGGCGGGCCGACCGAGCTGGAGGAGGCGAAGACGCCGAACCTGGATCGCCTGGCCGCCGAGGGGACGGTCGGCTTGAGCATCCCGGTGGCCCACGGCATCGCCCCGGGGTCGGGGCCGGGGCACCTGGGGCTCTTCGGGTTCGACCCGCTCGAATACCAGATCGGCCGGGGGGTGCTGGAGGCGCTCGGGATCGGCGTGGAGGTGGGGCCGCGGGACGTGGCGATCCGCGGGAACTTCTGCACGATCGACGCCGAAGGGCGCGTGACCGACCGCCGCGCCGGCCGGATTCCCACGGAGGTCGGCGAGAAGCTGGTGGCGAAGCTGGCCGCGGGGGTCAAGATCGACGGCGTGGAGACGCTGGTCGAGCCGGTCCGGGAGTATCGCCTGGTCGTCCGCTTCCGGGGGGAAGGGCTGGGGGACAAGGTGCTCGACACCGACCCGCTCCAGACCGGCCTCCATACGCTGGAGCCGAAGGCGACCGACCCCGGCTCGGAGAAGACCGCGAAGGTCGCGGCCGAGTTCCTCCGCCAGGCGAGGGAGATCCTGAAGGACGAGCGGCCGGCCAACTTCCTGATGATGCGAGGGTTCGCCAAGTTCCCGGACATCGCCACGATGGAGGAGGTCTACGGCCTGAAGTCGGCGGCGATCGCGGTCTACCCGATGTATCGCGGCCTGGCGAAGCTGGTGGGGATGACCGTGGTCGAGCCGGGCAAGACCCTGGCCGATCAGTTCGCCGTGGCCAGGGCGCAGTGGGAGAACTTCGACTTCTTCTTCATCCACTACAAGTACACCGACAGTACCGGCGAGGACGGCAACTTCGCCGAGAAGGTCAAGGTGATCGAGGCGCTCGACCAGGAATTGCCGGCCCTGATGGCCCTGAACCCGGACGTGGTGGTCGTCTCGGGCGACCACTCGACGCCGAGCCGGATGAAGTCGCACAGCTTCCACCCGGTCCCGCTCCTGATCTGGGCCCCGGCGACCGTCCGGCCGGACGAGGTGACGAGCTTCGGCGAGCGGCCGTGCATCCGAGGGGGCCTCGGCCAGATCCTCGCCAAGCACATCATGCCGCTGGCGATGGCCCACGCGAACCGCTTGCAGAAGTTCGGCGCCTGAGGCTTTGTGCGCAAAAACGGACCTCCCGGGGCGAGCCTCGTAACGCTCGCCCTGGGAGGTCCATCGGATCGGAGGGTGCGGCCCGTTGTCGGTCGCTTCGCTCAGCTCAGAAGCCGGACGTCGGGGTGATGGCCAAGGTCAGCTCTTCGCCGTCGCGGCGGACGAGGAGTTCGACTTCCTGGCCGGGTTCGACCTTCGAGGCGGCGGCGTAGGCGTCGGCCACATTGACGGTCCAGCGGCCGTCGAGCGTGGTCATGACGTCTCCCGGCCGGAGTCCGGCGAGCGAGGCGGGGGAGTCGGGGACGACCGAGGCGATGATCACGCCGTCGGGGAACTCGTCGTCGGCGTTCTCGAGCGCCATGCCGAACAGCGCGGCCGGTTCGAGGATGATCCGACGGGCGACCTTGGGGCCCATCATGCGGTCGGGCAGGTCGCTCATGAAGTCGCGGATCTCGTGCTCGACCGGCTCGAAGCTCATCACCTTCGCCTGGTAGTCGATCGTGGTCTTATAGCGGGCGAAGAAGGAGTGCCCGACCAGGCCGTCGATCGGCTTGTTGAGCATCCGCCCGAGGGCCGAGACGACCGGGTGATCCATGACGATCACCGGCACGTCCTCGGTCGAGAGGTCGCCGACCTGCATGGCGTCGACCTCGGCCTCTCCCCGGGCGGCGAAGAGGAAGGCGAAGGGGGCGTCGCCGTCGACGATCTTCGCCCTCTTCGCGGCGGTGTTCCCGATCAGGGTGACGGGGGAGCCGACGTCGAAGATCAGGTTGAACGGGCCCTCGCCATTCAGCGAGACGGCGACGAGCATGTGGTTCGAGGGGAGCATCTCGAACGGCACGTCGACCTTCGCCTCGGGGTCGGCCACGGCCTGCGGCGCCGGGTCGAGGCATTTCGCCCCGGTGCCGAACAGCATCAGGGCGGCGGTGACCATGGCGATCGGCCGGCGTCGGGGGGTGGGTGCGTTGCGGCTCATGGTGGTGTCACAGCCCCTTTCCGGCGGTGAGGGTGAGTTTCTGAGGGTCGGCACCGGCCTCACCCTCGGCGGGGACGAGATGGACGTCGACGCGGTCGCCGGGCTCGACCTGCCCGATCGCCGATCGGGCCTCGTCGAGCGATCGGACCGATCGCCCGAGGACCCGGACGAGCCGGGCGCCCGGGGCGACCCCGGCCTCCTCGGCCGCGGAACCGGGCAGGACGCCGGTCACGAGCAGGACCCCGTCCGCCTCGCTCAATTCGAGCCCCAGGAACCCCCGGGGGATGAGCTGGTCTTCCGGCTGCTTGCCGACGAAGACGGCGGTGAGCTTGGCCACGCCGCCGAGCAGGCCCATGGCCTGGACCTCGGCCGGGGCGTTGTTGGCGCGGCGGCCGGGGTCGGGGAGGTCTCGGGGGTTGTAGTCAAGCCGGGTCCAGGTCATGCGGTCGTCGGTCGGGTCGATCTCGATCTTGTACCGGGCCAGGACGTTGAAGCCGAGCATGCCGTCGATCCGGACGCCGGGCAGCCCGAGGGCGTTCATGCCGACGAGTTGGAAGATGTCTTCGACCCGGGCCTGCACGTCCTCGAGCTCGGCCCCCCCTTCGAATTCGAGGCGGTCGATCCGGCTGAAGTAGCGGCGGTCGTTCAGCTCCAGGCCAGAGGACTTGGCGGCCTCCTCGGAGAGGAAGAGGGCCGGTGCGCCGGTGTCGACGACGAGGTTGAACGGCCCCTTGCCGTTGATCCGGGTCCGGACGATGAAGTGGTTCGTCTCGGTCAGGCGGTAGGGGATGCGGAACGTCTGGCCGATCTGGGGGTCCTGCCTCGCCTCGGCGACCGAAGACGTCGCCGAGAGGAGGCCGGCACTCGCCAGCAGCGGCACAAGCAGCAAAGACCTGGGTCGCGACATCGCCGTCTCGTCTCGGGGGAAAAGAAAAAGGGGGTAGGTCCTGGCGCAGCATAACGGATCGGGTGAACCCATCTATCATAGATGGAAGAGCTTCGGTCGGACAGAGCCGGGGGTGAGAAGC
>NZ_JBFEFH010000030.1:0-79363 GCF_040717455.1 Tautonia sp. JC769
CGGGCCGGATCCGTTCCCCGCCACCGGTAGAGGAGGCTGTAACCGCCGAAGACCTTGCGGTCGAGCTGCTCGTGGGCGATCGGGTACGAGTCGGACAGGAGCGTGTGGAGGTCCTCGAACGGCGTCGGGTCGAATGCTTCCCCCTCCTTCGGCGCGGTCGTGCGGAGTCGGAGTGCCGCCGCCAACCGCCCCGAGAAGCCCTCCAGCGGCTCGATCGCCTTGGCCTCCGGCACGTCAATCTGCCTGGTCCGGAACAGGGCCGTCCTGGCGGCGATGACGACCAGCAGCAGCACGAGCAGCCCGCTCGCGACGGCCGCCCCGCGGACGACCCATGCCCGCAGGGCACGGCGTCCCCCTCGCGATCGAGTTGACATTTCCATCGTGCGATCCCCTTGCGATCGAGTCATCGGGTCAGTCCACCGGGTCTGAGACCAGGTCCGTGATCACGCGATCCAGCCCGGCAACGACCCGGGCCATGCGGTCGAAGTCGAGCGTCTCGGGCATGTCCTCGGGAGTGTGGTAGTGGGGATCGCGGAAGGGTGCGGTATCGGTGACCATGAGGGCCGGATACCCTTCCTGCCAGAATGCCCAGTGGTCGGACCAGCCGACGCCCGGGAGGCGGCTCGGTAACGCCGCGCCCTCCGAGGGGAAGTTCGCGTGCCTGCGGAACGAGCCGACGACCCGCCGCACCAGTCCCCGCGAGGCGACGTTGCCCACGAAGCCGATGAAGTTCCCCCGCGACGGATAGAAGGCGCTGAGCGGGAAGGGGTACTTCTGGCTGCCGGGCTCGTCCGAGTAATAGCCGATCGTCTCAAGGCTGAGCATCGCCACGACCTGCTCGCCCCGCTCCCGGCACCTCCGGGCGTAGACCCGGCTGCCCATCGCGTCGGTCTGGAAGAACGGGGGCTCTTCGTTGACGAAGAGCACGAACCGGAGGGACCGGCCCGCGGGCGATCCCCTCCCAGCGAAGGAGCGTGCGAGGGCGAGCGTCGCCGCGACGCCGGAGGCGTTGTCGTTCGCCGCGGGGAGGTCACCGCATGAATCGTAGTGGGCACCGACGATCACGATCTCATCCGGCTTCCGCCTCCCGGGAATCTCGACGATCAGGTTTGCGCAGGGCTGCCCGCGTACCTCGAACACTTGAGGATCGACGTTGTATCCGGCCCGGGACAATTCCATCTCCAGCGCCTTCGCCGCCTCGGCCAGCCCCTCCTGGTCGGCATCCAGTGATCGGCCGCCGATCTCAACGGCGAGGAGATCGACGTACTCCTTGAGCAAGTCTCGAAGCGTTACCTGCTCCCGATCCAGTGAAGGCAGCGGCCCCCGATGACTCCTGCCTGGCATGCGGATCATGGTTTCATAGCCCCCGATTGTCGGACCGATCAGGACCACGGAACCGATCGCGACGCCGATGACGATGCGCCGCAGAAGGACAGATCGTCCCCCTCGCCGAGGTTCCCGGTGTCTCATAATCGTTCTCCGACGTGATTGAGCCAGTCCTTCTCTTCCAATCAGCCCCCACCCCTCGCACCACGATCAGCACGAAGTGCATCCGCCCGGAGAACCGGTCAAGGAGCCAGGGCGGCATGGATCTTCAATCCGCATCGACCCGTCGATCCGTCGAGATAACGAATCCCGTGCCGGGCAACATTCAATCCTGCAAGTCATTGCAGAAAATAGACTTATGAGATTTTCTGAGCCAATTTCCGGTTCCTGTTTTATGGGGATGTGGGTCATTTTCCGTACGAATCAA
This sequence comes from Tautonia sp. JC769, assembly GCF_040717455.1. NCBI lineage: Bacteria > Pseudomonadati > Planctomycetota > Planctomycetia > Isosphaerales > Isosphaeraceae > Tautonia > Tautonia sp. JC769. The sequence goes on from NZ_JBFEFH010000030.1 coordinate 1,754, forward strand.
CGAGGCAGGCGACATTTTTTGTAGGATTGCGGCATCAGGCATCGTCCGTGTCCGGCTTCACGAGGAGTAGTGCCAATGGCCCTGCTGAGCCCGAGCAAGAGTCGGATCGCCCGGGCGATCGCCCGGATCGGCTACTGCAACCCATTCCTGCCCGAGCGGCTCGCGCTGGAACGCCGGGCGCTGGGCGACGCGTTCGTCGAGGTGGGTCCGGTCATCTGGGCCCGGCCGGGAGTCTCGATCGAGCGACTCTTCCCGAACGTGCTCACCATGAGGGGGCAGGCGGAGGGACTCGTCGGGGAGATGCGCTCCCGGCTGGAACAGGGCCATCCTGCATCATCGGAGGAGTTGCTGCTCTACGAGGACCTCGCCCTCTACCTGCTCTATAGCCATCACATGAGCGCCTTCGACGGCCTGGTGATGCGCGACCGCGACCGGGACGGCGAGCCGGTCGGTTTCTGGGATGGCTTCCGCCGCGAGTTCGAGCACCTGCTCCGCGTCCCCGCCAGGCGGCTCCCCTCGGACCACGACCCGGCCGTGATCTTCGCCGGCTTCTACCAGATCGAACGGGCCTTCACCCACATCTTCCAGAAGATCATCGGCGGCTCGATGCCAGCGGCCCGGCTGCGGGCGGCGGCCTGGGAATCGATCTTCACGCGCAACATGCGTCGATATACGCGAGTCCTGCACGGCCGGATGGCTTCGATCACGACCCTGATCACCGGCCCTTCCGGGACGGGGAAGGAGTTGGTGGCCCAGGCGATCGGTCGGTCTCGGTACCTCGAGTTCGACGAACGATCGAAGAAATTCGCCGTGTCGCAGTACACGCCGCTGAACCTCTCCGCCTTCGTGCCGACGCTGATCGAGTCGGAGCTTTTCGGCCACGTCAAGGGTGCATTCAACGGGGCCTTGGAGCGAAAAGGGTGGCTGGAGCTGTGCAACGGGCCCAACAGCACGGTGTTCCTCGACGAGATCGGCGAGCTCGACGAGGCGATCCAGGTCAAGCTGCTCCGCGTCCTCCAGGAGCGTCACTTCGCCCGAGTCGGAGAGACGACGGGCCGGCCGCTCGAGTTCCACGGCAAGATCATCGCTGCGACGAATCGGGACCTCGCCGCCGCGATGCGCGATGGCCGGTTCCGCGAGGACTTCTACCACCGGCTGTCCGACGACCACATCGCGACCCCCTCGCTCGCCGAGCAACTCGACGACCGCCCGCAGGATCTCCCGGAGCTGGTCCGGTTCCTCGCAAACCAGCTCCTCGGCGAGTTGACCCCGGGACGCGACGGCGCGCTCGACGCCGAGTGGGCCGCCAGCGAGGCCGACGTGTTGACTGGCGAGGTCGTCGAATGGGTCGAAGCCAATCTGGCCGGCTATCGCTGGCCCGGGAACTTCCGGGAGCTCAGCCGCTGCGTCCGCAACGTCATGGTCCACGGCACCTACAGGCCGACCCCTCTCGAAGGGGGCGGACGCCCCGGGACTCCCGTCGAGGAGTTCCTAAGCATGGTCCGAGGGGCGTCCCTTACGAGGGATGAGCTCCTCGGCCGCTACTACGCGCTGGCCTACCGACAGTCGGGGGAGAACTTCAGGGCCGCCGGCCGGCGCCTGGACCTGGACTGGCGTGTCGTGAGAGATCGGCACGACCCGCAGTTCCTCGAGCGACTCAGGTCACCGGAAGGTCTCGAAGGCCGGCCCCCATCCCCTGCCGCAGATTAGCCCGGACATTGCACGCCCCGAGCGGGTGCTGAACGGCGCGATGACCTTGCTCCTGGCAGGGTTCGTCCAATCGTTCGAAGAGATGATCTTTGATATAACATGCGCTGATCGCAACGTCGTTATCATCGGACGGATCTGGCCGCATCAATTCGGGACGTGATCGGCGACCGTCCCATACGAATCCGATCCCGAAGAGCGGGATTTCGTCCGGTTCCTCAAGGACGACCCCCCCGCGACGCGCGGAGCTGCCGGTTCTCCTGCTCCAGTTGAGCGATCCGCTCCCGGCAGTGCGTCAGTTCGTCGGTCCGCTCGACGAGTCGGAGATATTCGGCGGCGGCATCATCCACCGCCGCCTCGAGCTCCTCTGGCTGCCAGGGCTTGGTCAGGTAGCGGTAGACGTGCCCTTGATTGATCGCCGCGATGACCGAGTTGATGTCGGCATAGCCGGTGAACAGCATGCGGATGGCCTCGGGATGCCGGCTCTTCACCTTCTGAAGCATCTCCACGCCGGAGACCAGGGGCATCCGCTGATCGGTCATAATGATCTCGACCTCATGCTGGGCCATCATCTCGATCGCCTCGGCGGCGCCATGGGCTCGCAGGACGTGGTACCTGTGGCGCAGCAGGTGATAGACCGAGTTGCAGACCTCGGGCTCGTCATCGACGACCAGCAGGCAGGGCTTGTGCGGTGCGGTCATCGTGCTTCCCCTTTCCTTCAATGGGTAAGATCACCCGGAACCGGCTCCCCTGGCCGGGGGTGCTCCGGACTTCGATGCGGCCGCCGTGGTCCTGGACGATCCCGTGGCTGATCGCCAGCCCCAGGCCGGTCCCCTGCCCCACCGGCTTGGTCGTAAAGAATGGGTCGAAGATCCGCGCGAGGTGCTCGGCCGGGATGCCGCAGCCGTCGTCGGCGATCTCGATGACCACCTCGTCCCCGTCCATCCGGGTCCGGATCTCGATCCGGCCTTCGCCCCGGTCGGTCGCCTCGATCGCTTGCAGGGCATTGACCAGCAGATTCAGGATCACCTGATTCACCTGGGCGGGGGCGCAGACCACCCGGGGGAGCTCGCCGAGATCCTGGTCGACGTGGATGCGTCGCCGGCCCAGCCGGCCCCGGATCAGTTCCAGGCTGCTGCTGATCGCCTCGTGGAGATCCACCCGGTCGACGGCCGCCTGATCGAGCCGGGCGAAGCCTCTCAGGTTCTGCACGATGTCGGCGACCCGCTTGACCCCCCGGCGCGTGCTGGTCAGGATCGGCCCGAGGTTCTCGCTCAGGTACGACAGGTCGATCGTCTCGGCGACGTCGAGGAACTCCGCGGCGACTCCCGGCTGGTTCGCCTCCAGTTCCGGCCGGATTTTCTCGCAGGCCGTCGCCAAGGTGATCAACCCCTGCAGATCCCGCTCGATCACCGCCAGATTATTGGCCACGTAGGCCAGGGGGTTGTTGATCTCGTGCGCCACCCCCGCGCTGAGCAGGCCGAGCGAGGCCAGCTTCTCCGACTGGACGACCCTCGCGTGCATCTGGTGGCGATCGGTCACGTCTCGGATCGCACCCAGGAAGGCGAGCCCTTCGGGGAGTTCGAGGACCGACAGCGAGAGCTCCAGCGGAAATGTCTCGCCGCTCTTGCGCCGGCCCCGCAATTCGACGGTCCGGCCGATCACCCGCGGCTCTCGGGTCTCGAGGTAGCGTTGCAAGCCCTTCTGGTGGGCGTCACGCGATTCCTCCGGCATCAGCAGGGTGAGGGGCTGCCCCAGGAGTTCCCGCTCCGTATAGCCGAAGGTCTGCTGGGCGGCCGTGTTGAACAGCGTGATGCACCCCTGCTGGTCGGCCACGACGATCGCATCCTGGGTCCCCTCGGTGAGCTGTCGGTAGCGCTGCTCCGAGGCCCGCAGCGCCTCCTCGGCCCGCTTCAGCTCGGTGATGTCCTCCTCGATCGCGACGTAATGCGTGATGCACCCCTGCGGACTTCGGATGGGGGAGATCGAGGCCGACGCCCAGTAGAGTCGGCCGTCCTTCTTCCGGTTGTGGAATTCCCCCCGCCACTCCTGGCCGGAGGTGATCGTCTGCCAGAGCCGCCGATATTCCTCGGGCGGGGTGCGCCCCGATTTCAAGATCCGGGGGTTCTTGCCGAGGACCTCGGCCATCGAGTAGCCGGTCACCCTCGCGAACGCCGGGTTCACGAACTCAATCCGGCCCTGGCGGTCGGTGATCACGACGAGATTGGCGCTCTGTTCGACGGCTCGGGTGACCTTCAGGAGCGCCTCCTCCGCCCTCCGGCGTTCGGCGATCTCCCGTTCGAGGGTGTTGACGGTGTCGGCGAGCTCCCGAGACCGCTGCTCGGCGGCCGCGCTGCGCTCGGCCACGCGTTGTTCCAGCATCAGGTTCATCGCCCGGAGTTGCTCCTCGGCATGGCGATAGATCTGGAAGGTATTGCCGAGCACGATGACGTAGGCCAGCAGGCGGAGCAGGTGCCACCACCACCAGTCGGCCTCCCAGATTCGCGAGAACGGGAACAGCAGGCCCGCCACCCCGAACAGCAACATCAGGTTGGCGAAGAGCAGCTCATCGACATGGCCCGTCCGCCAGTAGAAGCTCAGGAATCGCGCCGCCGCACCGACGAAGAACAGGCCCCCGAGCGCGTTGATGGACTTTGCGGTAGTCGTGAACGCCCCCCCGTCGACCTCGACCATCAGGGGGATCATGCCGGGAGCGGTGATCGAGAGGACGCCGAAGAGCACCGTCACGACCAGGATCAGGCCCGAGAGGGCGGCGACCGCCCCCGACCGGGTGGCCCGCTCCGGCAGCCAGACCATCGCGTGCAGGAATCCGCCCACCAGGGTCGCGGTGCTCCGCAACCAGACGAAGGACTCGCCGGGCCCCACGGCGGCATGGAATCCGTCCAGCACTCCCATGCCGATCAGGGCATTCGAGGTCCAGAGGTAGTGCGCCGATCGGGCCTTGTTCAGCCAGAGGAAGCGGAGCACGGCTGCGAGCGTGAGCCCGGCGAACGCCCCCAGCGCCTCGACGACGGAATGGAACGGGACGTGAACCCACCGCCGATCCGAGAAGAGGAGATCGGCCAGCCAGATGATCACCGCAGGGACGATGGCACCGAGGAGGAGGGTGAACGGGACCCCGAGATTCAGCCTTGCTCTGCTCATCGCGCGCTCTCCTGATGATGGGAGCGAACCGAGGACGAGGAGCGGGGGGACGCATCAACGCGCTTCCCAAATGGAAGCATACGCCCGGACGATCCGGAGGGCCAGCGGGATGCAGGCCGGCCCTCCGGGGGAAGGTCCGGCCCCCGAGGCATCGAATCTCAACAACGGCCGCCCACGTTCCCGGGCGAGACTTGCGGCCGGGAATCGGCTAGGCGATGTCCCGCGGGGCGGTGACGAACAACCGGGATCCGATGTGTTCGCCGAGCTTGCGATAGCTCTCCCACCGGGCCTCGTCGAAGTTCTGGTCGAGGGTCGTCCCGTTCGGGAAATCGGGATGGGAGGCGGCATAGCTGCGCACATCGGCCGACTCGTCGCCGGTGCAGGTGGGCTTGAGGTAGAGGAGCCAGGTCTGCCGCCTTGAGAGCCAGGGGTCGGGGGTGCTTCCCGGAGGAGCCTCGGGATAGCGGACGCGGAGCAGGGCCGCGTGCCGGCGGGCGACCCCGCCGGCCGGTGCATGGAGATCTTCGAGCGTGCCGAGATGGTCGAGGACCTGCTCCGGGATGCCGATCGTCCGGAGCGCCTCGGGGACGAGCGAGATCTCGGAGATCTCGGCCCCGAAGTCGATCCGGGCCAGCCTGACGAGCTCGGCGAGGAGCGATCCGACCCGATCAGGGTCCTCGGACGCGTCGCAGAGGATCACGTAAGGGAGTCGGCGGCGGAGCAGCTCGTAGGCGCCGGTGGCCTCGAAGAACCCGCCATCGGAGAGGTACCAATGGCGGAGCCAGGGCCCACCGAAGCGACCGGTCAGCTCCGAGAGCAGCAGCCCCTGGGCCCGGAAGAGGCCGGCGATCCCAGACCCGAGGCGAGCGAACGGCCCGTCATCGGGGGGCGAATCCGGCCGATCCCGGTCCCGAGCGTCGATCCCGGAGTCCCACCAGTAGCCCAGCCGGGCATTGGCGAGGGTCGAGAGGAGGCTGCCCTTGACCCCGGGCCGTCGCCGCAGTCCGTGGCCGGCCGCCGACCCCGAGACCGCGATCCATTCCCGGAGGCTGAGCGACTCGGCGGGGGCGGGCTCCCGGGACCGGACCCGCCAGGGGTCGGGGGCGATCCCGTCGAGGAAGGGCCGGAGGGGACGCCCGGGCGGCGGGCCGTCGACCCAGGAGGCGTGCCAGTCTCGCGCGACACTCACCCCCACCGGGCCGACCGCGAGGTTCTCCGCCTGGCGGTCCCGGACCTTCCGATGCGAGGGCATGTCGATCGTTTCGCTGATGGCACAATTAATCACGTGCAACGGCCCGCCGGCCCGATCGGGCCGATAACGGTCCCAGGGCACGTCGTCGCCGGCGACCGGGCGGCTCGCGTCCTGGCCCTCCGGAGACCGTCGCCTGTCGGGATTGACGGCGCCGAGGAAGGACCTGGCCAGCCGGCCGGCGGCGATGTCCAGCGGGCTCGATCGGTTGATGAACGGCACGCACTCCCGGGTGCCGAAGAGCAGGCTCACAGCCCCCGCCACGGCGGTGACCGCCAGCCCCAGGGTGTAGGCCCGCCCGACCTGATACGACGCATGGCTGACGAACGAGAGGGCGATCAGCGGAGGGGCGACGCCGAGCACCAACGCGATCGCCGCCCCGATCACGCGGCGTTTGCCCCGCTTGAAGGCGGCCACGCCGGGCGATTGCTCGGCAACGGAGACGACCAGCATCCTCAGGAGCGTGGCCGACCCCACGACCGCGGTCCCCACCGAGACGAGCCAGGCGGAGACCCGCTGCACAGTCAGGCCGCCCTCGATCATCAGCAAGGCGAGCCACCGGCTCACGCCGTCGAGCGCGGCGAAGGCCGCGAGGCTCAGGGTGACGACCAGGGCGATCGCGAGCTGTCCGGTCAGGTGGTCCCTGGCCAGCGAGAGCCGGTAGGGATGGGCGGGGTCCGCCGGCCCCTCGGACCGGCGGACCGCGGCCCACGAGGCGATCGCCCAGAGCACCGCCGCCGCCAGGATCGCCAGCGGCAGCGCGCCCCCGGTGAGGAACGTCAGCGACGCGGCGATGATCCCCGAGGCCACGAGGACGGCCGCGATGAACGACTCGGGCAGGTCCTGGGAGACGAGCCAGTAGGCGACCATCAGGGGGACCGTGCCGAGCCAGAGCGAGAGCTCGGCCAGCACCAACCAGGGCCCCGCCCAGCCCTCCGGGAGTTGCCAGGTCAAGGGCGAGAGGCCGCCGAGCAGGTGATCGGCGCGGACCGCGAACGCCACGATGGACGGGCTGTACCCGACCGCGTTCAGGACGCCGAACAGCGCGAGGAACGTCACCCCCAGCACCACATAGACGGCCAGCAGATTCCTCAGGAAGCCGGCGAGGTGAACCGGGCCGCCCGGCGTCAGGGAGTCCGAGTGCCTCCTGAGCCATTCGATGGGCGGCGAGTCGTGGCCGATCAGGCCCCGGGCGACGCGATCGTGGACGGCCCCGGGGGTCCTCCCCGGCTCTCCCGGCTGCTCCCGGGCGGCGTCGAAGTACCGACCCAGGAACGCGCCGATGTACCCGCCTCCTGAGACGGTCGAGAGGTAGTCCACGCGGCGGAGCCATCCCGCCCTGGCCATCGCCTGGAGCATCCCGAGTCCGAAGGCGGCGCCGCGGATGCCGTCGCCGGAGAGCGCCAGGCCCAGGGCATCCGCGGGAAGCGCCCCGGCCCGGTCCTCGGCGGCCGAGGGGGAAGCCTCCGGGGATTCGCGGGTGGGCTCGAAGGTCTTGAGGTCCAGGAGCCAAGGGCGGCCGGTTGCCGAATCGCGGTGTTCGGGAAATCCGTTCAAGGTTCTGCCCCGGCAAGTGGCGTGAGGGTTATTCGAGCGGCTCGATCAGGCCGGCCGACCGCCGGCGGGCGGCGACCAGCTCCGACTCGGCCCGTTCCATCGCGGCGGGGTAGGCACGGCGGGCGATGAAGTCGGGGCGAGACGGGAGGATGGGGGTTCGATCCCGCTCGGCCCTGGCCTCGGGAGGCAAATGGGCCTCGGGGATCGGGTGGTCCTCGGCGATGGCGTCGGCGGCCTTCTCGGCGATGGTGAAGACGTTGGAGACGAGGAAGAACCCCGGGATGCGGGGGAAGACCGAGGCGTCGACGACCCGGAGGCCCGAGGTCCCCCGGACCCGAAACCGGCTGTCGAGCACGGCGAGCGGATCGCCATCGGCGCCGATCCGGCAGGTGCCGCTGGCGTGGTGCCCCCAGGCGGTGTGCTTGATCCACTCCCTGACGTCGCCGCCGAAGTCCTCGTGGAGCCCCCCCGGGTAGATGCGACGATCGAAAACGCCCCGCTCCTCGCCGGCCTCGAGGATCTGATGGACGACGTTCACGCCTTCCTCGATCGCCTCGAGGTCCGGATCCGTCGTCCCCTCGGGGGGCGTGGGGAAGGAGCGGAAGTGGATCTCGGGCCGCCTGAGGGGGTTCCGGCACCGGAGGCGGACAGACCCCTCCCGGTTCCGGGTCCTCGCCTTGAGGATCATCCAGGTGATGGTCCGGTTGAAGGTGGACTGGCTACCCGGGAGGCGGTGGAGCAAGTTATCCGGATGCGAGTAGCCCACGAAATAGCCGTCGAAGTAGCCGGCCAGGGCGAAGAGGAAGAGGTCGGGGGTCCTGTCCTCGAACGTCGAGCGGACGAACATCCCCATGAGCGCGCCGTTGGTGGCGTAGAGTCCCCGGCGATCGGCCGACGCCCCCGGGCGCTCGACCCAGTGACGCAGGTGGTCGTCCAGCGTCGAGGGGGAGAGTCCCACGCCGTCGAGGCTCCGGAACCGGTCGGTGACGGTGGCGATGATCGGCACCTCGTAGCGGTCCTGGAGGTTCCGGCCGACTCCCGGAGCATCGATGATCGGCTCGATGCCCAGCGATCGCAGGTGTTCCTCCGGGCCGATGCCCGAGAGCATCAACAACTGGGGAGAGTTGAACGCCCCCCCGCAGAGGATCACCTCGCGTCGGCAGTGGAGGTGGACCTCCTCGGCCTCGGGATACGGCTCGACCACCCGGGCATCCTGGTCCGCCTCGTAGACATGGGCCCTCGGGAGGCAGCGGACCCCGACCGCCCTGGGCCCGGGGCCGCCGTCCGAGTCGTGCCGGAGGAGGATCCCGGTCACGCAGAATTCCGATCGAAGCCAAAGGCGCTCTCGGTGCGGCGACCGATCATCGAGCACCCCGAGGAGGCGGTCCCGGGCGCTGGAACGTCGGCCGTTCGGGGTGATGGCCACCGGGAGGCGGGCGACTCCCTCGGCGCTCCGCCGCAGGGTCTCCCAGTGGTTCGGGTCGAGCGCGGGGAAAAATCTCCCGGAGAGCACGGCCCGGAGCAATTCCCCGAGCCGCTCGGCCCCGGACCTGGCCCCTCCCAGGAACCCGGCCCGGACGACCTGGAAGAGGCGTCGATCCCGCTTGACGATCCGGAGGCTGGAGAGGGTGACGTCGAGCCAACCCTGGAACCCATGCCGGCTGCCCTCCCAGCCGGTCCGCCTGCCGAAGAGGGAGCGCAGCGAGGCCCAGAGTGAGGGGCGGGCGTAGTGGCAGCGCTCGACGCGCTGGAAGTAATGACGCATGCGCTCGCCCCGCCAGCTTTCGTCGCCCGTGGCCTCGGCGATCTCGTCGTAGTCCTCCGGCGGGCCGCAGATGGTGATCATGGCGTTGATGACAGTACTGCCGCCGACGCCCTGCCCCCTCGGGTAGTAGATCCCCCGCTCATCCCGACGGGCCGGGGGAGGGTCGCCCGGCCTGGGGTGCGTCTTCCAGTCGCGGCTCCCTTCGGGGTCGTGGTCGAAGTGCTTGACGAAGAACCGCAGCCCGTGGCGGCGGTCCTCGCTGGCGGCCGGGTGGAGCAAGGGCACGTCGGTGACCTCGACCGCGTCGCCGTCGGATGGGGGCGGCTGCTTGGGACCCATCTCGAGCACGAGCACCGCGTAGCCGCGTTCGGCCAGGCGAGCCGCCAGCGGGGCGCCGGCGGCGCCGGCGCCGACGACGATGAAATCGATCGGGGTCCGGTCGCGGACCCGCCAATCGTCCGGGATCTCACTCATGGGCCCGTCGCATCCAAAGGCCGCGGCGATCGTCGTCAGAAGGTCTTGAGCAAGGCGATCAGCTCACGCTTCTCCTCGTCGGTGAAGTCGCGGATGAACACATAATCATGCCCCCGGTCGGTGACGAAGTCCGGGCACCGGCTCGCCCGGAGCAGGAGCGGGGCGACCTTCACCTCGAATTCCCTCCTGCGACGATCCTTCGCCTCGAGGGAGCGATCGGCCTGGGCCTGCTCCTGATGCCTGGAGAAGAAGTGGACCAGCGCCTTCGAGGCATCGAGCCGGGCCTCCTTCGGCGCGTGCGGGTCGAAGTTGGCCACGATGTTCACCGGGACGCCCTCGGGGACCGGGCCGATCCGGATATTCTCACCCACGCCCGCGAGGGTCCGGCCCACCCCGAGGACGGCCACGACGGAGAGCACCAGGCAAAGGACGCCGAGCCATCGCGTGATCAGGGTGCGGGCCCGCTCGGACCGGATCAGGTGCACCGAGAAGATCAGGCCGGTCGAGGCGAACAGGACCGCCGGGAAGAGGATCGCCTGGATTCGGAGACCCGAGATCGCCCCACCCGTCCCCAGGTCGATCAGCTCGACCGCCGGCCAGAAACGCCAGATGACATAGATCGAAACGACCGCCAGCACGAAACTGCCGGTGGCAATGATCCAACGGAACGGCCCGAAGAACCATTCCAGCCAGGAGAGCCGGCGCCCGATCCGCTCCCGGAAGCGGACCAACCGGCCGCTCAGGAGCAGGGCAATCCCCAGGACCAGGAAGACCAGGGCCGGGATCCAGGCGACGAGCTGCATCTGGTATCGGGAGAGCCCGACCACGCCGCCGACGAGCATCGGGACGTGGGGGGCGTTGAAGTAAAGCCAGCTTTCCTCGGTCGTGCGCCAGATCCATCCGCCGTCCCGCTCGCGCTGGTCGGCGGCCGAGGCGAGCCCCGCTTGGGTCAGCGGGGCGGGGTCGTCGACGGCCTCGTCGGCATTCTTGTCGCGATACCAGGCGTCGTGAACCGTCGTGGAGGAGCCGGCGCCCGGCCAGTAGACCTGCCGGGAGGGGACCCGGCGTTTGTCTGGCCAGAGCAGGCGATCGATGGCGTCGTCGAAGGCCGAGAGCCGCCCCTCGACGCTCGGGTCGTTGTTGAACAGGCCCAGCGCGTTGTTATGCAGCAGCGGCGCGGTGGACCAGACGCTGATCAACGACGGGACGCGGTAATAACCCGGCCCGCCGCCGGGGGGAGAGTACGTCTTGGATGCCCCCGAGACCGGGTCGCGGTACGAGATCGGGCCGACCTCGCCCAGTTCCTGATACGTCAGCGACGCGAAGTCTTCCCAGACGTGGCCGTGGACCGAATTGGTCGCCATGGCCCGGCCGGAATTGGTCCGGGGGATCGTGATCGGCAGCCGGTCGTCGATGGACAGGAAGTTATGGACGACGAGGCGTTGTTGCTGGCCGTCCTCGCCCAGCACCGGGTTGCCGTTGAGGTCCCAGGCCAGCGAAGGATACTCCCAGAACTCCCGGTGCTTGACCGCCTCGCCGGCCCACTCGGCGTAGGAGGCGGGCAAGCGACCGTCCCCCCTGGCCAGCCGGGCCCGGTCCTCGAGGGTCAGGCGAAGCCGGCGGCGCCCAGCGAGGGTGACGTCCATCTGGTCCTCCCATTCCGCCCTCGTCCAGATCTTGCCGGGGGGGGGGCTTGGGCCGAGGGGAGGCAGGTACTTCAAGTCTTCTCGCGGGACGAGCTTCTCCTCCAGCGCGAGCACGTCTCCGGGCTGGACGCTGGAGTGGCAGGCGATACACCCCCTCGCGAATACCTGCCGGCCGATCTCGTAATCCGCCTCGGGGTCGCCGACCGCGGGGGGGCCTTCGCCTTCCGGGGGGCTTTCACCGTCCTCCGAGGCCTTGCTGTACCAGGGGAGGCCAGTCCCTCGGAGGTGCTCCCTGAGCAGGTCCCGTTCCCGCTGCTCCTGCCGAGCACCGTCCGGGCCGACGATCTCGATGTCCTTCAGCCTCATGGGGTCGGTGGAGGCCAGGAAGAAGGCGGCCATGGGGTTGACCCGGATCCGGGTCGCGTGCCAGTAGAGCGAATGTCCCGCGATGTCCCCGAGCTTGAAGGGGCGTTGGTCGTGGAACCCGAGGAGCGGGTTGATCGTCCGGATCCACTGCTGGTGATGCGTGCCGATGTTCAGGTAGACCCTCGCCAGCGCGATGTGGACCCCGACGCTGTCCGAGCCGTCGAGCAGGACCCGGGCCAGGTGCCTCGGGTTCTCCCCCCCCTCGTCGGTGTGAGCGGCCACGTAGGAGAGCGAGTCCTGGCCGAGGGTCTCCATCGGGTTGTGCTGCGCGCGGTCGAGCCGGCCGCGGAGCCCGAAGACGGCGTTCACCGTGTTCGGGTTGTTGTTGTTGTCCGAGGGGTGCCCCGAGGTATCGACCGCGCCGGGCATGTACGAGTCGAAGACGTGATAGAAGTAGTTGTCCGGCCTCAAAGAGTTGCCGAACGCGACCCGCATTCGCATGAACTGGTTGCCGATGTTGTTGGAGAGGTTCTCCCATTTCGGGAATTCGGGATCGGCCGGCGGCCTGAGCGGGTGGGGGGCGATGTGACAGTACCCGCAGCTCATGCCGACCCGGAACGGGCGGATCGTCTCCGGGCTGGCCGAGTAGCGTCGCCCCTCGGGGGTGTCTGCGTAGTAGAGGTCCGGATCCCACTGCCGCTGGGCGGCGGCGTCGAAGTCGGGGTTGCGGAACAGGCGAAGCCCGACGACACCGGTGGGATATCCATAGACCCTCGGGTCCGGGGGTTCCCAGTCGTCCCGATCGTCGCGGTACTCGACATGAACTTCGAGGCCGTGGGTCGGCTCCATGACCGGCCTGGCATACCTGACCCCGAAGGCCTCTTCCGTCTCCTCCGGGGTCGGTGGCCTCGTGCCGGGCTCGTTGACCAGCCCGGAGCGGGCGAACCTGGACTCTCGGCCCCGGTCGTCGATCAGCTTGAGCAGGTCGATCGTGCCGTATCCGTATCGGGCGAGCCAGTCCCACCATGCCTCGTTGCCGGCGGTCCAGAGGACCCAGGCGTTGCGCCCCTTGATCGCCTGGTCGTCGAGTCCGAGCGGCCTGGGTCCGGCCTCGTCGGTCGAACCGATGGCGTCCATGTCCTCGAAGTAGTCGCGATAGGCCGGAGGGTAGTACGCCTCAGCCGCCCGCTGCCAGTCGACGGGGTCGGATCGAGGCCCAAGGTCGGCATACTCGCCCCCTCCCTCCCGGACACGCTGGAGTGCCTCATCCGGCGGGACGCGGTCCCCGCACCCGGACAGGAGAAGGAGAACCACGAGTGCGGCCGCCAAGCCCGATCGCAATGCCCGGAAACGCATGGTTGGCACCTCAACCGATCTCAATCGGGATTCGGACTCGAGACGGGGAGACACCTGCTGTGTTCGCCTCCCCACCCGACCAGGGTGGGCCACATCGGGGGGAGCGGCCCCGTTTGAAGCATTTGCATTCGAATTTGTCGAATGTCCTCGATGGTGTCCTCGCGGAACGCGGGCGGGCCGATCTCCAGTGGGCCGCTCCAGACGACCGAGGCGTCATCCATCGACAATCGGGCACAATGGACCGGCCCCCTCGGTGCCTGGACGTAGTCCCTGGAAGGTCGATCAGCCCGGCGCCTCTTCCCCGGAGAGCTCGGTCATGAGCTGCTCCCGGAGGCGTTCCAGCACCTCGGCGGCGGGCAAGGCCTCACCCGCGGTGAAGCCCATGCCGGGATCAGTGGCGATCGGCATCATCATTTCCCGGTCCCCTTCATTGAAGTAGAGGAAGTGCTGGTTGAGCGAGAAGACCGAGACGCCCTTGTAGTCGACCTCGGGCCGCTCCCTGCCCTGCTTCCGGCGGGCCTCCTCGACGAGGAGGGTGAACGGGTCGGCCCGATTGGAGACCGAGGGCGGGCCGACGGCACCCGGGGCATCGTCCATGAACTCCAGCCGATAGAGCATCGACCTGACGACCCTGTTGCCGCTCCGAATCGGGAAGATCACCCGGCGCTCGGACCGGTCGATGAGGTCCTCGACCCGCCCGGCCCCACCGGGCCCATCCTCCAGAAGCGAGGCCGCCGGGATCGACGAGAAGGTGATGGGCGCCTCGAGGGTCAGGTTTCCCTCGTCGACCCCGCTCGGCGCCTCGTCCGGCGAGTCCTGGAGGCTCTGGAGCGTCTCCCGAGCCGACCGTTCGAGGCTCGCGCGGGTCGAATCCGGGATCTCCTGGATGCCCGCCTGCGGGCCCTCCCGCCCGGGCTCGCCGGACCGCTGAGGGGCGGGCCCGGAGCCGCCGCAGCCGAAGATCCCAAGGGAACTCACTGCCAGCGCCAGCGACGCGATGAGATTGATGTCCATGTGATCGACTCACTCCGGCCCATTCGGGCCGTTCTCCTGGGGAATCGGCCGAATCTCGTAATAGTCCCGCCAGTGACGGTGCTGCTTCCAGTGGAACGGGATGCCCCGCTCCTGGGCCTCGGGCCCCTCCGAGACGTCGTCGAACCGGACGTAATGGTCGTACGCGAGCCGCCAGGGGGTCCCCCCTCGTTGCAATTCCGGGATGTCGGACTGGGGCTGCGGCACCGGCCAGGGGTCCATGATGTGCAGGAACCGCTCGCCATCCGCGGTTTCCTCGTAGCCGTGGATCACCCCCATGTGGCCCCCTCGCTCCCCGACGCCCGTCCACTTGATCGAGAAGCAAATGGGCCGCTCGGCATCGATCTCGGCCACGATCGTCTCCCAGGGGAGCCAGCTTTGCGGCTCCGACGCCGTGTTCCTGGACTGGAATTCGAAGCTGTCGAAGATCGGCCAGCCGGTCCGATTGCAGTCGACCGGCTGGCTGCAACAATTGGGCGGGGGATCAGTCCCCCCCACCAGCGCGATCAGCTGCTCGACCCGGAACCGGGCCTGCGTGCACTGGCTGATATCCTGCCCTTCGCTCCGGTCTCCGAAGTCCATGACCATCTGGCCGGAGGCCGCCCAGCACCAGTTGCCCATGCGTTGCGGCTGCAGGTCGAGCCCGAGGATCTTGGACCTCGGCTGGGCCGGCAGCGGGCTCGCCTCCGAGGGACGCTGGTGGAGGATTGTCAGGGTCGCGGCGGCGGCCGTCGACAGCATCGCGCCGGCCAGCGCAATGGTTCGGAGTCGGAACATCGACCTCTCCGTTCGGGTAAAAGGGTGGAATCTCGCCCTCCCGCGGGCGTGGAACGGCGGGGCTCAGGGTCTCATGCCGATGAACCGGCCGAAGATGTCCCGGTTGACGGCGACGTTGCTCCCCTCGAAGTAGGAGCTGTGCGAGCAGGACGGGGTGGGGAAGAAGCTCCCGCAGCCGATAGGCGGGAGGTCGAGGTACTCGAAATCGACCCGGTAACGTTGCCGGAGGGGGCCACCGACGACGTCGTTCCGGGCGTTGAGGTTGACCCAGCGACCGACGTTCGACGGCCTCTCGATGAAATCCTCGCCGGGGTAGCGACGCCGGCGGACCTCACCGATCGAGAGGGCGCTGCCCACCGTGAACAGGTTGCTGACCCGGCTCGGGGTCGGCTGGGTCGAGAGCTGCCTGAGGCCGTCGAGCGCCACGACCGTCCCCCAGCTATGACTGATGACGATCACCTCGACGCCTTCTTCCTGGAGCAGCGGGGCCACCACGGCGATGAACCGGCCGACGATCTGCTGGCGAAGGGGCATCTCGAGCATGTACCGCGTGAAGTCATCGACACACCTCACCCCTGGGATGTTGTCGATGAGACCGCCAGGCGCATCCTCCTCCCCCTCGAAGACGCTGCCGCCGGGCGCCTCGACCTGCTGCCGCTCGGCGCGGTCGCGCAGGGTGTCCAGGAGTTGCTGCTCCACCTCGGCCTGCTCGGCCTGTTCGTCCTCGCTCAATTCGGCCTCCGCGTCGACGGCACCGGGGGCGAGATTGACCAGGTCGCTCCAGAGGACTTCCCGGCGGTTGGCGTCCGGGATATCGGGGGCGAACGGCTTCATCGCACGCCACCAGCCGTTCGAGTAGCCGGAATCGTGGTGGCAGATGCCGTGGACGTAGACGACGTACTTCTTCCGCGCGGCGCCTGGGGCCAGGTCCTCATCGACGACCGCCCCGGGGGCCTCCTCCTCCGCCTCACCAACGGCAAGCGATTGGATGGCCTGGATCGGCACCCAGAGTTCCCGGCCGGTCGCCGAATCCTCGACGAGGATCCAGCCGGGGATTCGGGACGCACGCGCCTTGCCGGAGATGGTCCGGTTGGCGGTCGTGATGGTCACCCGGTCCCCCGCCTTCGCCGGGGACGAGGTCTCGGCCTGGCCGGCCTCCTGCTCCTGGGGGAGGGGCTGGGACGCCAGGGCGAGCGGGACGAGGCCGGCCACGATCAGACACACGAGCACCCGCTTCATCACAAACACCTCCGTTGGGAGCCAACCGGGCGGCACCGGCATCGAGGACGACCCGAGGCCGCCGATCACAATCAGAGCGTTTTCATGTACTCGATCACCGCCCGCTTCTCGGACTCGGGGAGATCGGTCCCGTAGTCGGGCCCCTCGTGGCCGACATTGGAATTGCCGGGCACGGCGGTGTCGTAGCGGTCCCCCTCGGCCTCGGCCTCCGGGCCTTCGAAGATGAATCCGGTCCCGCCGTCGATGTAGACGTCATAGCCCCGATAGAAGACCTTCGGCCGCTCGCCGGACGGCTTCATGAGATCCTCCAGGGTGGGCACCGAGCCGTTGTGCAGGTAAGGGGCGCGGAGCCAGAGGCCGTCGAGCGGCACCGAGGCATAGCCGTCTTGCTTGACGAACGCCCGGAAGGCCCAGGGCTCGCCCCGGGCGAACGAGTTGTAGATGGTCATGGCCTCCTCGGTCCACATGTCGATCCGATGGGGGTCGGTGCCGATCTCGTCCCGGGGGATGACCGTCCCGGTGCGCGTGCCGTCGAAGGCGTGGCAGTCGGCGCAGAGGCGGTCGTAGATCGGCTTGCCGAGGTCGGCCAGCTCGCGATCGACCGGGAACGGATAGGGAGGCGGCGGCAGCTGTTCGAGCCAGGCTTGCATCGCGTCCAGCTCCTGCACGGGCAGGGATTCGGTGGTCGCTCCGTCGCCGATCGCCCCCGAGTAGACGACCTCCTTCAGATCCGTATTCAGGCCGTCCCAGTGGTACGAGTAGGGGAGCGGCCCGCCGGGCTCGGCCGCTCGGTGCATCGCCAGGTTCCAGAGCGGCTGCATGTCGGAATTGCCGATGGTCTCGAAGCCGAGTTCCTCCCGCTCCTCCCGCCAGTCGATGCCGAGCTGACGGTACTTCACCGGGTTGAACGGGTCGATGCGGCCGACGAGCCAGTCGGGCCGGCTCTCGGTCCAGGCGTAGCGTTCCCCTTGCTCGAGCAGTCCGTCTCGGGTCAGCGGGATCAGGACATGACGGTAGAGCTGTTTCTCGACCGGCGAGAGGTCGAAGTAATACTGGATGGCCGGGAGCAGCGTGTCGGCGTTGAATCGGGGGTCCTCGGCGCATTCGGAGAGGAAGCGGACGTATTCGAGCGGCCGGGCGCGATTGCCGGGCCCCCCCAGTACGACCTGGCGCGGCCCGTCCGGCTCGGTCCGGTAACTGGCGACGTGGCAGAAGGCGCAGTTGATGGCCACCCTGGGGAAGCCGATCGTCTTCTTCGAGATGCCGATCGGCAGCTCGTCGCCCGCCTCCCAGGGCATGCCGAAGGCCAGGTAGCCGCCGGGCCTGGGGAGCTTGTCGGCGAAGACGTGGGGCAAGACGACCCAGATCGGGTACGGGATGCCGTCGGTGTTCTCGGCGCCGATCGAGCCGTACTTGAAATAGGTCGCGATCGGCTCCACGCCGGGCTCCACCGGCAGGCGCTGGGGCACCTCCCGGAAGAGCATCACATAGACGCCCAGGCCGAGGACCGCGGCCAGCACGACGAGCGCCGCCAGCCCGCGCCAGAGCCATCGGCCGAGCCTCCGGCGATCAGCCGGGGGAAGCGAGCGAGGGATCACGGGTGCGCCTCCGCGAGTTCGGGGTCGACGGGGCCGCGAGCGTAGGCGGCCAGCAACAAGACGCCCTCGATCAGACCGAAGAGCAGATCGAGCAGGCCGAACGCCAGGTATTCCCGGTGGAAGCCCAGGAAGTAGATCGCGCCGGCGGCCCGGGCTCCGACCGCCAGCCAGGCGACGGGCCGATAGGCGAAGGGGTCGTACGACGCGGGGAGGTACATCAGGCTCAGCAGGATCAGCAGCAAGGACGCGAACGACGGCCAGATCTGTTGCATCGCCGGCGGCAGGCCCACAAGCCCGAGCACCGCGTTCGGGACGAACACGCCGGGGACTGCCAGCGCGAGGTTGGCGACGACGCCGAGGATCACGGCCCAGCGGAACCCGACGGCATAGCGGTTCATGGCGCGTCGCCCCCCCCTTCGGTCTTGAGATACTCGACCAGCGCATCCTTGTCGGCCTCATCCAGTTCGAGGCCGTAGCGGTGCCCGCCGTTGCCGTTGCCCCCATTGCCCGACGGCCCGACCGCCCCGACCTCGAACAGGAAGAACCGGCGGCCGTCGCCTGAGGTGTCGCGGTCGCTCCGGAATCCGACCCGCACAGGGTCGTATTCGTCATCGCCCCGATAGAATGACTTAGGCCGTCGCTCGGGAGGTTCCAGCAGGTCTCGGAGCGTCGGCACCGAGCCGTTGTGCAGGTAGGGCGCCCTGGCCCAGAGGCCATCGAGGGGGTGGTTGGCGTAGCCATGCGTCTTGCGGAACTGGTGGAACCGCCACGGGTGGCCGATGCCCAGCGTGTTCTGGTTCGCGACCAGTTCCTCGGTGAACGAGTCGAGCCGGTGGCGGTCGGTCCCGATCGCGTCGATCGAGACCACCTTCCCCACGTCCTGGCCTTCGAAATCATGGCAGGAGGCGCAGCTCTGTACGCCGGAACGGGAGGGGTCGGAGTCGGCTTCGAAGTAGATCTCGCGGCCTCGGGCGGCCAGGGCCTCATCGATCGGGAACGGGAAGCGGGGGATCTCCAGCTCTCCCGAACGAGGCGTGGTCTCCCGGCGGGCGTCGGGCTCGGGAGACGCCCGGCGGTCCTCGGGAGATCCGATCCAGTCGGCGACCATCTTCATGCGATGCAGGTCGACCGAGACCGGGGTGGCCCCCGCGCCGAAGGCGGCACTGAGGTTCCGTTCGAGGACCGACGTGTTGTTGCCGTCCCAGTGCAGCTGCATGCCGTCCCGGGGCCGCTGGTTCCAGATCGATGGGAAATCGGCGATGCCGTTGGTCCCGTTCCAGGGATAGTTGAAGATCATCGTCCAGTAAGGGTTGAATGTGTCGATCCGACCCGGTCCGGCCGGGGGGTTCTGCTCGGTCCAGGAGAGCTGATCGCGGCGGGTCAGCAGCCCCTCGCGGACCGCCGGGATCGCCTGACGATAGAAGAGGGATTTGACCGGTCCGAGCGACCCATCGGCCTCGATCTGCGCCATCAAGTAATTGACGGTGAATCTCGGGTCCCGGGCGCAGTCGAAGAGGAACTCGAAGTAGGCGGTCAGGTTCACCGTATTGGCGGGCATCCCCAGGACGATCGCCCGATCGCGGGGGGGAGTCGGGGGGGCCTCGCCGATCCCCGGGAGGGCGAAGGTCAGCGGGGTGTCCCGGTAGATCCGGTCGGGATCGAGCCCGTCGGAGACCCGAATCGTGCCCACGTGACAGACGGCGCAATTCAGGCCGACCCATTCGGCACCGCGACGGCGGACGCTGAAGCCGATCGGCAAGGGCCGGTCCGGTTCGGTCACGAAGCCGAACTGACGGTAGCCGTCGAGCGGGGTGCGGCGATCGGCCGCGATGGCCCGGTAGGCGTCCGGGTCGGGCAGGTGCTCCGGGAAGGCCGCGGGCAGGACCTCCCAGAGCCTCAGCGGCAGGCCGCCGCTCGTCTCCGATCCGATCGAACCGTACTTGAAATGGTCGACCGGGTTGTCGTAGTCCCGGGGGATCTCGGCGAAGACGAACCAGTAGGCGGCCCAGGCAACGGCCAGGAGCGCGATGACCAGGGTCGCCTTCACGATGCGCCTGCGGCGCCTCAGCTCGCGTTCGAGGGGGTCGAGGATCCTGTTCTTATCCACGGTCCACCTCCCCGATCCCCCGGATGCCGGGCTCGACGATGCCCCCGGCCGCCGCCCCGGACGGCCCCTTGCCATTGGTCGTCGCCAGCCCGAACCGCTCGGGGATGCCCCACGGATTGGGCTGATAGACCTGCATCACCTCGGCGATCATTTGCTCATACGAGTCGTAGCGATTGCGGTCATAGCAGCCGAGCGGGCTCTCCAGGTCGTTGAGCAGGCATCGGTTGCAGTAGCTGCAGCGGTGCTTGTTCCTCAGGGGCCAGGTGCCGCCCTCCCGCTCGATCCGGGGGAGGTCCGACCAGTCGAGGCCCCGCTCGAAGAGCCTGGGGAGGTCTCGGTTCGCGATCAGGGGTCGGGCGATGGAGACGGCGTCGACCCGGCCCTGCTCGATGGCCCCTCGGATCACGCTGGCATCCTGGAAGCCGCCGGTGACGATCACGGGGACCCCCGGGACGGCTCCCTTGATGGCCGCCGCGGCCTCCAGGTTGATCCCCGAGGAGATCTCGTCGAACGCGAGGCCGCGGCGGTGGTTCCACCACCATCGGAAGAGCGGCCCGAGGACGGGTGTCGTGAAGATCTTGTAGTTGATCCGGACGCGCGTCCCGGCGTTCATCAGGCTGTCGTAGTACGCGACCACGTCGCGCAGCGGGAAGTCGCCGGGAGGATTCCGGGGGTGGGGGAAGATGCTGCCGGAGGAGATGTGCAGGGCATTCACCCCGGCCTCGACCGCCCACCTGCAAATCGGGATCGTCTCCTCGATCCGGTTGCCTCGCTTCCGCCAGGGGAACAGTGCGTTATTGTAATCGGCCGCGTTGATCTTGAGCTGGAGGTGGAACCCCGGGCCGACCTCGGCCCGGATGGCCTTGACGATCTCGAGGAGGAACCGGGCCCGATTCTCGAGCGATCCTCCCCAGCGGTCCCGGCGGTCGTTGATGCCCCTGCTCAGGAACTGGGTGATCAGGTAACCGTTGGCCCCGTGCAACTCCACCCCGTCGAGGCCGGCCTCCCTCGCCCGCCGCGCACCGGCGGCAAATGCACCGATGATCTCCCGGATCTGGGACTCGGTGGCCGACCGACAAAGGATGCCGTGGAAGTAGTCGGCGCGGTCGGTCGAGCTGAGCGATCGACGCATGCGATTCTCGACACCGCCATTGTCCTGCTGGCGCCCGGAGTGGCTGAGCTGGAGGAGATAGCGGCAGTCGTGGGCGTGGACCCGCTCGCCGACCAGCCTCCAGAACGGGATCTTGTCGTCGTCGTCGATCATGGCGTAGCGGATCATGATCCGGCCGCCGACCATGACGGGGGTGAAGGAGGAGATGATCGCCCCCACCCCCCCGGCCGCGAAACTCTCCTCCCAGTTGATGCGAGCGTAGCCGCCCTGGCCGTTGTACTCGTCGAACTGACCCGACACATTCGACCGGAACAGGCGGTTCTTGATCTTCAGGCCGCTCGGACATTCCAGGGGCTGGAAGATCGCGGCGTTCGGACCCGCATCCGGAGACGGCGTGCCCATCCCAGTCGTCATCCCGGTCTCGTGTCCCATGGGTGCCGCCCTCAATCAACCCAATGTGGGAGTCCTCGGCAACGGTCCAACCCGAGTCGATCGCGCCTTCGCCGGGGCGGACGCCCCGCATCCGCACGTCTCATATTATGTGGCGAATTATCTAGACATTTTGACGAAATTCATCCGATGATGCCCTCATCGGAACGATCGATCGCCGCGAAATGCGTTCGAGCACGCAGGGATAAGCCGCCGCTTCGGCCCGCAAACTCGCCCAAATTACCCTATCTCTGCCCCCTTGCCCCGGCAGAGGTAGACCGAAATGTCGACTGCTATCGTGATGTGCTGATGACCGCAGCATCTACATTGCCAAACTAATCATCTTCCTTCTAACAGACTCAACAGCCAGGTGTCACGGAAATTCTTTCGGATGTCATGAATTTTCTTTTTCCGATCGTCGATTTTCCAAATCTTCATGCATCGAACCCGGTCCGGAACGCTCGACGGGCACCTACGAGGCCCGGGAGCGTGCAGGTGGACCGGACGCACAGACGCCTGCCGCCCCGATGGACCCATCGCCTCCGATTCGGCGGCCCCGGCGATGATGTCGAGAGCCAGGCCCCGATCCGCCCTTTGAAACCCGATCGATTCCGGGTCAACCCCGTGCCCGGAATCGACCCCAGTCGAGGCCGAGTTTCCGCATCCTCGACCGCAGCGTGTGGGGATTGACGCGCAGCAATGCCGCGGCGCCGGTCGGGCCCTCGATCCGGCCTCGGCTCCGCTCCAGGGCCGACTCGATATGCCGGGCCACCGCCGCTTCCAGCGCCATGAAGGGTTCGCCCCCCGGATCGGCCGTCGGGGCGGCGGCCGAAGTCGGGGCGATCACCGGGGACGGCTCGCGAGGGGAGCCGAGGGCGCGGGCGATCTCCAGCCGCTCCCCGTCGCCGAGGATCGCCGCCCGCTCGATCACCGCGGCCAGCTCCCGCACGTTGCCCGGCCAGGGATAGGTCACCAGCAGGCCGATCTCCGCGGCCGTCGGCGACAAGGGCGGCATCCCCAGGCGTTTCGAGGAGCGCATGGCGAAGTGCGCCGCCAGGGCCGGGATGTCCGAGGGCCGGTCGCGCAAGGCTGGCAAGCGGATCGGGAACACGGCGATCCGGTACCAGAGATCCTGTCGGAATCGGCCGTCGGCGACCATCGCCTCCAGGTCTCGGTGCGTCGCGGCGACGATCCGGACGTCGACCGGGACCGATCGCTCGCCCCCCACGCGATCGATCAGCCCGTCCTGGAGCACGCGCAGCAGCCTCACCTGCGCCGCCGGGGGCAGCTCGCCGACCTCGTCGAGGAAGAGCGTCCCGCCGTCGGCCCGCTCGAACCACCCCTTCCGCTGGCCGACCGCCCCGGTGAAGCTGCCGGCCTCGTGCCCGAACAGCTCGGAATCGACCAGCTCCGGAGGGATCGCCCCGCAGTTGACCCGCAGGAACGGCCCCCTGGCCCGCCGCGACCGGGCATGCACGGCCCGGGCGATCACTTCCTTCCCCGATCCCGTCTCGCCGAGGATCAAGACCGGGGCATCGGACGGGGCGACCTGGGCCACCTGCTCCATGACCTCCCGGAGCCCCGCCTCGGCGCCGACGATCGAATCGCTGATGTCGAGCCGGCCGAGCTTCGTCAGCAGGGACCGGTTGTCGGCCTCGACCGCCTCGCGCAGCGTGGTCAGCTCGCGAAGCCGCCGGTCGTTCTCCAGGGCGACCGTGAACGGGTCGAGCAGGGCGCCGAGCAGCTCGGCATGCTCGTCGCGAAACTGCCTCGGGGGCGAGGTGGTCAGCAGCAAGATCCCGACCGGCCCCTCCTCGGCGATGAGCGGCCCGGCCAGGATCTCGCCCGAGAGCCCCTCGGGCAGCAGCCCCGGCGGGCCGGCCGTCCGGGAACGGTGGGCCAGCCGAAGCACCTGCCGGCGGTGGCACCAGGCGATCAGCCGCTGGACCCCCTCGGTCGTCAGCTCGCTCCGCGGCCTCGGGTCGGCCTGGCCGGGGCGGCAATGGCCCATCGCCACCGTGTCGACGGACCCGCCCGGCACGTCGATCCGCCTCACGAGCACCAGGTCGGCGGCCACCCGACGGGCGAGCAGCGGCGCCAGGCGCTCGACCGACTCGGCGATCTCGATGTGACGGCAGACCTCACGCCAGATCTCCAGCAGCAACGTCGCGTAACGCTCCATGGGGCGAGATTCCGTGAAATGAAACGGCTTACCCGTGGGATATCACGGCCTAAAACCGTCTTATTTCGCGGTTTCCGCCAGTCCCAACGACGATTCGATGATATCTCACGGATAATCCCCGGGAAAGCTGCAATTCCGGTGGTTGGTCCGCGCCTTGCTCCTTCCACCTGCCGTGCCGGCCTTGATCGGGCCGGCGACCCCGGCCGTGCCGGGGTGGGCGTGCCCCCAACCCGACCGGCCGCCACCCACCATCCCCACGCCACCGACCGAAAGCAGGGCGATGACCACGATGTTCGTCATGACCGACCGGGCCATGCAGCGTCCCCCGACCCTGATCGAGGAGCGGTGTTGTCTCCTCGCCGGATGGTCCGAGCGGGACCTCATCGCCGCGTCCCCCGCCGACGAAGATCTGCCCTGAATCCCCCGGACCGGCCCCTCAAATAGGCCCCGACCGGGCCCCCTCTTCCCAACGATCCGGCAGCATCGGACCGAGAGATCCCCCCGCGATGGGGGAACGGTCACCGCTCCCGGTACGGTGCGCCCGAGTATCCCCGAAGCAGACCGAGGACCAAAACCCATGAACGATCGACGCGGTTTCACGCTCATTGAATTACTGGTGGTGATCGCCATCATCGGCGTCCTGATCGCGCTGCTCCTGCCCGCGGTGCAATCGGCCAGAGAGGCGGCCAGGCGTGCCCAGTGCTCAAACAACCTGAAGCAAATCGGCCTGGCCCTGCACAACTACCACGACGCCTGGGGCCGATTCCCGATGGGATCGGTCCAGGTCCAGACCCCCAGTGGGGCCTATCGCCGGCCCTTCCTCGCGTCCTTGCTGCCGTTCCTGGAGCAGCGCAACCTCTTCGAGAGCTACAACTACGACCTGAGCTTCCAGGTCTCCGCCAACGAGACGACCCGGGCCTCGATCGTCTCGGTCTTCAGCTGCCCGACCGACGAACAGCAGCGGTTCGTCAACAACGGCGGCAACGTCACCGACGTGAAGGGCAACTACGGCGTCAACTGGGGCCAGAACACCTACGGCGACCAGATCCTGCCGTCCCCCTTCGGCCTGAACTACGGGGCGACCTTCGCCGAGATCCGCGACGGCACGACGAACACCCTCCTGATGGCCGAGCTGATCCAGGCCCCCCACCCGCTCGGCCAGCCGGTCGACGTCATCGACCGTCGCGGCCGGATCTGGAGCGATCAGCCCTCGTCGCACCAGATTTCGAGCCGGATCGGCCCCAATAGCCGCGCCGCCGACTACGGCGCCTGCTGGGACCGCCCTGACCTGAGGTCCCCCTGCATCCGCAACACCGGCCAGGGCCCCCAGCATTACATCGGCTCGCGCAGCTTCCACCCCGGCGGCGTGCACACCCTCCTCGGCGACGGCTCCGTGCGATTCGTCAAGGACTCGATCGATCTGATCGTCTGGCGGGCCCTGAGCAGCCGGGCCGGCGGCGAGGTCATCAGCGGAGACCAGTTCTGATGCGAGGCGATCACCCGATCCGGACCACCCTTGCCCCCCTCTCGCCGCCCGTCGCCCTGGCCGCGCTCCTCCTGAGCCTCCCGGGGTGCGGCCCGGCCCCCGACCAGGGCGGGGTCGCCGTGACGGGCCAGGTCCTGCTCGACGGCCAACCCCTCGACGAGGCCCACATCACCCTGATTCCCGAGTCGAGCGGGCCGGCGGTCACCGGTGTCGTCCAGGGCGGCGCATTCCGGATCCCCCCCTCCGAGGGCCCCGAACCCGGCCCCTATCGCGTCGAGATCGATGCCGTCCGCCCCACCGGGCGGATCATCGAACACCCCGACCTCCTCGGCCAGACGGCCGAGGAGACCGAGAACATCGTCCCCCCGCGATTCAATCGCGCCAGCACGCTCCGCGTCGAGGTGGGCGACGGCGGCGACAACCACTTCGAGTTCGCCGTGACCACCAGGTAACCAGGGTATTTTATGAAAAAACTCGCATTCAAGGGCATCCTCCCGCGTCTCTGGTTCGCGGCCGTCGCGCTCGCGGTGGCCGCCCCCTCGCGGGCCGACGACCCGCCGAGCCGGCCGAATGTCCTCTTCATTGCGGTCGACGACCTGAACGACTGGGCCGGGTTCCTCGGCGGACACCCCCAGGCCCGGACGCCCAACCTGGACCGCCTCGCGGCCCGGGGCGTCCACTTCACCCGGGCCTATTGCTCGGCCCCCGCGTGCAACCCGTCCCGGACCAGCCTGATGACGGGCCTGCAGCCTTCGACGACCGGCGTCTACCACAACAACCAGCCCTGGCGTCCGGTCCTACCCGACGCCGTGACCCTGCCCCAGCACTTCTCGGCCGCCGGCTACGACGTCGCCGGCGGCGGGAAGCTCTTCCACAACAGCTTCAACGACCGCGACTCGTGGCCCGAGTGGTTCGGCCTGAAGGGCTCCGATCACCCGAAGCCCGAGCAGACCCCCGTCAACGGGATCCCCGGCGCGGCCCATTTCGACTGGGGGCCGCTCGACGTGCCCGACGAGGCGATGGGCGACTCCAAGACCGTCTCCTGGGCGATCGACTGGCTCCAGGCCGACCGGGAAGCCCCCTTCTTCCTGGCCGTCGGCCTGATCCGGCCGCACCTCCCCTGGTACACCCCCCGCGCTTACTTCGACCACTACCCGGTCGACGAGATCATCCTCCCCGAGACCCTCGCGAACGACCTCGACGATCTCCCCCCCGCCGGGATCGCCATGGCCAGGCCCGACGGCGACCACCGCAAGGTCGTCGCGGCCGGCCAGTGGGAGAAGGCGGTCCAGGGATATCTCGCCAGCATCGAGTTCGCCGACGCCCAGATCGGCCGCCTGCTCGACGCCCTCGACGCAAGCGGCCATCGCGACGACACGATCATCGTCTTCTGGGGTGACCACGGCTGGCACCTCGGCCAGAAGCAGCACTGGCGGAAGTTCGCCCTCTGGGAGGAAGCGACCCGGGTCCCCCTGATCGTCGTCGCCCCCGGCCTGACCGAGGCGGACGGCCGGAGCGATCGGACCGTCTCGCTGCTCGACCTCTACCCGACCCTGATCGACCTCTGCAGGCTCCCGGGCCGGCCCGAGCTGGAGGGGGAAAGCCTCGCCCCGCTGCTCCGGGATCCCGGGGCCCCCCGGGATCGGCCCGCCCTGACCACGCACGGCCGCGGGAATCACGCCGTCCGATCCGAGCGATGGCGGTACATCCGCTACGCCGACGGCTCCGAGGAGCTCTACGACCACCAGGCCGACCCCCGCGAGTGGACGAACCTCGCCGCCGACCCCCGCTGGCAATCGGTCAAGGACGAGCTGTCCTCGCACCTGCCCTCGACCGATGCCCCGGACGCTCCCCCGGCCCGATGAATCAACGGATCGCGACGCTTGAGCCGGCCCGACCCCATCCGCCGGGCCGGCTCGGGCGTTTGCTCACGGGCCCGTCGCCGGATCCTCCTGCGGATCGGCCGGCCTCAGCCCGATGGTCACGCGGACCGTATCGGTCGACCCGGCGACCGGCCGGGCGGAATGCCGGCTCAGCTCCAGCGGAATCGTCACGGTCGCCTCCGGGGTGTCGGCATCGATCCCGAGCGACCCGACGTGGATCGGCCGGGTTTCCACGGCCTCCAGGCGATCGCCCACCCGCTTCGGCACGAGCAGGACCACCCGATCCGGTTCGGCCCGCAGCACGGCGAAGGCCCGGCCCTGCGGCGGCTCCCCTTCCAGACGCACCTGGACCGGGACCGTCACTTCGACCCGCTCGACCAGACCCAGACCCATCGACGACTCGGACAACGACCACTCCACCCCGGCCGGCACGTCAACCGTCAGATCACCACGTTCAAGGGTGTAGGTCCCCCCTTGCTCTGCCCCGGACAGGTCGACCGTCGCCGTGATCCCCTCGGACGGCAGGTTGTCAATCAGCGACTGCTTCCCCCACACCTGCAATTCGAACGTCTCGGGCGGGTCGACCAGCTCCAGCGACTCGGGCAACCCTCGGAACTGGACCGTCGCGGTCACGGTCCGCTGCGCGACCTGCTGGAGGTCGTAAAGCGCCCACACGACGGAAACCGCCAGGGTCGTCAGCAGGAACCCTCCCCAGGCGGAGGCGAGCCCCGCGAGCCGCCCCCCCCGGGCGTCAGCCCGCCCCACGCCGACCGGCCCCCCCACGAGCGACCGCTCCAGGTCTTCGGGAGTCGCGACCTGCTCGATCTCCCCCCCCTTCGCCAGCGAGACCTCGCCTCGCTCCTCCGAGACGATCAAGACGACTGCGTCGCACCGCTCGCTCAGGCCGACGGCGGCACGGTGACGCGTGCCGTACTGGGCGGGCAGCCCCGGGCTGGTCGACAGGGGCAAGAGCGTCCCGACCCGATCGATCCGGCCGTCCTGGACCAGCACGGCGCCGTCGTGAACCGGGCTCTCCTTCACAAACAGGCTCTCGACGAGCGGGGCACTGAACCGGGCATCGATCCGCTCTCCTTGCTGGGCCAGGCGGTCCAGGCGGTCTCTCCCCTGGAAGACCAGGAGGGCCCCCGTCCGGGACGCGGCCAGGCGGAAGGCCGCCTCGGCCACCGCGGTCGGGTCGATCGGCCCGACCAGCGGGCGCCGACCGGCCAGCAAGCGGAGCGGACCGGCATGAATCAGGACCTCTCGCAGCTCGTTGCGGAAGACCACGATCAACGCGATCGGTGCGAGCTGGATGGCCGATCCCAGGATCCACCCCGTCAGTTCCAGGCCGGTCCGCCTCGCCAGGTGCCAGAGCGCCCAGAGCGCCACCAGGCTCAGCAAGACCTGCAGGGCTCGGGTGCCCCGGGCGAACAGCAGCAGGCGGTGAGCGAGATAGCTGAGGGCCAGGATGTCGGCCAACTCTCGCCAGCTCGGATCGGGCATCGCAGGAATGGTGCAGGCCCCCTTGAATCGGTTCGGACGGTGGATCGGATCGGACGGTCGGCGTCGAACCCCTCGGGCGATCCGGGCGTAGGCCCCATGCCGGCCGCGCTCGCATCGACCCGGATCGGGCAAAGTGCGATGGCGAGTCGAGTTGACTGGAGATCCTAACCGAGTCTCCGCGCAAGGTCACTCAGAAAGGGCCGGGTCCATGCGCAATCGTGCGCTCAATCGTCGGTCCGGGTTCGCGTGCCCTGCCGGGTTGCGTCTGACCTCGATCGTCGCGCGGGGCGGCCAGGCTGAGGGCGGCCCGGTACCGCGTATCGACGCCCCGCTGGGGGAACACGCCCCCGATCAGGATCATCGCGGTCAGGATGAGCACCGCGATGCGCTCCGAGGGCCGGATCCTCAGGTCGATCGTGCTGGAGTGGGGACGCCCCGTGAAGATCAGGAAATATGCGTACATCACCGCAAGCCCATTCAGCGCCGCGACGATCACGACCAGCGCCCCCGCGATCGGCAAGACCTGGATCACTCCCTCGACCAGGAGCTCCAGCCCCACGAACCCGGCGGTCCCCGGAAACCCGATGCTGGCCAACCCGGTGATCAGGAACAAGGCCGCCAGCCCCGGCACATGCGGGTAGAGGCCGTGGAAGTCGAGGAGCGAGATCCGCCCCGTCCTCGCCTCGACACACCGCAAGACCAGGCCGAACCCCGTCAGCGACAGCGCGACGGAGAGCCAAAGGCTCAGCGAACCGGTCAGCCCGATCGGCGTGGCCGTCTCCAGGCCCACCAGCACCAGCGACGAATGGCTCAGGAACACGTAGCTGAAGAATCGCCGCGCCTCGCGCTGGACCAGCGCCATCCCCGCGGCGTAAACCGCCGTGACGAGCGAGGCCATCGCCACGGCCGACAGCACCCAGGTCGGCGCGACCGGCAACACCAGTCGGACCAGGCCATAGGCCCCCACCATCGGAGAGACGTAGAGCAAGGCCGTCCCGAAGCTCACGTGCTCGAACAGGTCGGTCATCCAGCAATGCACCGGCGCGATGCCGCTCCGCAGCAAGACCGCCGCCGTCAGCAAGACCACCGCCACAACCGAGAGGCGACTGCCCCCGGGGGCACTCGACAGGATCGCCAACCCGAGCACGAGCAGGACGACGAACGCCCCCATGAACAGTACATAGACCCGGGTCGGCTTGCTCG
The DNA here is from genome assembly GCF_040717455.1 of Tautonia sp. JC769. Lineage (NCBI taxonomy): Bacteria > Pseudomonadati > Planctomycetota > Planctomycetia > Isosphaerales > Isosphaeraceae > Tautonia > Tautonia sp. JC769. The sequence continues at coordinate 31,589 of NZ_JBFEFH010000030.1, forward strand.
CTTTGCGCAATTCCAGGTACGGCGGGACGGCCCCCGCCGCCAGCAAGAGCCCGACCAGCCACGGGCTCTTGCTCGAAAAAGTCGCCAGCAGGATCGCCTCGGAGACCAGCGATCGCGCAAACGAGAACTCACGGACCTTGGTCCTCAGGGTCGCCAGGTGGGTGAGCAGGAACAGCAACGCCCCCAGCGGCAACAGCGGCGCGCTCAACGCGTCGACCACGAGCAAGCCCCCGCCGAGCGGCCAGATCGACCACCCGTCGGGGTCGTGAGCCTCCCGAACCCGGAGCGATTCGAAGTCGTGCCAGGCGGCGACGGCGCAGGCCAGCGTCAGGCCGCACGCCACCAGGCTCCGGCGGCGGGCGGCCTCGGGCTGGCCCGTGAACCGCACCACCAAAGCCCCGAGCACCGGGATGGTCACGCAGAGTCCCAGCCACGGCTGGTGGAGGCCGAGCATCACAGCTCCTCAACATTCGGGGCAGAGGCCGGCACCCGGTCCGATTCCCGCGAGCCCGTCCCCGCCAGGAAATCCGTCCATCGCCGCTCCATGCCGTCGCACCACCGGAAGGCCCGGATGAACGGGGTCACGACGAACCGATCCAGCGCGGCATCGAACCGGCCGCGATCCAGCCCGAACCGATACAGGCGCAACGCCATCGGGGCCGACAACACGCCCTCGAACCAGGCGTTGTGCCGTTCGAGCCGCCGGCCCATCGCGTTCTCGATCTGGTGGTAGTCCCTCAGCAAGGACGGGGCGCGGAGCAATTGGAGCGTCCTCAAGCAAGCATGCCCAATCATGTGGATCAAGGGGATGTAGCGCAAGCCGAGCCCGATCTCCGCGACGATGATCCCCACCTGCGTCAGCGAGGCGAACGCCAGCACCCCCTTCACGTCCGATTGCACCCGCCCCACGATCGCCGCGACCACGGCCGTCGCCAATCCCAGCACCACCACGATCCCGCACAAGACCGCCGACCGTTCCAGGATCGGGCTGACACGCAGCAGGAGGAACGCCCCCAGGTGGACCGAGAGGGCCCCGTAGAAGACCGCGCTCGACGGGGTCGGGCCCTCCATCGCCCTCGGGACCCACCCCGAAAACGGGACCAGGCCCGACTTGCCCGCGGCCGCCAGCAGGAGCAGCAACCCCACCCCGAACGCCTGACCCGACGTCAGGCTCGCCCTGGCCTCCGGCCAGGGGCCGGTCCCGGTCATCGCCTCGAAGTCGCCACCCCCCGAGGCATGATGCAGCGCCACCGCGGCCAGCAGGAACGCCGCGTCGGAGGTGCGGTACACCGACCAGACCCGCTGCGCATTCATCACCGGCGCCGACCGCTCGTGGAAGAAGGCCACCAGCAAGGCCGACGACAACCCCACCAGCTCCCACCCCAGGAACAAGGCCTCGATCGTCCCCGCCAGCGAAGCGACCACCATCCCCATCAAGAACACGGCATAGCACAGGAAGAATCGCGCATAGCCCGGCTCCCGGTGCAAATAGCGGTTGGCGAACGCCCCCACCAGCCCGATCAGCACCAGCGAGAGGATCAGGAACGGCACCGAAAGCCGATCGAACACGAACTTCAGCCGAAAGTGGAAATGCTCCTCCGGGATCGCGATCAGCGACCCCAGGTCGAGGGAGAGCTCCCGATCCCCCGTCACCAGCATCAGAACCAGCACCCCAACGGCGGCGGTCAGCGCCGTCACGACGCTTGCCTCGGTCCACCGCGCGATCGCCCGCTCGCTCCACGGCCGGTCCACCAGCAAGGAAATCCCGAGGACCGCCAGCAGCAAGGCCGGCATGGCCAGCACCGCCGTCCCCATGAGTTCGAACGCCAGAGAATCGCTCATCGTCCACCTCGGGGGGCGATCGAGGCAAACCCCAGGGCCTCGCGCCGCCCTTGATACCAGTCGAGCGACGAGCCCGCCTCGGCCAGCTCGCCCGACTCCGGGGCATACGGGGCAAATCGGCCGTCGCGGTACACGTGGAGGCGTCGCCCGTTCGGGCTGATCGTCGCCATCTGGACCCATCCGTTCCGCACCAACCGGCCGATCGCCTCGACCCGATCCATGATCAACTCCAGCGCGTCCGGCGTCGCCTCGATCACGAAGAGAATCCGCATCGGCTCATGGATCTCGACCATCTGTTGCGACAACCCCGGGCGGAGGTCGCTCTGGGCCCCCTCCATCACCCCCAGCATCGAGGTGATGTTGTGCGGCAGCTTTGATCCGCAGCCGTACCCGGCGGGATCGACCCTCGAGAAGTAATACTCCAGGTTGATCCCCGAGCACACCGGGATCACCGCCTGCAAGATCCGGCGGAGGATCGTCTGCTCGTCATCGTCCCCGCCGGGATCATACGAGGCGAGGAACGCCCGACGATCGAGGAACAACCCCCGGCTCCACGCGCGACGCCCCACCAGGCACAGCGCGTTGGTCGCGTGGTTGTACTCCGGCCGGACCTGCGACAGGTCGTCCGCCCGCGTCTCGACGTGTTCCAGGGCCTCGGCCAGGGACAGGCCGAGGTCGGCCGACTCGAACCGCCGGCAGCGTTCATGGGCGTTCCGCCCGCGGGCCAGGTCGATCCGCTCCCGAAACCGCTCGAACGCCCGACGGTGGGCGGTCGGGATCCGGTCCAGGTCATAGAAGATCACGTCCTCGGTGCTCGTGTCGTGGAAGGCCCCCACGAACACCGTCCCCTCGGGGATGCTCATCCCCCGATCGTCGAGGATCGCCCGGACCCGGGCATCATTCGCCATCAAGGCAAATGAGCGCGCATTGGCCCCGCCGAGCCCTCCGCTGCAGGCCCCGCAGTTATAGGCCGACTCATGCGGGTTGTTCAGGCTGCTCGACCCATGCCCGATGACCACGACCAGCCCGGCAAACCCTCCGGTCAGCCCGATGTCCTGCAGGAGGCGAAGGACCATCTCGGCCATCTCGGCATCGGAGAACCCCAGGTGGTCCTCCTCGGGCCCGGGAGGGTCCGACAGGCGCCGGATGGTGAGTTCCGTAACAGGAGGAAACGCCACGAATCCGACCGTCTGCCGATTGATCCGGGCCGTCAGCCTCGGCAGGAGGATCCGCGTCAGCAATGGCACCGACGCCAGCGAGCCGAGCATCGCCGTGGCGATCCCGCCCAGCAGCCCTCGGCTGCCCTGGTGCCAGTGCCTCAGGGCCGTCCCCAGCAGCCTCCTCGTCTCCGCCCGCTGCCGGCTGCCGCCGGTCAGCGAGTACGCCGCCTGTTCCCGGACGTAATGGCGAGGCTTCACCACCACCGGGCAGAGCGGGCGATAGTGGGCGTCGCCCACCCCCCGGTAATACATCGCCACGCCGAAAAACCCGGCCGCGCCGAACGTCTCGACCTCCGGGCCCTGCTCCTCCAGGTGCCTCCGAAACGACTCCTCGCGATCGTCAATACATGTGATCACCTGGACTTCCGGTCGTCGACGATCGACCTCTCCCCCGGCCCGGACCCGATCGGCGTGCGACGCCAGGGCGTCGAGGGCCTGGTGCCGATAACGACGCTCGAACGCCCGATGATAGACCCGGCGGCGCGCCAGGCTCCCGAACCCCTCGATCTCCCCGACCAACCGGGACCACTCGACCCCGGACAACCGATCCAGATCCGACGGGCTCCAGCCCCGGACCTGGGCCAGTTGGAACACCAGCGAGGTCCGCTGGTCCACGCTCACTCGGGGGGCCTGCGGGATGCGATGGTGCAGCTCATGCCGCATCGTCTCCAGCCTCGGCGGTCGGCCCAGCGCCTCCCGGGCCTCGTGGCCCAACGCCAGTCGTTCCAGCAGCAGGCGGACCGCCAGGGCCTCTCGGAGCGTCCCCGGGGGCGCCGGATGGACCGCCCATTCCGCATTCGTCTCCAACTGCCGGATCATCCCGAACCACCCGGGAAGCGCCAGCAGCGTGGCGGAAAGAAACGCCTCGCGTTCCGGATCCGCCACCCCCAGCTCCGCCAGCGACGATTCCAGCGAGCCGATCGCCGATTGCCCCGACCGGTCGATCTCCCGGAGCAACCCGGGGAGCCCTCGCAACCAGGGCTCAACCGGCCGGGCATCCTTGTACAGCCCCACGAACCCCCGGAACAGGCCGAGCGACCGGCCGGGCATCATCCAGGCCGCCAACCCTTGATCAAGAAACGCCGACAAGAACGTGATGAGCTGCCCATGGACCAACCGATCGGTGTCCCTCCCCGTCGCCAACAGCAGGAAGTCCCGGTGGCGGACCGGGGCGGCCGAGCTGACCGACGACCCCGGCGGCGGATCGCCGAGCCGCTTCACCCCATGCACCCCGGCGTGACACACCCGCCAGAGGAGCCGCAGCGTGAAGGCCTCCCACACCCGATCATCCCACCGGCCGACCCGACTCCCCCGGACCTGCCCCAGCAACCGGGTCAGGGCCTCGCCCCCCTCCCCCCCCGATCGCCCCTCCCGAGACGCCCGCAAGGCCCAATCCCGCGTCTGATCGATCATCCTGCGCCGCACGTCGGGCGGGGTCTCCGATCGGAACCGCTTCAGCGCGTCGCTCCCGGTGACCAGCCAGCGGATCTCGGCGTCGGTCCCGGTGCGCAAGGGATGTTCGAGCATCGCCAGCCGGAGGTGATACCGCGTGCCCATGAATCCGATCAGCAGATCCGCATCCTCGCCCAGGTCCTCCATGAGCACCTCGGCGAGATCGCGGCGGCCGATCCGGCCGCGATCGACCTCGGCCCGATAGTGGTCTTCCGGCAGGTACGGATGGCACCCGTACAGGGCCGAGGCCGCGCCCAACGCCTCGTCGAACGGCAACCCCTCGAACGCATGCAGCGGATTGTGATGCACGAAGACCGTGATCGGCCCTTGCGACGGCAGCACGTGCGCCGCGTGCTCGACCTGATCCTCCAGCCGATCGGTCGGCGTTCCCTCGTCGCCGGGCCGCCGCCGATCGGCCCGCAGCGTCCTTCCGTCTTGCATGAGAGTCGGGCCAAGGGCGTCGATGAAGTCTCGCGTCGAACCAGCCGATCGAATCGAGCAACCGTCACGACCCGGCGCCGACGAGCCGATCCTCGGCCGCCCTGACCAGATCGAGGATGCGTTGCCGAGGCGCCTGGCCCCGCAGGCCCTCCCGGACCTCGGCATCGCGCAGCACGAACGACAGCTTCGCCAGCAAATGCAGGTGGGCCCGCGTCGTCGGGCTGATGATCGCGAACAAGATGTTCACGGGCCCCCCGTCCAGGGCACCGTAGGCGATCGCTTGCTCCAGGAAGCACAGGGCGATGGTCGGCCGATCGATGTGCAGCACCACCGGATTCCTCACGTGAGGAATCGCGATCCCATCGCCGATGGCCGTCGGCGCCATCGCCTCCCGGGCCAGCAGGACCCGGAGCAGGAACTCGCGATCCACTTCCCCGGGCAGCCTTAACAGCTGGACCACCTCGCGCAGCGCCGACTCCGTGTCATGACCCGAGACGCGATAATGGACCCCCCCCGACTCCATCGCCTCGACCAGCGACGGCACCGGCTGGCCGGCCGCCTCCGGCTCGTTGAAGATCTCGTCCGAGACCTTCAACCGCCGCGACGTGGCCCACTCCAGCACCTCGGCCCGATTGAACCGGTACTGGTCCTGCACCCGATACGCCGGGATCGACTGCTGCTTGATCCAGCGATAGATCGTCTTCTCGGACACGCTCAGAATGCGGGCCGTGTCCTTGACCGAAAGGTTCACCGTCGCGCCCCCACCCGGATCCCGTTCTCACCGCCTCGACCCGGGTTCAGGACTCTCCTCGGGTACCCGGCCAGGCCCGCCGCGCCCGCCGACTAGCCCTGCGCCGCGGACGATCCCTCGGCGACGGCCCGCTCCTCGGCCCCCTTCAGGATCGAGACGATCAGCGCGTTCAACGAGCACTTCTCCTCCCGGGCTCGGCTGGAAAGCTGCTCGTGCAGGTCTGGTGGCATGCGAATCTGAAAATGAACAACCGTTTCGGGCATCGGAATCCTCGGATCAGGGCCGGATCGCGGGCCGGGAACACGAAGCGTCGAACAGAGACATCGAGTGACATCTGAGGACATTCTCCGGCATGATCCCCGATTGTCAACCGAGCAGTGCCCCGATCGATCGATTTCGCCTCGCGACGACCGCCGGTCACGCCACCCCCGGGTCGTTCACGAGTTCCAGCTCCCGTTCCTCCTCCCTCGCCTTGCTCCGCCCCGCCTCGACGTCGACGAGGAGCAAGAGCCCTCCTCCCACCACGAAGAAGACGATCACCGACAGGATGGCCGACCGGCTCGACCCGGTCAGCGCGATGACGGCCGCGAAGCAGGCGGGTCCCAGGATGCCCGCGAACTTCTCGGCAATCGCGAAGAAGCCGAAGAACTCCCCCGATCGCGGCTTCGGGATCAGGCTGGCGAACAGCGACCGGCTCAAGGCCTGCGTCCCCCCCTGCACCATCCCGATGAGGATCGCCAGCAGGAAGAAATGCGACGCACTCGTCATCACATACCCAAGGATGCTGATCCCCGTATACACCACCAGGCCCAGCACGATCGACCGCTTCGCCCCGATCCGGCCGGCCAGCATCCCGAACAGGAACGTGAACGGGATCCCGACAAACTGCACCAGCAGGATCGCCGGGAGCATCTCCCCCTGACCCAGCCCGATCTCCGCCCCGAAGATCGCCGCCATCTTGATGATGGTCCCGATCCCGTCGTTGTAGAGCAGGAACCCCATCAGCATCACGAACGCCTCCCGGTACCCCCGCAGCTCCCGCAGGGTCCTTGCCACGCCCCGGAAGGCGACCCGCACCGGATTCCCCCGATCCCGCTCTCCCGCCTCGGGCACCGCCTCCGGCTCGCCCACCCTCAGGAACAGCGGGATCGAGAAGACCACCCACCAGACCGCCACCGACACGAACGCCAGGCGAGCCGGCAGGGTGGCCATCGCCTCCGAGACCCCCTCCCCCGACGGGATCCCCAGCAACCCCGGCCACTGGATCAGGGCCAGGTTGGCCGCCAGCAAGGTCCCCCCGCCCACGTATCCCAGCGCATACGCCGCCGCCGACACCCGGTCCATCTCCTCCGGCCTCGCCACGTGCGGCAAGAGCGCGTCGTAGAAGACGAAGCTCAGCCCCGCCCCCACCTCGGCCAGGATCAACAGCACGCAGGCCAGCAGCCAATCCCCTTGCCCGATGAAGAACATCCCCGCCACCGCCGACACCCCGACGGCCATCGACGCGCCCAGCAAGCGCTTCTTGATCCCGAGCCGGTCGGCGATCACCCCCAGGATCGGCGCCATCACCGCCACCAGCGCCAGGCCGATCGTGCTGGCGATCGCGAACCGCTGCGTGGCCACCGCCGGCGGCAGGTCGGCCCCCGCCACCCTCAGGAAGTAGATCGGGAAGACCGACGCCACGATGACCGTCACCATCGCCGAGTTGGCCCAGTCGTACAGCGCCCACGCCACCAGCTCCGGCCGCTGCAACCCCAGCCGCTCCCGGAGCCCCCCGTTGGTCGCCGCGCCTCGCCCCGCCTCGGAAGGAATCGTCATCCCGCCCACCCCGATCGTTCGACCCACCCACCCCGGCCCCGGCCTTCGACACACGCCGAAGCCTATCACCGACCCGGGCGACGAAGATACGCCGCAGGGCTCGCGATGGCCTCGTCCCGGCTCCGCCTACCAGCTCTCACAGATCACCACTGGGCAATGCTCGTTTCAAGGTGCCAATGTGAACTGATTTCGATCTTGGGGCGTGAGTCGCAAAAGAACCGAAGCCCGGTCCAAGCCACTCCGATCCCGTGCCGGGTGCAATTCCCACGTCTGCGTGGACAAGCCTGCGGGCCCCGGCCGCTCCTCCATGGCCACGAGACGTCGCGATGCCACCCCGCCAGGTTCCAGCTCGGGTAGACGCTAACTGGCACGACCGTCGCGGCGGGCCGTACCCGCTGGAAGCCGAGGTCAGCCGGGGTCAGTCCATAAACCAATCGAGGACACCGACCGGATCGGAGACGAGCAAGGCGAAGCAGAGCATTAGGGACGCCGGGAACATGGCAAAGGCCAGGAGCAGGCGCCCTCCGTAGTCACGGCACCGCCCAACAAGCGGGCGGGATGCGACGACCTGTAGTGCGAGGACCGCTGGCGGACCAGCGTACTTGAGCCATTCGCACGGGAGGTCGGGCGGCAAGTCCTTCGGGTCGGGGTGGCCGTAGTAGGGCCAGTGGCCGAGGTAAAACGCGGCCCGGACCGCGAAGAAATAGAGGCTCGATAACAAGGCGAACGGTAGGGCCGATACCACGAGTAGGAGCAACGTTGCCAGCTCGGCGAGGGAGGGTCTGCACCTCTGCAGGGACCGAGGCCCGAAGTCGTCGGTCGGGAAGCACTGCGGCGCTTCGTATGGGTTGGAACCGACCAACGCCTCGTCCTCCATCCGCGGGGTGGCCCGGACAACTTTGTTGTCCGGGCGGCGAAGCCGCAAGAGGCGATCGAGCGAGCCTCGATTGAGCCGGGTCGGCCGGGCGGTCACCGGCCCCTCTTGTCGCTGCGCGACCCGGACAACACGTTGTCCGGGCCACCCACCCGCGACGATTCCCTGAGCCCTGGAGGGGCATCGGGATCGTAGGGGTCTGCGTGCCTAAGCTCCTCCGGCGGTTTGACCTGCATCGGCTTACCGATGGGCCCCCAGGACTCCTCTCGCAGCCGGGGCCGAGTCCACCACCAAATGATGAACCCGGCGACCGCGACGGCAACCATCAGCGATCGGAGACGAAGGCGTCCTGGCAGCATGGTCTGACATCGTAGCCGGAGTGCACCGGAATATCTTGGGTGATTCGACCTGCCGGGCTGCCTGACACCATGGGAATACCCATTCTCGCACCGCCCGGCTCCTACAGCCTCACGCCGATTTCGATTCCATCGCGACTCACGCCCTGAAGCAACCAGAATCCGTCTGCAGACGCCGTCCCCGTCCTCAACCCCACCGCTCACCTCGCCGTTTCGCTCCCCTGAAACCCGGTTCAAGCCTGCCATCCTCACCGGGATTCGAGGGACATTGCCCCCTCCATCCCCCTGACAACGAGCCCATTCCCGGGTCAAACTGGTCCGGATGGGGCGATCCGGGGGATCTCGTCGATCAATCCGAGACCTCGCCACCCTGATACCGGGATTCGAGGGACTTTTCTCCTTCCCGATTCAAGGTCTTCCAACCCTCGGTTCCCGCCCTTACTCCTACCGGGAAATGAGGGATAACCCCTACCGGGATTCGAGGGACATTCCCTACCGGGATTCGGGGGACACTCACCGGGATCCGGGGGACATTTCTACCGGGATTCGAGGGACAACGCACCGGGATTCGGGGGACACTTTACCGGGATTCGAGGGACACAATACCGGGAAATGAGGGACATTTTGTTCCGCAAGTTCAAGCGAAGAAAAGATTTGCGCGCCCTATAACTACATAACCTTAATAACTCTGTTAGACTAACACCAACTGTCGGCGGTTGGTGGTGCTTCCTTGGATCTTGAGAATTTCGGGCGAGGATCCGTGAATGGCTCGGCTACCGCTCTTCCCCGACGACTCGCCCCGGATCCCCGACGTGCAGGCCGGGCGCGACGAGATGAACTTCGCCGAGTTCCCGCTCGTCCTCCTGACCGACCGCGTCCCGATCGGCCTCAAGGGGAAGCAGTCGATCCGCTACGAGTACCCGCACGGCGCTTTGACCGTCTCCGGCAGCGACGCCTACGGCCTGCCCACCGCCGCCGACGCCGACGTCCTGGTCGGCCTGATCCAGCTCACCCGCAAGAAGAACGACTTCCAGGACCCCAAGGTCCACTTCACCCGGTACGAGCTGCTCAAAGTCCTGCGCTGGCCCGACGAGGGGAAGTACTACCGCCGCCTCGACGAGTCGCTCAACCGCTGGTCCGGCGTCACCCTCTACTACGACAACACCTGGTGGGACAACCGGGCCAAGAAGCACCTGACGGCCAAGCTCCACGTCATCGAGACCGTCATGATCGACGACAAGGCCACCGGCCGGAGCCAGCCGCAGCCCTTCTCCTACTTCGTCTGGAACAAGACCTTCATCGAGAGCTGCCAGGCCGACAACCTCAAGCGGCTCGACCTCGACACCTACTTCGGCTTCCGCAGCGCCATCTCGAAACGCATGTACCGCTTCCTCGACAAGCGCTTCTACACCTCCCCCGAGTGGTCGTTCGAGCTCCGCGAGTTCGCCATCGACTACATCGGCATGAGCCGCAACTACGCCTCCAACGCCGGCAAGATCAAGGAGAAGCTCCAGCCCGCCCTCACCGAGCTCGAGGAGACCGGCTTCATCGCCCCCCTGCCCCGCGAGGAGCGCTACACCAAGCAGGGCCGCGACTGGATCATCCGCATCGCCCGGCCGCAGCCGACCTTCTCCCCGATCGAGCCGGAGCCCCCCCTGCCCGACCCGACCGACGACCCGAACCACCCCCTCTCCCGACCGCTCATCGACCAGGGGGTCACCCCCCGGGTCGCCGCCGACCTCGTCCGCACCGTGCCGGCCGACCGGATCGAGGCAAAGCTCGACCTCCTCCAGTGGCTCCAGGAGCACAAGCCCGGCCACGTCAAGGAGGCCGGCGCCTGGCTCGTCCGGGCCATCCGAGACGACTACGCCCCCCCGAAGGGCTACCGCCCGAAGGCCGCCCGAGACCTCGACGATCAGGCCGCCCGCCAGGAACAGGCGACGCTCGACGACGCCCGCCGCCATGCCGCCGACGCGAGGCGCCGCCGGCAGGCCGAGGCCGAGGCGATCGACGCCTACTGGTCCGGCCTCTCCCCCGACGCCCAGGCCGCCCTCGACGCCCAGGCCCTCAAGGCCATGCCCCCCGAGCCCGGCATCCTCCGCTCCCCCTTGAAGCGCAGCTACCTCAAGACCGTCCGCGAGGCCCACATCCGCGCCTTGCTCTTCGGCGATCCGGACACGACCGACTGAGCCTCCTCGTCCCGCTCCCCCTCGCCCTCAAGACGTCCCCCCTGCCCCTCCGCCTGGCCTCCGTCCTCGACCTTGCCCCGGATCGCTCCCCCACCCGTTGACGAGCGAGTGGTCCACACAGCCAATCATTGGTGTATGTGTGTCGAGATTGACGATCACATCCCGGCATCATTCGAATGACGTCTCACGTCCCGACCCCTTTCCGAGCGTCCACGATCCTTTGGGGAAGGTTCCCACGATCGATTGCGGGTCCTGGGGATCAGGCAATCGGGCCGTCTGGGAGCCTGGTCGGGGGGACTTCCCCTCCATCGGGAATGGTAGGTCCAGGCGAGCCGGGTCTCGAGAGCCGGCCAGGGCGGGGGCTCGCCCGATCTGCGGAACGCGAAAGGGTGGCAGGGGCATCCTCGCCCGGTCGTTGCCCCTTCAAGTGCCGTCCGGGGATTGCCGCGACGCACGACCGTCCGGGCCGATGAACAGGGAGACGAGCGCGGTCACGTCGATCGGCTTGATCAGGTGGTGATCGAACCCGGCGTCGTCGGCGCGGGCCACGTCTTCCCGCTGGCCATAGCCGGTGACGGCGACCAGCAAGGGGCGACCCAGTCCGGGTTGGTCGCGGAGCCGACGGGCCAGCTCGTAGCCGTCGATCCCCGGCAGACCGATGTCGCTGATCACGACCTGCGGGCGGAAGTCCGGGGCGATCCCGAGTGCCGAGGCGCCGTCATGGGCCACCCGGACCTCGTACCCATAATGGCGGAGGACGCGCGCCAGCAACGCGGCCCCGTCCCGATTGTCCTCGACCAGGAGCACCCGCAGGCCATCCGTCCCGCCGCCCCGCCGCGACCCATCCTCGCCCCAAGGGAGGTCATCACGCGGGCCGGTCATGGCGGGCAGCCGCACGACGATCTCCGTCCCCCGACCGGGTCCGTCGCTGTGCGCTTCCACCATCCCGCCGTGCAGCTCGACCAGGCGCCGGACGATCGTCAGGCCGATCCCCAGGCCGCCCTGCGTGCGGTCGAGCGACTGATCGGCCTGGGCGAAGAGGTCGAAGACCCGGGGCAGGACCGCGGGGTCGATGCCCACCCCGTCGTCGAGGACGCGGATGACCGCATCCGGCGGCTGGTGCTCCAACGTCAGGCGGACCTCCCCCCCCGGATCGGTGTACTTCGCCGCGTTGGAGAGCAGATTCGAGACCACCTGCTCGATCCGTGTCGCGTCGGCCTCGACCGTCACCGGGCCCGGCGGCAGGTCCATGCGGAACGCGTGCCTCCGCGCCTCCAGCGCGGTCGAGGCCATCCGGGCGGCGTCCCGGGCGACCTCGACGAGGTCGACGCGCCGCAGCCTCAGCTCGATCGTCCCCCGGGTGATCCGAGAGACGTCCAGCAGGTCGTCCAGCAGTCGGGCCATGTGCCGCACCTGGCGGTCGAGCACGTCTCGGACCTCGACCAGGTCCGGGTCGTCGAGGTCGAGCATCCCGAGCAGGCCGACGGCCCCCCGGATCGGCGCCAGGGGGTTGCGCAGCTCGTGGGCGAGCATCGCCAGGAACTCGTCCTTGCGGCGGTCCGCCTCGTCGCGCTGCCGGAGCAGGTCGCGGACCTGGAACTGCCGCCGCCGCGCCCGCAGGCCCGATCGGACGACCGTGACCAGCGCCTCGATGTTGAGCGGGCGGGCCAGCACCGAGACGTTCCCGAGGGACTCGACGGCCCCCTCCATCAAGCCCGACCGGCCGCCGGGCCGGGTGACGACGACGACCGGCAGGTCGGACCAGGTCGGCTGCCGGGAGAGCCGGCCCGCGATCGCGGCGGCGTCCGGCCCCGAGAGCCGCTCCTCGGCCACGATGAGGACCTGGGCCGATTCCATCTCCCGGCAGAGCTCCTCGGCGGTGGAGGCGACCGCGCAATCGATCCCCGCCTCGGTCAGGATCCGACAGGTGAGCGTGCCATCACGGCCGACGGCCAGGACTCGGACCGGGGCGGGGGCGTCGCCGGGTGTTCGCGCCGCCGACGCCGATGAGGGCTCACTCATCGCCCCCTCCGTCGAGCTGCTGGACGCCGGGGCCGAGCTTGCCGGAGCTGCCGGCATAGGTCGGCTGGCCGGTGAGCACCCCGCGGAACCCCTCCAGCGGCTCGCCGATGTGGATCCCCGGCGGGGCGATCGTCAGCTCTCGGATCAGGATCTCGTGCGGCCCCATCCGCCGCTTCACCGCCGAGATCGACCGCCGCACGCCGCCGAAGGCCTCGAAGTAGCGCAGCATCACCGCGGCGTCGGCCAGGTAGCTGACGTCCACCGCCCCGTGCAGGTTGTCGCCGACGATGCCGTGCTCATTGGCCGTGAGGATCGTCAGCGTGTTGCGGTAGCTCAGGTAGGTCAGCAGCTCGTGCAGGTGCATGCTCAGGAACCGCTCGTCGGGCATGCCGTTGAGGTAGCCGCTGAGGCTGTCGATGACCACCAGCTGCGTCTCGTCCTGCTCGACGGCCCGCCGGACGAGGTGGGCGAACTCGCCGGGCGTGAACTCGGCCGGGTCCACTTGCTTCAGCACGGCCTGGCCGCCCTTGACGTACTGGTAAAGGCCCATGCCCAGGCCCTCGCTGCGCGCGACGAACGCCCGCGAAGACTCGTCGAACAGGAAGAACGCCACCCGCTCGCCGCGACGCAGGGCCGCCAGCGCGAACTGGCCGGCCAGCGTGCTCTTGCCCACCCCGGCCGGCCCCATCGCCAGCAGGCTCGTCCCCCGGTTCAGCCCGCCGCCGAGCAGCGCGTCCAGCTCGGGCACGCCGCTGGAGATGACCTCGTTGGTGAATTCGTCGAAGTGCTCCGAGGCGACCAGCCTCGGGTAGACGCGGAGGCCGCCGGTCTCGATCGAGACGTCGTGGAACCCGTCGCGGAAGCGGACGCCGCGCAGCTTGTGCACGTTGATCCGCCGCCGCTTCCTCCCGTAGTCGGGCACCGACTGGTGCAGCGAGATCACCCCCTGCACCACCCCCTCGGCCGAGTTGTCGTCGGAGGTCAGGGCGCCCCTCGGCAGCTCCTGGACCAGAAGGACCGTGCAGCCCCGGCCGGCGAAGAACTCCCGCAGCGAAAGCACCTGCCGGCGGTACCGCAGCGGGTCCTGGGCCAGCAGGCGGACGTCGGAGAACGGGTCGAAGACCACCCGCGACGGCTTGAGCCGCTCGACGACCGTCATGACGGCCTTCGTCACGTCGTCCAGCTCGATGTCGCCGGGCGAGAAGAAGGTGTACTGGGCGTCGGCCCTGAGGCTGGCGTCGCTCAGGGCGAGGTTGCAGATCTCGATGCCGTCGAGGTCCCAGCCGTGCGAGCGGGCGGTCGTCCGCAACTGGTCCTCGGTCTCGGAGAGGGTGCACCAGAGCGTCCTCTCGCCCTGGCGGCGTCCGGCCAGGAGGAACTGCAGGGCCAGGGTCGTCTTGCCGGCCCCCGAATCCCCCTCGATGATGTACAGCTGGTGGGGCAAGAGCCCGCCGCCGAGGATGTGGTCGAGGCCGGCGATGCCGGTCGGCACGCGGTCGTCGAGGGCCCCCTCCGGGGGCGGCTGGGTCGTCATCGCGGTCGTTCGTCCTTCGCCTGTCCGCGGCTGCTCGCCGGCGAGGGCGACGGACCCGCCCGGTCGCCGGCACCTGGCTTGCATCCCATCCGTCCCGGGACGTCCCACCGCGGGCCATTCCCGTCGCAGACGAACCCCGGGTGGGGCCGTAACGCTACCAGCAACCACCGTTCCACAAAGTGTGAATCATGCGCCAGGATCGGCAATTCGTCGCCTACTTCCGGGTCGACGGCGTTGGCCTCGCCGAGCAGGTCCGCTGCGTCGAGGAGCATGCCCAGGCCTCGGGAGGAGTCATCGCCCGCCGCTTCCGCGACGACGAATCGGGCGGCGTGGAGGACCGGCCCGAGCTCCGCAAGGCCCTGGCCTACGCCCGGTCCCGGGGCTGTGAGCTGATCGTGGCCACGCTCTGGGGCCTGTCGCGTGACGTGGCCTTCCTCCGGGCCTTGCACGAGTCGGGGGCCGAATTCCTCGCCTGCGACTTCCCCCAGGCCAACCGGCGGACGATCGACGTGCTCACGGCGCTGGCCGAATACGAGGCCAGGGCCGCCTCGGCCCGGACGCGGGCGGGCCTGGCGGCCTACAAGGCCGGCGGTGGGAAGCTGGGCGCCGCTCGGACCGGCGGTGCCACGTTGACCGTCGAGGCCCGCGCCCGGGGAGTGGATCGGGCGAGCGCGGCCCGGCGTGTGCAGGCCGACTCGGCGTACCGCGAAATCGGGCCGATGGCGGCGGAGTTGCGGGGGGCCGGCTTCACGCTCCAGCAGATCGCCGACCGGCTCAACGAGGCCGGCTACCTCACCCGTCGGGGCCGGCCCTGGAACGCGATGCAGGTCTCGCGGGTCCTGAGACGCGACCTCGGATCCCGGGGGGGGGTGTAGGGCAGAACGGCGACGCCGCGCAGATGGACGGCTGGCGACCGGCTCACCGGGGCGCACCAGAAGGCGCACCGCATCGCGCACCAGCCCTCGCTCCTTCCCCGCTTTGCCCCCGCCCCAACCTCATCGGCTCGCCCTCCAGGCGACGAAACAAAGCCATTTTCATGGCCCCCCGATTGCCGGAACGAATCGGGTCGAGATTCCGCAATTGTCTCTTCGTTCGAGGTTTGCGTCGATCCTACGTCGGGAACCGGGGCGCACCCGGAGGCGCGCCGATCCCAGGACCGCCGCCTTCCCTTCGTCCGGCCAGTCCCGGCCGCAGCCTCCAATCCCGACGAAACGAACCCACATCCCCGCCCCATTCGACCCCCGAAACGAATCTCGCTTCCGGCTTCTCCTCCTCGAATACGCCTAACCTCTCCGGCAGGCCGAGTCTCACGCCCAAGGGTGTCTCTCCCCTGCCCGGCCGCTCCCCTTCTCGCCGTCTTACACGGTGTAAGACGGTGAGGGTGGGGCGCCGACGACCGCCCCCATTCGCGTCAATCGGCGACGGCCCGGAGCGAGGCCGGTGGCGACCGCTCCCCTCGACGTCTTACACGGTGTAAGCCGCCAGGATCACCCCGCCCCCGGCCTCGCGATCTTGCACGGTGTAAACAGCCGTCTTGGCCCCCCCCGATTCGCTGAACTTGGCACCCGGAAACGCCGATCGCTTGAAGCGGGGAATTGGTCGCGTCGCCGGGCCGAGTGTCTCGGTGGAGAACCAAAGGGCGACCGACCAGAAGGACGAGGAGGTTGGCCATGCCCGCGGCGACGATCTGTTTCCTGAACCAGAAAGGGGGGGTCGGCAAGACCTCCTCCGTCTACCACCTCGGCGGCACCCTGGCCAGGGACGGCGCCCGGGTGCTCTGCCTCGACATGGACCCGCAGGCGAGCCTGACCCAGGGGTTCTTCGGCCCCGACGCCATGAGGGCCCGCCCCGCCCACGAGACGATCGCCGGCCTCTTCGGCGACGGCATCATCCCGGCCGCCGAAGACCTGATCGTGCCGACCGCCTTCGACCGCCTGGCCATCGTCCCCGGATCGGTCCACCTGACCCGCCACAATATCCCCGAGCCCTGGGACGCCCCCGACGACCAGCAGCGCGCCCTGGCCGAGTTCGTGGCCGAGGCCGCCGACCGGTTCGACTGGATCCTCATCGACTGCCCCCCCAATCTCCACCTCTGCGCCTGGGCCTCGCTCGCGGCCTCCGACCACATCGTCGTCCCGCTCCAGGCCGAGGACTTCGGCTCGCAAGGGGTGGCTGCCATCCTCGACTGCATCGACGCCATGCGCACCGAGGTCAACCCGGCCCTCAACCTCCTCGGCTTCCTCATCACCATGTTCAGCTCCCGGACGGCCATCCACCGGGCCTACGAGTCGATGCTCCGAGAGCTGTACGGCTCCGACGTCCTGGAGACGACCATCCCCCACGCCATCGACTTCAAGGAAGCGATCGCCCAGCGCAAGCCGGTCCCGTACAGCAAGCCCCGCGGCGCCTCGGCGAAGGCCCTCAAGGCCCTGGCCGAGGAGCTGAAGCTCCGCATGTCTTACACCGTGCAAAACGCCGATCCGGGCGAGGCCCGAGGAGAGGCGGCATGAGCAAGCGAGACGAGTTGCTCAACCGGTTCGGGTCGAACCTCGCCGAGTCAATGGGGGCCGGTCGGCAATCGGGGCAGGGGGCCGCTCCTGCCTCTGATCGCCCGGCAGGGCCGAACCCGCATCAGGGGACCAACCGCCTCCGGACGGCCGTCGAGATCGAGGTCGACCGGATCGAGCCCGACCCCGACCAGCCCCGCCAGGAGTTCGACCCCGACGCCATCGCCCGCCTGGCCGCCAGCATCGAATCCCACGGCCAACTCCAGCCGATCGCCGTCCGCTGGGTTCCCGACCGGGGGCGTTACGTCGTCGTCGCCGGCGAGCGCCGCTGGCGGGCCATCAAGCACGCCGGCCGGGCCAAGGTGGCCGCCGTCATCCTCGAAGGGGACCGCTCCCCGGAGCAGATCCTCGAACTGCAGCTCATCGAGAATTGCATCCGGGAGGACCTGAAGCCGGTCGAGCAGGCCCGGGCCTTCAAGACCTTGATGGACGCCAACGCCTGGACCGCCTCCCGGCTGGCCGAGGCCCTGAACCTGACCGGCGCCTCGGTCTCCCGGGCACTGGCCCTGCTGGACCTGCCGACCGCCGTGCAGGCCTCGGTCGACGACGGCCGACTCGCCCCGTCGGTCGCCTACGAGATCAGCAAGGTCGACGACCCGACCGAGCAGGAAGACCTAGCCGCCGAGGTCGTCTCCGCCAAACTCAATCGCGCCGAGACGGCCGAGGTCGTCCGCCGCCGCAAAAGCGAAGGGCAGGGGGGCCGCCGCCCCGGCAAGGCCAAGGCCAAACCTCGGAAGGTCACGACCCGGACCTACCGGACCTCGACCGGCTACAAGGTCACGGTCGAGCACCGCAAGGGGACCGACCCCGATTCCATCCTCGACGCCCTCAAGGAGATCATCACCCAGATCGAAACATCCGTGAGCACGAATGCCGAAGCCGCCTGACCGGTCAACCACCCCTCCGATCCGGAGCCGACCGGATCGGAGGGGAATGCCTCACGGGGCCTCATCTCGCCAGACGATCTCCCCCGACTCGACCCCCCAATCGGGGCCGAAGAAGCCGGCGCCTTCGACCGCCTCCAGCCCTTCGGCCAGGACCTCGGGACCGATCACCGTGAGGTCGGGATAGGCCACCCCCGAGACGAACACCGGCAGCCGATCGCTCAGCCGGAGGCCCTCGATCCCCGACCCTGAGACCGCCCCCACGCTCGCCCGCTCGCTCCCCGGCCGCGGCCGGATGAATAGGCAGGCCAGGTCGTCCCGCTCACGATCGACCGCACCGACCCGCAACCGCCCCCGCTCGACGGCGACCGGGCCATCCCCGAGCAGGCCCGACCAGGCGGCATTCGAGTCAGCATGGCCGTAGAGCACGACGTTCCGATCCGGATCGGCGGCCGGGTCGAAGGCCGTGTCCGGGATCACGTCGATCGACCCGTTCCCGCGATAGCCGAACGTCTCGGCATCGTACCGGGCCCGGGCCAGTGCCCAGGCGTTCTCCTCCTCCGAGCCGACCGTCCCATAGACCAACACCACCCGATGACGGAACGCATCCTTGAACGCCCCATACCGATGCGGACCCTTCGATGCCCCATCCGGCTCCGGGACGACGCCCCAGCCGCCCGAATCCCCCGATCGGGCCAGCCAGACCGCGGGCGCGTCGTCCGGACAGGGGGCCTCGATCGCCTCGCCGTCCAGCTCGAAGGCCACCGGCTCGCCCGATTCCAGGTGCCCGAGGTCGATGCTGAGCCGGGAGACGTTGCGGGTGGTCCCTTTGAACGAGCGGGCCTCGGGATCGTGGTCGATCGTCACCCGGCTCAAGGCGAAGGCCTGGTCTTGCAGCTCGATCGTCACCCAGTCGCACCGGCTCGAAACCCCCGGGCTGGCCGTGGTGAAGTCGACCCGACGCACGGCCGATCGCTCGGGGTTGCTCCGCCCCCGGAGGAAGTCGAACAGGGGGGGCCAGTCGACGCACTCGTTCCCCCACCAGTGGCCGGCCCCGGGCCGTTCGTAATAGACGAAATCGGGGTGGAACCGGCCCAGCTCGGCCCGCATCGTCCGCGCCTGCGAGACCGGCACGTTGTCATCCTCATCGCCGTGCAGGACGTAGACGCCGTTGCGTCCCAGGTTCTCGACCAGGCCGACCGTGTCGCTCGGCGAGGCGGCCCGGGTCAGGACCTCGGCCGGGCCGTCGGGCACATCACGCCGCGACGCACCGGCATACGACCACATGCTCACCCAGCCCGCGCTCGGGGCGATGGCCGCCCAGCGGTCCGGGAAGGTGACGCCCAGGTGCCACGTCCCGTGGCCTCCCATCGAGTGCCCCGTCAGGTACGTTCGACTCGGATCGGTGCCGAGCGACGCCTGGGCGTGTTCGAGGACCTCCAGGGCGTCGAGCCGTCCCCAGTCCTCCCAGTCGAAGCCGTAGGGGCGGCGGTTGGTGGGGGCCACCAGATGCCCCCAAACTTTCGGGGCGTAGGCGTTGGCCTGGCCGATCGCCTCGACCGAGGCCCCATGCAAGGAGAGGAACAGGGCAGGGGCTTGATCGGCGTCGGCCTCGCCCGGCGTCATCGGCTGGAGACCGTAGTACTGCACGCTGCCGTCGATTCCACTGATGAACGTTTGCTTTCGGCTCTGCTCGGGAGTCCTGACCCCAAGATCGAACCGCGTCTCATCGAGCACCCGGTGAGAATCGCCCGACCGTTCGACCAGACGGACGACGAGGGGAATCGTTTCGACCCCCGAGGCGACCGGCTCGGCCGATTGCACGGCAAACCCGACCTTGCGGACACTCAAGGGGAGCAGGGGAGGGACCGGGGTGATTTCCCGAGGCGAGTCCTCTGCGTCCCCAAGGCTCGCCTCGATCGTGAGATCGGCGGCCGGTGTGGTCGCGGCGTTCCGCACCAGGACCGCCGCGAGGGACTCGACCGGCTTCCCTGCGACCAGGTCCGGGAGAGTCGGATCGCTCGCATCAAGCTGCAAAGGCTTCTCCGGTTCGACGAGCCGGGCCCGCAAGCGTCCGCGGCCGACCGAGAAGAGCAGGGGGGTTCGCCCTGCCTTCAAGGCCACCGGCAGGCGAAGCCAGCCGTAGGAGTAGGGGTCGCCCGTCCGGGGGATCCCATCGACATAGACCATCGAATGCCCGGCGGCCTCGAGGATCATCACGCGGTCGCTCTCCGACTCCACCTCGACCGCGACGTACGCCCCCCGGAGCGACCGGCCCTGGAACCAGCCGTCCTCATTGGCCGAGACGCTTTGCCAGGCTCGCGACCGATCGCCGGGAAGCATGACCTCGTCGCCGGCCTGGGGCATCGACCAGTCGCCGGAAACGACCCGGGCCTCGACCGGATCGACATGGACGGGGGACCGGCCCCCGCTGCCGATCCCGGGGAGGGCCAGGGCCTCCCGGATCTCGATCAGCGCCGGGTCGTCTGCCCCCGCCACCGTCGCCGACAGGGCGGTCAGCAGGGCCACGAGGATCGCCGGCCGATGCGGCCCGCTGGGTGGGGTTCGATTCACGAGAAGGCTCCTCTTGATCCGTCGTCGTCCGGTGTTGCTGGCCGCGAAACCCTCGGCCGGCCGGGGCCGATTATCCCCGACGGAACGCCTCAGGGGAACCATCCCTCCGCCTCGCCGGGGCCGATCCGGTCGGAGACGGCCGGGCGGTCCCGTCCTCATTCCGGCGTGAATGGCCTGGAATCGGATCGAGGGATCGGCTGCAATGGTTCCGACGTCCATGAGCAGGGCGAGCGGCATGGATCCCCTCCCGTCGGGTCGAAGGTCCCGGCCGAGGGCGTTCCGCCACCATGCCCGAGCCCGCATGATTCACCCAAGGAGCCTCATCCGATGACTTATCCGGCCCGCGTCGCGATGGTCGCGTCGCTGTTGCTGATTGCAGTCCAAGGCGCTCTCGCCTCCGACCCGGTCGATTCCTCGAAGCCGACGCTTCGATCGGGGATCGACCTCTCGAACACCGATCCGGCGATCCGACCGCAGGACGACCTGTTCCGCCATGTGAACGGCAAGTGGCTGCTCGAGGCGGAGATCCCCGCCGATCGCTCGGCCGACGGGGCCTTCTACGCCCTCCGCGACGAGGCCGAGGAAGACCTGAAGGCCCTGATCGAGCGTGCGGCCGAGACTGGCGGCGAGCCCGGCTCGGAGACGCAAAAGGTCGGCGACCTGTTCGCCAGCTTCATGGATGAAGACCGCGTCGAGGAACTCGGCCTGGAGCCGATCCGCGACGAGCTGGCGAAGGTGGACGCGATCGAATCGAAGGACGAATTCCTCCAGACCCTGGCCGAGCTGGAGCGGGTGGGGGTCGATGGCCTGTTCGGCGGCTACGTCGATACCGATGCCCGGCAGTCCGACGCCTACATCCTCAACCTGTACCAGGGGGGGATCGGCCTGCCGGACGAGTCGTACTACCGCGACGAGAAGTTCGCGCCGATCCGGGAGGCGTACCTCGATCACATCGCTCGCATGTTCACGCTGGCCGATGTCGCCGATGCGGAGCAGAAGGCCCAGCAGGTGATGGATCTGGAGACCCAACTGGCGTCGCACCACTGGGACCGCGTCCGGAGCCGGGACGCGACCCTCACCTACAACAAGAAGGACCGCGAGGCCCTGGCCGAACTGACCCCGGGCTTCGACTGGCCCCGCTACTTCGATGCCTACGGCGCGGGCGGGATCGAGCAGGTCATCATCGCCCAGCCGAGCTACTTCGAGGCGATGGATGAGGTCCTGGACGGGATCCCTCTCGACCAGTGGAAGACCTGGCTGACCTGGAACGTCCTGCACGCCTATGCCCCGTACCTGAACGAGGCGATGGTTGCCGAGAATTTCGACTTCTTCGGCAAGACCCTGACCGGGGCCGAGGAGAACCGCCCGCGGTGGAAGCGCGGGGTCCAGGTCGTCGAAGGGTCGCTCGGCGAGGCCGTCGGCAAGCTGTTCGTCGAGGAACACTTCCCGCCCCGGGCCAAGGAACGGATGGAAGAACTGGTCGCCAACCTGATCGAGGCCTATCGCCAGGGGATCAACGGCCTCGACTGGATGGGGGAGGAGACCAAGGCGAAGGCCCTGGAGAAGCTGGAGACCTTCAACCCGAAGATCGGTTATCCCGACACCTGGCGTGATTACTCGGCGTTGGAGATCGCTCCCGACGACCTCGTCGGCAACATCCAGCGCGCGACCGCCTTCGAGGTCGATCGGAACCTGAAGAAGCTCGGCCAGGAGGTCGACCGGGGCGAGTGGTTCATGACTCCGCAGACGGTCAATGCCTATTACAACCCGGGCATGAACGAGATCGTCTTCCCGGCGGCGATCCTGCGTCCCCCCTTCTTCGACATGGAGGCCGACGACGCCGCCAATTACGGGGCGATCGGCGCAGTGATCGGCCACGAGATCGGCCACGGGTTCGATGACCAGGGGTCGAAATATGATGGCCTGGGCAACCTGAACGACTGGTGGACCGACTCCGACCGCGAGGAGTTCGACGCCCGAGCCGGCAAGCTCATCGAGCAGTACAACGGCTTCGAGCCGGACCAGCTCCCCGGGCAGACGGTCAACGGCGCCCTGACGATCGGCGAGAACATCGGCGACCTCGGCGGCCTGACCATCGCGCACCGGGCCTACCGGATCTCGCTCGACGGCGAGGAGCCGCCGGTCATCGACGGACTGACCGGCGATCAACGTTTCTTCATGGGATGGGCCCAGGTCTGGCGGACCAAATACCGCGACGCCGAGCTGACCCGCCGGCTGGCCACCGACCCCCACTCCCCGGCCGAGTTCCGCTGCAACGGCGTGATCCGCAACATGCCCGAGTTCTACGACGCATTCGGCGTGAAGGAGGGGGATGACCTGTATCTCCCGCCCGAAGAACGTGTCAAGATCTGGTGATGCGCTCGCGCCTGGCGGGGTGGCCGTGCGTCACCCCGCCAGGGCCGAGGCCGTCGCGGCGAGGATGAAGACCGCGGCGGTCTTGATCAGGGTAATCACGAAAATATCCGGGTACGATTGCCGATGCGTCAATCCCGTGATGGCAAGCAGGGTGATCACCGCCCCGTTGTGGGGCAGGGTGTCCATGCCCCCGGAGGCCATCGAGGCGATGCGGTGGAGCAGCTCGGGGCTGATCCCCTGGGCCTGGGCGGCGTCGAGCGCCTGGCGGCCCATCACCTCCAGCGCGATCGAGAGCCCGCCCGAGGCCGACCCGGTGATCGCCGCCAGGACGTTGACGGCGACCGCCTGGGAGATGAGCACATGCCGACTCACGTCGAGCACCATCGACCGGACGATCTCGAAGCCCGGCAGGGTCTTGATGACCGTGCCGAATCCGACCTCCGAGGCCGTGTTGAAGATCGCCGGCAATGATCCCGCCGCCGCGGCGGAGAGGGACGCCGAGACCGAGTCCCTCATCCGACCGGAGTTCAAGGCCAAGGTCGCCAGGATTCCCGCCGAGAGGGCGACGATCACGGCCCAGGTCGAGGCCGCATCCCGCGGGCGTGTCTCGGGGAAGTCGCGGAGCAAGGACGCCTCGGGGTACCACGTCTCGACCGACCAGGCGGTCCGGCTCAGGACGAAGTTGACCGTGAGCACTACAAGTAACGGCACGACCGCGGCCCAGAGAGGCGGGAGCCGATCGGCCGATCGGGCCGCGGGCTCGTTCTGGTGGCCGGTGCCGTAACCCTCGCCAAGCAACGCCGCGCGGGCCCGTCGTCGTTCCAGCCAGACAAGGCCGCCGATCAAGACCATGGCCCCGCCGATCGTCCCGGTCAGCGGGGCCGCATACGCATCGGTCCCGAAGAAGCGCGTGGGGATGATGTTCTGGACCTGAGGCGTGCCGGGCAGGGCATCCATTGTGAACGTGAACGCCCCGAGGGCGATGGCCGCCGGCAAGAGTCGCTTGGGGATGCCGGCGTCTCGGAACAGGGCCGCCCCCAGCGGATAAACCGCGAACGCGACCACGAACAGGGAGACGCCGCCATACGTGAGGACCGCCCCGGCGAGGACGACCGCCGGGATCGCGTGGCGAGGCCCCAAGGCCCGGGTCATGGCGGCGGCGATCGCGGCGGCCGAACCGCTCGAATCCATCAGCTTGCCGAACATCGCTCCCAGCAGGAACAGGGGGAAGAAGGCCCGGACGAACCCGGCCACGCCAGTCATGAACAGTTCGGTGTAGGCGGGTAGGAGCGGCATCCCCGACAGCGCCGCGGCTAGCAAGGCGCAGAGCGGGGCGAAGACGATGACGGGCAGGCCGCGATAGGCTACCGTCATCAAGAGGCCAAGGGCCACGACAATCGCTCCCACCTCGATCAGCATTGGTCTAGGTCCCTGGGATCATTGGAACGGCGTGTCGGCATGGAATGATTCGTCTCGGTCGTGACTGGCGATCACTCCGGCGCCCTCAGGAGTGCCGCCACGCCCATGCCTCCCCCGACGCAGAGACTGATGGCGGCCTGATGGACGGACCCTCGTGCGATCTGATGCGCCGCGTGGACTGCCAGCCGGGCGCCGCTGGCCCCAATCGGATGCCCGAGGGCGATGGCGCCGCCGCAGCGATTCACGGTCGCTTCGGGCACTGCCAGTTCTCGGACGCAGGCGAGCACCTGGGCGGCGAACGCCTCGTTGATCTCGACCGCGTCGCAGTCGGCCAGGGAGCACCGCCGCCGATCGCAGAGTCGACGCAGGGCATGCACCGGGCCGAGACCCATCTGCGCCGGCTCGCAGCCGACCGCGACCGAATCGACCCAGTCGCAGAGGATCGGCCACGACTCGCGGACGGCCAGGGCGTGATCGGCCAGCATGAGCATGGCCGCGCCGTCGTTGATCCCGCTGGCGTTGCCGGCCGTGACGGTGCCGTCGGGGTCGAAGACACCCTTCAGACGGGAGAGGTCGTCGAGGGTCGTTCCCGGTCGGGGGTGCTCGTCGGTCTCAAGCCCTTCGACGGAGACCCGTTCATCGTCGAACGCGCCGGACTCCTCGGCGTCGGCGTAACGCTGCTGGCTGCGAGCGGCCCAGGCGTCCTGGCTGCGGCGGTCGATGGCGTACGAGGTGGCCATGGCCTCGGCCAGGAGGCCCATGTGACGGCCGTCGAAGGCGTCGAGCAGGCCATCGCGGAGGATCGAATCGACGAGCGGGGCGTCCCCCAGCTTCAGGCCCTGCCGGGCGCGGGGGAGCAGGTAGGGGGCGCCCGACATTGACTCGGTGCCGCCGCAGAGGACGGCCCGTGCCTCTCCGCTCCGGATGGCCTGAGCGGCCAGTCGAACGGCCTGCAAACCCGATCCGCACATCATATTCACGGTGAAGGCCGGGACCTCCGGCGGCAGGCCGAGGCGGATGCCCACCTGCCGGGCGATGTTCATGCCGTGCCCTGCGCCGAGGACGTTGCCGATGATGACCTGATCGATCATCGACCCGTCGACCTGATCGGCAACCGGCCAGGCCGCCGCGCAGGCCAGGTCGACCGGGGAGAGCCGCTTCAAGGCCCCGAGAAAACGGCCCTGGGGGGTTCGCTTGGCCGCGACGATGCAGAGGCGATCCATCAGTCTTCCTCGGTGTTCCGATCGAATGCGGAGATCGGCATCGTTTTGGGTTCGCGGATGATGGGGCGGAACCCCATCTGGTCGATCACGTCGCGCCGGAGGTCGATGCCCGGCGCGACCTCGATCAGCTCCAGGCCCTCCGCCGTCAAGCGGAAGACGGCCCGCTCGGTGACGTATAGTGCCTCCTGCCCTTTCTGGCGGGCGACGTCGGCCGCATAGGAGAGTTGCTCCACGATCGGGACGAACTTGCGGACGTCCCCTTCCCGGACGATCCGCAAGCGGCCGTTGAAGACCTCGACCTCAAGTCCGCCGGAGGTCATGGTGCCGCAGAAGACGACCCGGCGAGCATTCTGGGAGATGTTCACGAATCCGCCAACACCCGCGAGCCGGGTGCCGAAGCGAGAGACGTTGACGTTGCCCCTCTGGTCGATCTCGGCGGCCCCCAGCGCGGCGAAGTCGAGGCCGCCGCCGTCGTAGAAGTCGAACTGGGCCGGTTGATCGACGATCGCCTCGGGGTGACTTGAGGCGCCGAAGCTCAGGCCGCCGGCCGGGACGCCGCCGATCGGGCCGCTCTCGACGGTCAGGGTGACGGAGCCGAGTAATCCGCGCTCGGCGGCGATCAGGGCAATTCCTTCCGGCATGCCGATGCCGAGGTTGGCGATCGCCCCGGCCTCCAGCTCGTCGCAGGCCCGCGAGGCGATGATCCGGCGCACTCCCGCCGGCAAGCGAGGGCGATCGTCGAGCAGGTCCACATCGCCGGCCCGGCTGTAGGTGGGGTTGAACGCCTCGGCGAAGGTCTGGTCGTGCTGATGCTCGGGGGCGATGACGACCCGATCGATCAGGATGCCCGGCACCCGGACCGCCATGGGAGGGGCGGCATGGGGGAGGAGCCGACGGACCTGGGCGATGACCGTCCCCCCGCAATTGTGGACGGCCTGGGCGATGGCCAGGACCTCGCCGATGATCGCCTCGTCATCCATGACGAGGTTCCCGTGGATGTCGGCCGCCGTCCCCCGGATCAGGCCGATGTGCACCGGGAAGGCCCGATAGAAGAGCCAGGGGCGGCCGTCGAGCTCGATCCGCTGGACCAAGTCGGCCGTCGATCGCGTGTTGAGGCGGCCTCCGCGGTGGACCGGGTCGATGAATGTCCCCAGGCCGACGCCGGTGATGCAGCCGGGCCGTCCGGCGGCGATGTCGCGGAGCAGGTGGCAGATGACCCCCTGGGGGAAGTTGTACGCCTCGATCTCGTTCTCCATCGCGAGGCGACCGATCCGGGGTGCGAGTCCCCAGTGGCCGCCGACGACCCGGGCCAGCAAGCCCCGATGACCCAAGTGATTCAGGCCGCGGTCGCCGCCGTCTCCCTGGCCGGCGGCGTAGAGCAGGGTCAGGTTCCGGGGGCGGCCGGTGTCCAGGAATCGGGCCTCGATCGCCGCCGTGAGGGCCTCGGGGTGGGCCGCGCCGACGAAGCCTCCGCTGACGAGGGTCTGCCCATCGTCGAGGTCCTCGACCGCCTCGGCGGCGGAGCACAGGAGTCTTTCGATGCGAGGGGTCACGCCCACCATCCCCCGTTGACGTGGATCGTCTGGCCGGTGATGTAGCCGGCCAGGTCGCTGGAGAGGAAGAGGATCGCATGGGCGATCTCCTCCGGCTCGCCGAACCGGTTCAGGGGGATGTCGGCGAGCATCCGGGTGCGGACCTCCTCGGGGATCGTCTTGCCCATGTCGGTCAGGACGACGCCGGGGGCGACCGCGTTGACGGTGATGCGGCGGGGGGCCAGTTCCTTGCTGAGGACCTTGGTCATCGCGATCACCCCGGCCTTGGCCGCCGCGTAGTTCGCCTGACCGAAGAAGCCGACGACCCCGGAAATCGAGGCGAGATTGACGATCCGGCCGCCGTCGCCCATGAATCCGAGGGCCGCCCGGCAGACGCGGAAGACGCCGCCCAGGTCGGTGTCGATGACGGCTTGCCACTCATCGTCGCTCATCTTCCGGAGGGTCCGGTCCCGGATGACGGCGGCATTGTTGACGACGATGTCGAGCCGGCCGAAGCGCTCGCGAATGGCCGTCATCATGGCGTCGACCTGCTTCGGGTCGCAGACGTCGGCCGGCAAGGCGATGGCCCGATCTCCCAGCCCCTCGGCGACGGCTCGGGCACGCTCGGCGTTCTGGCCGGCGGGGTCGGGCGGGTAGTTGATGACCACGGCGGCCCCCGCCGCGTGCAAGGCCAGGGCCGAGGCCCGTCCCAGTCCCTGGCCCGATCCGGTGACGAGGGCCACCTTGCCGCCGATGTCGATTCCGATCACCGTTACGCTCTCCAACAAGGAGCAATCACCAGGAGCAATCCCGTTGCCGTCGGCCTGGCAGGCGCGGTCAAGGGACGTCAGCCTTTTCGGATTTCGAGCGGGGAGTTGATGCCGAAGGCTCGGCAACAGGCGAGGCCCGACCCGCTCGGGCTTGAAGGTAACCGGGAGTTGCGCGTTGAACAAGCAACGCCCCTGATCGCATCATCGCACCGGGAGGTCGGCCCGGTCGGCCCGCGACCGGCCGCCGAGGCCCGGCCCCACGGTTTCAAGGTCCTTGACCCTGATGGTTCGGCGTGACCAGGATCATTGAATCTCATGACCTGGATCGTGTTTCGGTTCGAGGGGGTTCCAACCCGGAACACGCACACGTCACGGATCGTTCGCCGGTTCGCATCGCCTCGGGTCGCATGCCGTCGCGTTGCGACACGAATCAGCACGTCAGGTCCCGTCACGTCGACCACCCGCCCGAATCTCGGAGGGAGAACTCGTGAACCGCTGCCTTTTGTTCGCGATGGCCTTGGGTCTGGCCCCCCAATGGCTCCAGGCGGAGGACCGCGAGGCCGCTCCGCTCAAGGTCCTCTTCCTGGGGGACCAGGGGCATCATCGCCCCGCCGAGCGGGCAGCCCAGATCATCCCCGTGATGGCCGGCCGCGGGATCGACGTGACTTATACCGAGGAGATCGACACGGCCCTCGATCCGGACACGCTCTCGTCCTACGATGCCCTAATCATTTATGCGAACATCGAGGCGATCGATCCCGAGCGCGAGCGGGCCTTGCTCGACTACGTGGCCGGCGGCGGCGGCTTCGTGCCGATCCACTGCGCCTCGTACTGCTTCCTGAACTCTCCGGCCTACGTCGAACTGGTCGGTGCGCAGTTCCTCCGCCACGAGACAGGGGAATTCGAGACGGAGGTCGTGGACCCGAGCCACCCGATCATGGTCGGATTCGAGCCGTTCCGGACCTGGGATGAGACCTATGTGCATGCCAGGCACGACCCCGAGAAGCATCTCTTGCAGGTTCGGCCCGAGGGGGACGGGCGCGAACCCTGGACCTGGGTGCGGGCCCATGGTGCTGGACGGGTCTTCTACACGGCGTACGGCCACGATCACCGGACCTGGACCGAGCCCGGCTTCCAGGATCTCATCGAGCGCGGCATCCGATGGGCCGCGAACCGAGGGGGAGTCTTCGACAGCCGCCCCCGACCCTTAGATCGGGAGGGGACGTTCACTTCGATCGAGACCGAAACTCCGATCCCGAACTATCTGGCCGGGGAACGCTGGGGCACCCAGGGGGAGCCGCTTCGACGGATGCAGGAGGCGCTCGGCCCGGCCGAATCGATGGAACGCCTCGTGGTCCCGAACGGTTTCCGCGTCGAGCTGTTCGCGAGCGAGCCGGACATCCTCAAGCCGCTGTGCATGGCATGGGACCGCCGCGGCCGGCTCTGGATTGCCGAGAGCGTCGATTACCCCAACACGAAGGTCGAGCGGGGGGAAGGGCGCGACCGCATCACGATCTGCGAGGACACCGACGGCGACGGCCGGGCCGATGCGTTCACCGTCTTCGCCGAAGGCTTGAACATCCCGACGAGCTTGACCTTCGCCCGGGGCGGCGTGATCGTCCATCAGGCCCCCGATACCCTCTTCTTGAAGGATACCGACGGCGACGACCGGGCCGACGTTCGCGAGGTCCTGCTCACCGGCTGGGGAACCGATGACACGCACGCCGGGCCAAGCAACCTGCGCTATGGCCTGGATAACTGGATCTACGGGATCGTCGGCTACTCGGCCTTCCGGGGCCAGGTTGGCGAGGAATCGCACCGCTTCAGTCAGGGATTCTATCGGTTCCGGCCCGACGGATCCGACCTGGAGTTCCTCCGATCCACCTCGAACAATTCGTGGGGGGTGGGCATCAGCGAGGAGGGGCTCGTCTTCGGGTCGACGGCCAACGGATGCCCGAGTGTCTTCCTCTCGATCCCGAACCGCTATTACGAATCCGTCCGGGGTTGGGCGCCGACGGTCCTGCGTAATATTGCCGACTCCAACCGCTTCTTCCCGATCACCGAGAAAGTCCGCCAGGTCGACTGGCACGGCGGGTTCACGGCGGCCGCCGGTCACGCCTTGTATACGGCCCGGACCTACCCCGATCATTACTGGAACAGCTCGGCATTCATCACCGAGCCGACGGGCCACCTGGTCGCCACGATGACGCTGGAACGCCGAGGCACCGACTTCGCCGCGCATTACGGCTGGAACCAGCTCGCCAGCGATGACGAATGGACCGCGCCCATCGTCGCCGAGGTCGGCCCCGACGGGCATGTCTGGGTCATCGACTGGTACAACTATATTGTTCAGCACAACCCGACGCCCCAGGGGTTCGAGACGGGCAGGGGGAATGCTTACGAGACCCCCTTACGCGACCGGACGCATGGCCGGATTTACCGGGTCGTTTACGAAGGCGCTCCCCCGGCCGAGTCGACGACGCTCGACCCGGCCGACGCCGAGGGCCTCGTGTCGGCGTTGACTCGCGACAACATGTTCTGGCGGCTTCATGCCCAGCGGTTGCTGGTCGAGCGGGGCGAGACGGACGTGGTGCCGGCGCTCATTGCCCTGGTCAAGGATCAATCGGTCGATCCGATCGGCCTGAATCCGGGGGCGATCCATGCCCTCTGGACGCTGCATGGGCTGGGGGCGATCGACGGCGAGGCGGAGGCCGCCGCCCTCTCGGCCCTGGGGCACCCCTCGGCCGGCGTCCGACAGAATGCCGTTCGGGTCCTCCCGAAGGACGACGATCAGGCCCTCTCGGCGGTGATCCGATCGGACCTGTTGCGCGACGACGACCCTCATGTGAGGCTCTCGACCCTGCTGGCCCTCTCGGAGCGACCCGAGTCGACGGTTGCCGCGGGATGGCTCGTCGAGGCGGCGTCTTCCGGCGCGTTCGACGGGGATCAATGGCTTGCCGATGCCGCCGTTGCGGCCGCCGCCGCGCACGCGAGGCCGTTCCTGGAACAGCTCGCCACTCATCAGTTCGATGGGCCGCCGACCGCCACCGTCCTCGCCATCGCCGACCGCGTGGCCGAGCACGAGGCCCGGGGCGTGCCCACGGGGACGATCGGCGGGACCGTTGCCCTGCTCACCGCGGCGCATCCCGAGATCGCGCAGGCTGTCATCGCCGGGATCGGCCGGGGTTGGCCCGAGGATCGGCCGGCGACCCTCGACAAGGATGATCAAGAGTCGATGGCGCTCCTGCTCACGAGGCTCCCGGCCGAGACCCAGGGGCAGCTCGTCGCCCTGGCCAGTCGCCTGGGGGCCGAGGGATTTGAGCGGTATACCGCCGAGATCGCCGACCGGCTGCTGGCCGAGGTCGGCAATGAGGCCCGAACCGAGGAGGCGAGGCTCGAGACGGCCCGCCAGTTCGTCACCTTCCGACGCGACGATGCCGGGGCCGCGGCCGACCTCATCGCGTTGATCACGCCGCAAGCGTCGCCGACCTTCGCCGCCGGGCTGGTCTCGGCGATTGGTCGGAGCGCCGCCGAGGGCTCGGGAGCCGTCCTGGTGCGGGCGTATCCGTCGCTCACCCCCGCGGTCCGATCGGAAGTCTTGCGTGTTCTGCTCGGTCGGTCCGACTGGAGCGCCGCGCTGATCGACGGCGTCGAGCAGGAGATCATCCCGGTCGGCCAGCTCGCGCTCGACCAGAAACAACGGCTGATGGGCCACCCGGACGCGGCGATCGCCGAGCGGGCGTCGGGCCTGCTCGCACGCGGAGGCGGCCTGCCCAGCCCCGATCGGCAGCGGGTGATCGACGAACTCGCCCCGGTCGTCCTGGCCGGGGGCAATCCGACCGCAGGGCGAGGCGTCTATGATGCCCTTTGCGCCAAGTGTCATCAGCATTCGGGCGAGGGGGGGAACGTCGGCCCCGACCTGACCGGCATGGCCGCCCATCCGGCCGAGGAACTGCTGGTCCACATCCTCGACCCGAGCCGAGAAGTCGAGGGGAACTATGTGCAATACACGGTCGCCACGATCGACGGCCGGATCCTCAGCGGGTTGCTCGCGGCCGAGTCGCGGACCTCGATCGAACTGATCGACACCGAGGGGAAATCTCACGTCATTCTCCGAGAAGAGATCGATGAGTTCATTGCCTCAGACAAGTCGGTCATGCCCGAGGGGTTCGAGCAGCAAGGCACTCCCGAGCAGCTCGCCGACCTGATCGCCTTCCTCACGCGTCCGGGCAGGTATCTGCCGCTCGATCTCCGCAAGGCGGCCACGGTCGTCAGTACGCGCGGTATGTTCTTCGACGAGGGGTCCCGGACCGAGCGGCTGGTCTTCGACGACTGGTCGACCAAGACCGTGGAGGGCGTCCCGTTCCAGCTCGTCGACCCGCAGGGCGACCGCGTTCCCAATGCGATCCTCCTCTACGGGCCTCAGGGGAGGACGCCGCCCCGCATGCCCCGGGCCGTCGACCTTCCGGTCAATGCCCCGGCCGAGGTCATTCACGTGCTCGGGGGCGTCGGCGGTTGGTCCTATCCGTTCGGCGACGAAGGGTCGGTTTCCATGGTTGTCCGCCTGCACTACGCGGACGGCACGACCGAGGACCACCCGTTGCGCAACGGCATCCACCTGGCCGACTACATTCGCCGCGTCGACGTGCCCGGATCGACCCTCGCGTTCGAACTCGGCGGCAGGCAGCTCCGTTACCTCTCGGTTCGCCCCGAGAGGCCCTCGGAACCCATCGCTCGGATCGAACTTCGAAAAGGTGAGGATGACTCGGCCCCGATCGTCATGGCGGTGACCGTCGAGGTCGGCGATACACCCTGACCTGTCGCGGCCCGACGTTCGGGCAATGCCGTTTCGACGGCCGTCGCGGCTGCGATTGGCCGGTGGGGATTCACGGAGTTGAGGTGTCGCGAGTGATCGTTCGCGAGAAAGGACCGATGATGAGCAGGTTCGGGATCCGGCGTCGATTGGGTAGGTCAGCGGGCTGGACGGCTCTCCTCGTCATCGTCTTGAGCCACGCCGCGAGGGCCTCGGGAGGGCCCCTGGTCCTGGTGTCCTCCTTTGCGGGGGGGGCGGACGGGGTGATCCGCGGTTTCAGCCTGGATCCCGCCACGGGGGAGCTGGAGCAACTGTACCAGAGCGACCCCATCCCCCATCCGTTTTTCTTCAACGTGACGCCGGATCACGGATTCCTGTATACGATCCATGCAGAATCGTTCGGCGGCCCGCAGGACGAGCAAATCGCGGCGTATCGATTCGAGAAGGACGCGGGGACCCTGCGGCTGCTCAACCGCCAGACGACCCGAGGATCGGCCTCGTGCTTCGTGGAGATCGACGCCGAGGCCGGGGCGGTACTGGTCGCCAACTACGCCACGGGGAGTGTCGTCTCCTATCAGATCAAGGACGACGGATCGCTCTCTCCTCCCGTCTCGTTCGTCCAACATGCCGGGAGCAGCGTGAATGAGGCCCGGCAGAGCGGGCCGCACGCCCACTGCTTCGTCATCGGCCCCAACAATCGATTCGCCTACGCCGCGGACCTCGGCCTCGATCAGATCCTCTGCTACGCGCTCGACGCCTCGACCGGGACCGTGACGCCGAACGTGCAACCCTTCGTCCGGACCCCTCCGGGGTCGGGGCCGCGTCACCTGACGTTCCATCCGGGCGGCCGGACGATGTACGTGATCAATGAACTCCTCAATTCGGTCACGCGATTCGACTTCGAGGAGGATTCGGGGATCCTCATCGAACGGGAGACGATCTCGACCCTGCCGGATGACTTCGCCGGTGAGAGCTACTGCGCGGACGTGAAGATCACGCCGGACGGGAAATTCCTGTACGGGACGAACCGGGGCCATGACAGCATTGCCATGTACCGCATCGCCGAAAAGGGGGCGCTCCGCCTGATCGGGTTCGAACCCAGCCTCGGGGAGGGGCCTCAGAACCTCGCCATCACGGCGGATGGCCGCCTGCTGCTGTGCGCGAATATGCCGGGGAATCGCGTGACCGTCTTCCGCATCGACCCCCAGTCGGGGGATCTCACGCCGCTCGGGACTCCGCTGGAAGTCACTTCGCCTTCATGCCTGCGCATTCTCGAAGAACCCCCTTCACCCTGACCAGGACCCCGGAATGAGGTCCTGCGACTCTCGATTGGCTGAATCGAGCGGTTCGTCGGTAGACTTGCCTCGGAAGATCGCGCGTTGAGCGGATGACCACCGGCGACGAACTGGATCGTTCGCCGAGGGTTGCTCCTCAACGTGTTTGCGCCGCGAACTGGTCGAGGTGCTGGCGATCTGGTCCGCCTCGCATGAGCAAATCCGACAAGGGGATCGAGCGTTCTCCCGGATCAGGCAGGCCGGGGAGGAGGCCCAGGACGCGCTGGACCGTCTCCAGCCGTCGTTCGCGACCATGAGGGACGCGGCCACCCTGGCGGCCCTGGCCGTCACCGGTCGGTTCATCCGCTGGCCGGGGTGCGTGACGACCTCGAACGGCGGGTCCGGCGATTCGTGACCCATCAGGAGCCGGGCCGCGAGCCGGTCAATCCGGGGCGGGCCGCTCGCGAGGCGGTCGAGATCCTCCAGGATGAGTCGACGCGGGGGGCCTCGGCGGGTTCTTCCTGCCGACGTTCCTGGGCACCTTGAAGGAGGCGTCCGGCAGTTTCGGCGGCGGGTTCCTCGTCTTCGGGCTTTTGGGAGGGTTCGGAGGGGCCTTGATCCTCTCGCACGCGAGCAGGGGGTGGCGGGGGACCTTCATCAGCGACGAGGGTCGGTCGGTCGGGCGCCGGGGGCCCTGATCGCCGAGCGCCCGGAGCTCGCCTCGTCCTGAATTCGACCGGGCCTGACTTGCCCGGTCCCCGGCACGTCCTGTCTGATGGGATGACGGGGACTCGGCAATCCCGAAACCTCCCACCAGCGATCGCAAGACCTGAGGAGCATGATGACCACTCCCGGAGCACCCGCTCGATTCGACGGCCTTCGGGTCGTCATTTTCGAGGCCAGGATGGCGGGATCGCTCGCCGAGTTGGTGGCCAAGCATGGCGGCGATCCCGTCTCGGCCCCCGCTTTGCGAGAGATCCCGCTCGGGACGGTCCCCGAGGTGGTCGCCTTCGTCGAGGGGCTGGGACGCGAGCAGTTCGACCTCGTCGTCTTCGAGACGGGCGCCGGGGTTCGCTACCTTGCTGGGGCGTTCCGGGATGGCGATTCCCCGATCGACTGGCCGGCGTTGCTGGCCCGGCCCCGGGTCGTGGCCCGGGGCCCCAAGCCCTCCTCGGCCCTCCGGGAGTTGGGGGTGCCGGTCGATTTCCGGGTCCCCGAGCCGAACACCTGGCGAGAGACCCTGGCCTTGCTCGATGATCGCTGCCCCGTGCGAGGCCTCCAGGTCGCCGTCCTGGAGTACGGCAAGCCCGGCCCGGGGCTGATCGAAGGGCTTGAGGATCGAGGGGCGTCCGCGACCCGGGTCCCCGTCTACCGATGGGCGCTGCCCGAAGACCTCCGGCCGCTGCGGGCCGGCATCGCCGAACTGATCGACGGGAAGGCCGGGGCCGCGCTCTTCACGGCGGGTCAGCAGGTCGAGCACCTGCTCCAGGTCGCCGACGACGATGGCAACGGCCGGGACCTCCGCTCCGCGCTGGCCGATCGCGTCGTCATCGGGTCGGTCGGTCCGTCAACCTCGGAGATCCTGCGGTCGCACGGCCTCCCGGTCGACATCGAGCCCGATCACCCGAAGTCCGGGCACCTCGTCGCCGCGGTCGCCGCTCGATGGAAGTCGTCTCTCGCGACACGAAGGCGACGGCCCGACTAGCAATCACGTCCGAGACGGGCCGCCCTGTTGCTGGGACGGCTCGACGCCGAGGCGGGCCAGCACGTTCCGCATCAAGGCTCCCCAGCGCGGGTCGACGGACAACGCCCAGCCGGCGGCGATCGCCCCGGCGTGGAAGACCTTGCCGCCCTGGGGACGCTCCCAGTAGATCACCTCGGCCGAGGTGCCGTCGATCGGCTCCGACCGCCGGCCGAAGTAGTCGAGCGACATGCCGTTGGCCGGCTCCCGGATCCCTTTGGCCAGCGTGGTGATGCCGGGCGGCTCCTCGGGGATCTCCGCCCCTTCGGGAATCGGTCGATGGGTCATCTCCAGCAGGGTCGCGAGCCGGACGTCCGCCTCGTGGCCGACCGCCCTCGGCTCGCCCCCTCCCGGGGCATGGCCGAAGGTCTCGCCCGGCTCCAGGCCGACCGGCTCGGGCTCGTGGAAGAGGGGATGATCGGTCGCGTCGGCCCGATAGACGCCGAAATTCCCCTGGCCGGTGCCCCACCAGCCGAGGCACTCCAGGCCGATGACCTCCCAGGCCGGGTAGCCGCATTCCCGCATCAGGCTGCCGCGCTTCCGGTCGTGGCTGTGCCAGAGCTCCCCGATCGGCGCATCGGTCCGGCCGCCAATACTCGGGTCGTACTTCCGGCACTCGACCACCGACCCGTCGTCGCTGAAGCTCACCCGCCAGAACATCGTGTTGCCCGAGAGCACGATGGCCCCACCGCCCTCGGTCAGGAAGCGGTCGACCCCCTCGAAGGCCGGGATCGACCAGTACTCGCTGTGCCCGTTCAGGACCACGACGCGGTAATCGCGCAGCATCTCGGGGTTGCGGTGCAGGTCGAGGTCGGTCACGAGGTCGTACGAATACCCCTGCTCGTCGAGCCAGACGTGGGTGAAGCGCTCGCCCCGCATCAAATGGCTGTAGCCGACCTCGGGCGGGCTGTACAGGACATCGGGGCCGGCCACCGGCCAGGGCATGTTCATGCCCAGTTGATAGGTCGGCTGCCCTGCGTGGTGATCCCGATAAAAGCAGTAGGCCGGGGCCCGCTCGACGCTGTTGGCCAGCCCCCCCGTGCCCCACGACTGCGGCCCCGAGACGTTCTTCGCGAAGGGCGTGCCCCCGTAGGCCAGCCAGGTGCTCGTCGAGCAGAGGACCAGGATCGGCGCCGGCGGGCTCGACGCGGCCCGTCGCACGAGGAAGGTCACGTCGTACTGGTGGGCCTCGCCATCGAGCTCGAACCGGAAGCGGCCGACGTAGAGCCCCGGCCTGGCCGTCTCGGGGATGACCGCCTCGTGGGTCACCGACCACCGACAATCATAGAGGTCGTCCGACGCGAGCCTGAGGCCGTGCCCCCTGGCGGGATCCCGGTCCGGATTGTACGCACCGAAGCGGGGGATGGCCGAGCCGTCGAACCTCGGGCCGCCGACCATCCAGGTGCCGTGATTGATGATCCGGCCGTCGCGGGCCTGGCCGCTCCAGTCCGCGACGCGGTCGCCGTTCTCCTCGTCGAGCGGCCAGTGGGCATAGACCGTTGCCGGATCCGGGGCGGTGGTCGATCGGCGATCGAACCGCTCCCGGATCGAGCGAGCATCAGGCGGGGCCCGATGGATCGTCGGCCCGGCCAGGTCCCCTTCGAGGAACGCGTCGGCCATGCCGTCCGAGCCGATCGCGCCGAGCCTCAAGGGGGCGCCGCCCGGCCTGACCGGCCCCTCGATCGCCCGTTCGGCGACCTGTCGGCCATTGACCCAGAGCGCCTGCCGGCGCCCGTCCCAGGTGCCGACGACGTGATGCCACTGCTTCGGTTCCAGGGCAGGGCCGGTCAGGAGGCGGTCGGCCCGCCAGACGTCGCCGTCGCCGAGGTAGAAGGCGGCCCGCCCTTGCTCGTCGATCAGCAGGCCGAGGCCGCAGGAGCCGGGGGCATCGTGCTGGGTGATGAGCCCTTGCTGCCGGGCCGTCGGCCAGGGCCGGACCCAGCATTCGAGGGCGAGGGAGTCGATCGCCTCGCCCGGGGGCAGGTGACGCTCGATATGGACATAAGAACCGGGGTGGATCGGCTGCGGGCTTGCCGGGAAGTCGCCGGCAACTTCCAGGACCTCGTCGCCGGAGCGGTCGTCGATGTCCGGGCCGAGCCGGCAGATGGACAGCTCGAAGGGGACCGTGCTGCTGACCCGGAACCGGATCGGGTCGCCCGCGGCGATGCTCTTCTCGGCGTAGGCGTGCAGCCCGGGGAGGTCGAGCGGGCGATGGGGGGGGATCGCTCCGGAGTCGAGGGCGGTCCTGGGAATCGCCCCTTCTGCCGTCCCCGTCGTGCCGCCGACGGCCGAGGCGCCGAGGAGTCCCGCGGCGGACTGGACGATGAACTCGCGACGGCTCTCGGTCGAGGGGGGCGGTTTCTTCATCGGTGGAGGTCCTCTCGGGAGCGGCCCTGGGAGAGCAAGACTCGACGCGGCCCCTCGATCGTCGAGCCGCCTGGTTCGCGATCGAGGGGCCGTGATGAGCTGGGAGGGAGCGACTTCGGGGGCCGATCAGAACTGATCGGCGGAGACGACCTCGCCCCCCTTGCGGGTGCTGATCGACCGGTAGACATCCCGGGCGATCGTCTCCTTGACGAAGGAGACCCGGCCATCCCCCCAGAGGAACTGGGCGCCGCCCGGGTGGGCGCTCCGGAAGCTGATCTGATTCGGCCAGTTGGCGAAGGGCTGGTTCACCGCCGGCCGGTAGTTGAGCGGCGGGGACGTGCTGGAATAGGTGCCGGCGCCGAGGGACCAGGTCTTGAAGTCGTCGTACGACGGCAAGACCTCGCCGACGACAATCGTGTTGCTGGTGCCGTCCCGCATACTGCTCAGCTTCACCGGCGAGAGGATCGAATGCCGCCAGAAGGTCCCCGTGCACTCCTTGAAGCCGTAGGCCGAATAATTATGGCAGTCCGGCAGGCCGCCGAAGAGCGAGCCGTTGCCGAGGTTGTGCGGACCCATGACCCCGGCGTAGTTGGTCGGCGAGAAGGGGACGCCGAAGAGGCCCCAGACATTGTCCTGGAGCTCCTGGCCATCCGGGTCGGAGGGGCACTCGTAGAGATTGATCCGGAACTGGATCAGGGTCCGGTTCCCGATGTTGGCGATGCCGAGCCCCGACTGGAAGTCGCCGTCGAAATTGAACTGGTCGTAGAGGTTGTTCTGCTCGACGAAGGGGAAGATCCCCATCATCCAGCTCATCCCGTTCGAGACCAGGGTCGGGGCGAGCCCCTCCGGGAAGTGGGGTGTGCTGACGGGGAAGCAACCGTGCGTGGACTCGTAGTTGTGGATCCCCAGGCCGATCTGCTTCAGGTTGTTCGAGCACTGCGAGCGGCGGGCCGCCTCGCGGGCGCTCTGCACCGCCGGCAGCAAGAGCGCGATCAGGACGCCGATGATGGCGATGACCACCAGCAACTCGATCAGGGTGAAGGCCGAATCCGAGCGTCGGAGACTCAACGGGAGTCTATTACGTGTATTCAAGAGAATCTCTCCGTGTTGAGGAAAGGCCGATCCTCCCCGGCCGAGTCATTCGGCCGATTCGGGCCTGCCCGACGTGCCGTCAATCCGTCAGTTCGATGTCGTACTGGTTCACACCGGG
Source organism: Tautonia sp. JC769 (assembly GCF_040717455.1). NCBI lineage: Bacteria > Pseudomonadati > Planctomycetota > Planctomycetia > Isosphaerales > Isosphaeraceae > Tautonia > Tautonia sp. JC769. The sequence continues at coordinate 70,838 of NZ_JBFEFH010000030.1, forward strand.
TTCGACGTCGATCGCGAGCGGCGTATCCACCTCGTTCGCGTAGCGATCCGGAATGAGCAATTCCGGGATGATCAGGCTCTTCTCCTCCTCCGGCCGGAGTGGCCTCCGGCTGTGGACGGTGACCCGGTGGCGGCCGACGGCCGCGCCCTGGAAATCGGCGGTCTTCATCTGGTACGAGCCGTCCGCGTTGATCTCGCCGACCGCCGACGGGCCGCCGACCCCCTCGGTCGGGATGAAGACGACCTGCCCGTGATCGACCGGCTTCCCGTTGTAGGTGACCGTCCCGCGGACCGTCGCCAGGTTCAAGCCGCTCCGGTCCCCGCAACCGGCAACCACAACCACAAGGCAGGCGAACACCCATGACTCGACACGTGGCCCGATGCCGATTCGAACGCCCCTTGTGGTGCCGTCCCGCTCGCTTTTCAAGGTTCTTCTCCTGCCAATGCGCCCAACCGGCTCGTCGTTGCACGCCAGGACGCGTTGCTGTATAGAAATTGTTGGCATATCCACTGGCGTCACGGACCATCCGTCTTGGGAACACCATCATGTCTCTAGCCGTGCCGAGAGAATGAGTCAAACATTTTTTGGATGACGGCCATCATTTTCTGGCCAGTGCAAATTCGGATCATTCGAGATGTTTCGATTCAAATTCTCGAAAAATCTTTGGTATTTTCTAATTTTTGCCGTCGCCGCGGGGGCAGGTTTCTCGACCTGGTGGCATGCGCAAGCCGTCCACCTCCGGATCGAGCTGGAGCGGGCGAGGCACGAACTGGACGCCGGGCGGGTCGCGTCGGCCCGAGGCCGGCTGGTCAGGCTCTCCGGGACCTGGGTGGCCAACGGCGAGGTCGACTACGTCCTCGGGATGAGCGAGCACGCCCTCGGCAACGTCGAGGCCGCCCTCAGGGCCTGGCGACGGGTCCCCCAGGGCTCCCCGTTCGCCGGCCAGGCGGCCCTCGGCCGGGCCATCGTCGAGATGGATCGGGGGCGATTCGCAGAGGCCGAGGCCGTCGCCGTCTCGGCGCTGGCCCGGCCGGGCCCCTCGGCCCCGGGGCTCCGCCAGTTCCTGGTCGAGTTGCTCTGGCATCAGGAGCGGCTGGAAGAGGCCGGTTCGCTGCTCGAAGCGAACTGGGGGCATTACGAGGAGCTTGAGGGGGCCGACTCCCCCCAGGCGATCGCGACCCTGAGGCGCCACCTCGTGCTCGACCTCAACCCGTTCCCGGTCGAGCGGGCACGGGCCGTCCTCGATCGCTCTGGCCGGTTGGCGCCGGACGACGATCGGGTCTGGCTCGGACAGGCGAACCTGGCCATCCGCGACGGCCGCCTCGAGGAGGCGTCGCGATGGCTCGACGCCTGCCTGGAGCGTCGCCCCGATGACCCGGCCGTCTGGCGATCGGCCCTGGAGCTGGGCCTCGCGGATCATCGGATCGACTCGATCCGGGACGCCCTGAGTCACTTCCCGGCCGGATCGGCCTCGCCCTGCCTCCCCCCCCGGATCGAGGCCTGGCACGCAGCCCGCCTGGGCGACACCGAGGCGGAACGCCGGGCGCTCGATCGCTTGCTCGACGCCTGCCCGGGAGCGATTCCCGCCTTGGATCGGCTCGCCGAGCTGGCCGTGACGTCCGGCGACCTCGACCTGGCCTCTCGACTCCGCCGGCGCAAGGCCGACCGCGACGAGGCCTTGCATCGTTACCGGTCATTGTCCGGCGGCGACCTCCGGGCCGAGGCTGCGACCATGGCCAGGTTGGCCGAGACCCTCGGCCGGCGATTCGAGGCGAGGGCCTTCTGGGCGATCGTCCGAAGCCGGGACCCGGGACGCCAGGAGGCCCGCCTCGCCCTCGATCGCCTCGGCCCCCCACTCCGTCCCGCATCGGGGAATGCGATGCTGGCGGATCTGCTGCCCTCGCACGTCGGCGGATCCTCCGCGAAGGATCGGGGATCGATCCGGAAGGCCCGATCGATCGACCCGATCGGCGTCCGGTTCGAGGACGATGCCGCCCGTTCCGGGCTCACCTTCACCTATCGCAATGGCCGATCGAGTCAACACCACCTCCCCGAGACTATGGGGGGGGGCGTCGCCCTGCTCGACTTCGACGGCGACGGCTGGCTCGACATCTACGCCGTGCAGGGGGGCGACTTCCCCCCGGTCGCCGGGTCCGATCGATCCGGCGGGGACCGGCTCTTCCGGAATCAAGGTGACGGCACCTTCGAAGAGGCGACCGAGACTTCCGGGATCGCCGTGTTCGACCAGGGGTACGGCCACGGCGTCACGGTCGGCGACTACGACAACGACGGGAATCCCGACCTGTTCATCACTCGATGGCGTTCATACTCCCTCTACCGCAACCGCGGCGATGGGACGTTCGAGGACGCGACCGAGGCCGCCGGCCTCGGGGGAGATCGCGGTTGGCCGACCTCGGCGGCCTTCGCCGACTTCGACGGAGACGGCCTGCTCGACCTTTACGTCTGCCACTACCTCGATTGGGACGAGACGCACCCCGAGGCCTGCCCCTTGCCTGACCTTCCCGGCTCGAACGGCTATTGCAATCCCTTACTCTTCGATGCCCAGGCCGACCACCTCTTCCGCAACGTCGGCGGCGCCTTCGAGGACGTCACCGCCGAATCCGGGATCGCCGGGGTCGCCGGCCGGGGGCTCGGGGTCGTCGCCGCCGACCTCGACGGCAACGAGTCCATCGATCTTTATGTCGCCAACGACCTCTCGGCCAATTTCCTCTTCCTCAATCGGGGAGGGATGACGTTCGAGGAGCACGGGCTCCAGGCCGGGGTCGCCGCGAACGCCGAGGGGGGCTACCAGGCGGGCATGGGGGTGGCCTGCGCCGACCTCGATGGCGACGGCCTGCCCGACCTCCTCGTGACGAACTTCTACGGCGAGGCGACTACGTACTACCATAACCTCGGCGGCGGGTTCTTCGCCGACCGGACGGCCGAATCCGGCCTCGCCCGGGCCACCCGCCAGCGGCTCGGCTTCGGCATCGCCCCGATCGACGCGCAGAACGACGGGAACCTCGACCTGATCCAGGCGAATGGTCATATCAACGACCTCCGCCCCCTCTTCCCTTATGCGATGCCGCCCCAGCTCCTGATCGGCGACGGCCTCGGCCGCTTCGTCGACGCCTCCGAACACGCCGGCCCCCCCTTCCGGTCCGGCACCGTCGGCCGGGGCCTGGCCGTCGGCGATCTCGACCAGGACGGCCTGCTCGATGCGATCCTCCTCCCCCAGGACGCCCCCCTGGCGGCCCTCCGCAATCGGACCGCCGATGCCGGCCACTCCGTCACGCTCCAACTCGTCGGCGGCCCCTCGAATCGGGATGCCATCGGGGCCAGGGTCTCGGTCGAGGCCGGGGGGCGTCGCCAGACCCACTGGAAGGCCGGCGGCGGCAGCTACCAGTCGGCATCGGGCCCGAATCTCCACTTCGGTCTGGGACACTCGACCCGCCTCGACCTCCTCGAAGTCTCCTGGCCGTCGGGTCGGATCGACCGCTACCGGGACCTTTCGGCCGAAACCGGCTATCGGATCCGGGAAGGGGCCGAACTCCCGGAACGGTTGCCAGGCCGCCCTGATGACTCTCCTGGCCTCCGGCCTTGAGGTCACGCACCGGTCGCCCTCATGACTCCCGGCCTGCATCGTGGTGGCCGGACGCCGATGGCACTACCGGTTACGGGCACGTTTCTCCCCGCGATCGGGAGTCCACCGTTAAGTCGGACCGCTTCGTATCAGGATCCAAGGGCTGGTGTGGTGAGACGACGAGGGCTGCGAGGGGGACCGCCGGCCATGGCAGTCATCAATCGCGCCGGCGGGTCCGATAATGGAGGTTATGTGAATTCGTGTCTCTTCATGTCGAAAAACCATCATGATTGGCGGGATTCGTTCCTTGCGTTCTGGCATGCTCGCTCGGGGGGTTGGCGGGCCTGTGCAATGCCCCGATGAAATTCGACTCATCCGAGGGCGATGGTGACGATCGCGAGGAGGATGCCGCCGAGGATCACCGAGATCATCAGGTGACAGATCGTCACGCCGATTGCCTGCACGAACGTCGTCGGCAACGCCGAGGAGAGCATGCCCGCCATCACGAGCAGGCCGACCGGGAGCGAGACGAGCTGAGCGATCACGTTCCATCCGCCGCCTTCGCCGCTCGATGGGGCCGCGAGCCCGCCCACGAACTGCTCGACGCCGGACCCGGCGATGAGGTTGGCGAGCGTCGCGACGAAGGTGATGCCCATTGCCTTGCCGATCGCCGGTTCCGGGACGGCATCGCGCGTCTCGGGACCGCCGGCCAATTTGTTGCGGAGGCTGATGGCGGCACGCAGGATGATGGCACCCACGAGGGTTCCGATGATCAGGAGTGCGCCGAGGCCGATCAACGCACCGAGGATTGCCGCACGATCTTCCATCGAGATTCTCCATTCATCGGTCATAGAAGATCGACTCGGCCCGAGACCCGAAGGAGCGGGACGTGTTTTCATCGCAGGCGACCCGGCGGCACGGCCTGGTTGAAGTCACATATGACCGAAGGCATTGTCGTGCTGTTTCGAGGCGTCGATCGGCGTCACGGTCGGCCCGAGGCCAGCGATCGACTCTCGACCAAGCCGACGCCTGGCAAGCAGGGAGGCGACCGAATCGGCGTAGAACATGCCCCGCACTGTCGGGCGGATCGCTCCGGAGTCGACCGTCACCAGGCGTTCGTTCTCCAGCGCGGCGAACTGCGCCGGGAAATCCGAAATGGGGTCACTGCCGAAGCGATCGCGATAGACCGCCCGGTCGATCCGGAGGGCGGCCAGGTGACGTGTCATGTAGAGGATGCGCAGGTCATCAGGCCCGTAAGAGAAGGCCCGGTCGTGGATCGGTTCGCCCCGATCGACCGCCGTCGCGTACACCGACGATCCGTCCGGGTTCATCCATTTGACGGCCCGGTCGCCGTGCTGGGCGAACGAGATGCCGCCCGGGCCGAACCCGATCATGTCATGGGACTCGGGTCGGAAGCTGAACTCCTCGTAGACGAAACGTCGATCGCGGTCCCGATGCTCCTGCCGCTCGAAATTCGTGAGCGTCGCCTGGTAGAAACCGCATCCCTCCAGAAATCCCCGCAGATCTCGCCAGTTCTCTGCGGCGATCTCGTTCGGCGGGAGCGAGGCGACGAGGGCGGGGTCGCGTGACCACGCGGTGCCAAGCCCCGGGAACATCACGAGATGGTACAGGCCGAGGTGATCGAGCCCGAGGTCGACGGCCCGGCGCACGTCGGTTCGCATCGCATGGAGCGACTGCCCGGGGAGGTTGAACAGCAGGTCAGCCGAGGCGGTGAAGCCCCGCTGATGGGCGAGGCGCACGACCTCGGCGAACGTATTCGCGTCGCCGAAGCCGAGCCGTCCCATGCGGCGTAACTGATCGAGGTCGAAGGTCTGGATGCCCATGCTCAGGCGGTAATGGCGCGCGGCCAGTTCCTCAACGAGGATGTCCGCCAGCGACGGCTTGCGGTTGACGAATGCGGCAGGTACCCCTTCGAGGGTCACCTCGGCCTCAGAGAGGTCGAAGGCCCTGGACAAGGCTCGGCAGAGGTCGCGGAAGGGGCGTGGTGGGGTCAGGTTCGCGGTCCCTCCCCCGAAGTAGAGGCCGGCGACCCGACGACGAGCCATCGCGGGCGACCCCTGGACACGCCGGTCGATCTCTCGGATCACGCGATCGACGACGGCCTCGGCCTTGCGGCCGCTGAACGCCTCGTGCGGGAAGGTGCAGAAGCCGCAGCCCGCGACGGCCGGGTTGCAGAACGGGTGCGGGAGGACGCCGATCAGCAGCCCCCGATCGGGCCGGTAATCGAGGCGATCCCCGTCGCCCGAGTCATCCCGCCTGGGCATGGCCGCCGCCAGCGGGTACCCGTGCAGCAGGCGGTGCCGCTGCGGCCTCGCCATCCGCCGACGCAGCTCGAGGTGCTCCGCCGCCGTGTCGGCGGGCCGTCGCGCATGGGCCCGTTCGATGAGCGTTTGCAAGTGTGATTCTCCGGTTCGTGGGACAATCGTTCGGGCGGTTGAGGGCAATTCGACCCGCGATCATCGGGCATTTTCCCCGGCGGAGGCCGCGGGGAGCGGGCCGAGGGAGCGGGCGTGGACAGCCTTGCGGCCGAGGCGCATGAACCTGCGAAGGGCCGCACCGCGGAGCCGGGCCAGGGGCTTCGGGCCGCGAATGGTCAGCGAGTCGATGTCGTCGCGGTGCTGGGTCAGGAGTTCGCATCCGTCGGCCGTCACCAGGACGGTGTCGGAGTGCCGGTAGCCCCCCCGGCCGTCGCCACCGCCCGACACGTAGATGCCCGGCTCGACGCTGACGACCATGCCTTCGGAGAGCACGTCGTCGCTCCCCTCGGCCAGCCAGGGGGCCTCGTGGTTGCCGAGGCCGATCCCGTGCCCGAGGCGGTGGAGCCGGCATGCTTCGCCTTCGAAACTCCGGGCGCGGAGGAACTCGGTGACCGTGATGTCCAGCTCGCCGCACGGGAGGCCGGGGCGGATCGTCCGGAAGGCGAGTCGTCGCGCCTCGTTCATCGCCCCGAAGACGCGCCTCTGCTCGGCGTTCGGGGGGACGGTGAAGTAGGTGCGCTCGCTCTCGGCGGCATAGCCGTTGATCCGGTGGAAGGCCAGGGCGACGTGAGGCCCCGGCCCGAGCCGGTCGTTCAGGTCAGGGATCGAGTGCGGTTGGGCGCTCCTCGGGGCGGCCCAGGTCGCCATCAGGACCCGGGTCGTGAGCGGCTCGAAGTCATCAAGGTCCCGGAGGATCGCCCGGGTGAGGCCGCCCGACTGGGCGAAACACTCCGCGGCCGTCGCCCCCCGGTATGAGGCGGCCAGGAGCCGCTCGACACCCCGGTCGGCATACCAGGCCGCCCGGCGGATCATCGCGACCTCGGCTGGCGACTTGACCAGGCGGAGCCGCTCGACGAGCGGGGCGACGACCAGGGCCTGATCGGGCATCTCATCGACGATGCCCAGCGGGAGGGTCGGCTCGACGCCGACCCGGTGCGCCGGCCCGATCAGTCCTCGGAGGACGTCGATCCACCGCCGGCCCTCGGGCGAGGGGGATTCCCGGTAGGTCCTGATCGCGCCGATGACGTGCCCGGCCTTGCGCATGTGCTGCTCGTCGAGGCGAGGGACGAGCAGCACCGGCTCCCGGCCTCCGGTCGGCTCGACCAGCAGGAAGAACGGCCGATCGAGGGGCTCGAAGCCCGACCCGGTCAGGTAGTAGATGCTGTCAAAAGAGGAGACCAGGAACAGGTCGAGTCCGGCCTCCGCGACCGCGTCCCGCAGGCGTCCAAGCCGCTCGCGGTGCTCATCCGGGGGGATCCCGATCATCGGCCAGCCTCCCCCGTCGTCGTCGATGGCCCGGCGACACCCGATGCCCCCGGGGCCGAGGCGTTCTGGATCAGCCGGGCGAGGAAACCGATCAGGGCGGCATAGTCGTCGACGGCGATCCGCTCGTCGGTGCCGTGGATCCGCTCCAGGTCGTCGGCGGTGACGCGGAGGGGGAGGAAGCGGTAGATGTCGTCGGCGATCGCCGCATAGTGGCGCGAGTCGGTCGCGACCATCGAGAGGCCCGGCGCGACGACCGAACCGGGGTAAACCTCGGCGATCGTCCGATGCAGCACCCCAAACCCGTCCGAGTCAACCGACGAGACCCTCGAGGGCTCCGAGAGCGTCGCCCGGAGCTGGCAGGAGACGCCCTCGCCGGCGAGGAGGGCCCGGATGCGGTCGAAGGCCGTCTCGGCGCTCTCGCCGGGCAGGAGCCGGACATTGACCGTCGCCGAAGCGCGGGCGGGCAGGACGTTGGGGGTCTCGCCGCCTCGGATGACGGTCGCCGCCCTCGTCGTGCGGATCAGGCCATTGAGCGACGGCTTGCCCGAGAACTGCCGGGCGATCAGGCCGCCTGCAAGCCAACGGTTGGCGAGTGCCACGCGGCGGGGCCAGGGCATCTCCGGCCCGAGGTAGTCGAGCATCGCCGCCGTGGCGCCGTCGATCCGGCTGGGGGACGGGTGGGCCTCGAGCCGGTCGATCGCCGAGCAGAGGCGGCCGACGGCCGTGTGGGGCGGCGGCATCGAGGAGTGCCCCTCCGGGCCGATCGCATGCAGATCGACCGTGGCGTATCCCTTCTCGGCGATGCCGACGAAGGCCACCGGCGCGGCGATCCCGTCGATGATCCCCTCCGTCACCCCACCGCCCTCGTCCAGGACGAATCGGAAGCGGACGCCGCGACGTCGCAGCTCCTGGGCGATCCGGAGGTTGCCCTCCCGGCCGCCGATTTCCTCGTCGTGCCCGAATGCGAGGTACACGTCGCTCGCCGGGCGGAAACCGTCGGACAGCAGCCGTTCGACGGCCTCCATCAGCCCGAGGACGCCGCATTTCACGTCGAGGGCGCCTCGGCCCCAGATGAAGCCGTCGGCCACGGTGCCCGAGAAGGGCGGGTAGGTCCAGTCGCCCTCCGTGCCTCGCTCGGCCCTGACCACGTCGAGGTGCGACATCAGCAGGATCGGCTTC